>DVJD01000127.1 GCA_018710785.1 Candidatus Fimimorpha excrementavium
GCACCAGTTTTTCCGCTTCTTCCAGACTCATTCCCGTCTCATGGGTCGGCCTTCCGATCACCACCGCCGTCATCCCCAGAGAGACCGCAGCTTCCATCTTTTCCGAAAAGCCGCCTGTGCGGCCGCTTTCCTTAGTCACCAGATAGACCGCCCCAGCCTGACGAAACATGGCTTCATTCATTTCCCTGGAAAACGGTCCCTGCATGCCGATGATATGGCTGCCGGGCAGTCCCAGATCCATGGCCTTCTGAATCATGGACGGAATCGGCAGTATGCGGGCATAAACCCGCTCTGCAAAATCCTCCATGGATGCAAATGCCTCCAGTTCCTTGCTCCCTGTCGTCAGAAAGACCGTCCCCCTGGTTCCTTCCAAAAATGCGGCAGCCTCCTGCACCGTGTTTCGATACACCACGGACGAAGCCTCCCGCCATGCGCCGCCGCTTTCGCTTCGAAGCAGCCGTACATAGGAAAGCCCCGCCTTTTGACAGGCTGCCTTTATGTTTTCCGTCACGCAGGCCGCATAGGGATGGGTGGCATCCACGGCCATGGCAAAGGGCTCCCCTTCCATCATAGCCAGCATGGCGTTTTCATCCATTCGCCCCATATGCACTTCCACCTGCCCGGACTCCGGCAAAAGGTGTTCTCCATACTCTGTGGCGACACAGGCCAGCACAGGGATCCCGTGCTCCGCACAGAATTCCGCGATCTGCCTCCCCTCCGTCGTCCCCGCAAACAACAAGATCCGCTTCATGTTTTCTCTCCTTTACCTGCTGCCATCCGCTCCTGCGATCCGATATCCCCGCGGCGTCACCATGGCATCCCCGATCCGCTTGGTCTGGGAGTTGCCGATGAACACCGTGGTAAACATATCCACCTGACATTCGGCCAATTCCCGCAGGGTCATGATCTTCTTTTCTTCCCCTTCCCGGCCGATCTGTTTTACGTAGGCGCATACCGTATCCGGAGACGCGGCAGCCCGGATGATGGCGCAGGCCTTTTTCAGATAATCCGCCCGTTTTTTGCTGGAAGGATTATAAAGGCAGATCACCAGATCCGCCTCGGCCGCTGCCCTCAGTCTCTTTTCGATGGTCTCCCAGGGAGTCAATAGATCACTCAGGCTGATGACCGCAAAATCATGCATCAAAGCCGCGCCCAGCAAAGCCGCGCCGCTTAGGGCAGCCGTCACACCCGGGATCACGTTTACCTTCACATCCGGGTAGTCCGGATTCAGTTCCAAAACCAGTCCCGCCATGCCGTACACCCCGGCATCTCCGCTGCATATCAGCGCTGTCTTTTTCCCTTTCTGCGCCAGTTCAAAGGCCATCCGGCACCGCTCTTCTTCCCTGCGCATGGGAGTGGTCAGCCATTCTTTTCCGGGAAAATGATCCCGAATCAATTCCACATATACGGTATATCCAACGATTATCTCACATTCCTTCAGCACAGAAGCCGCCTCAATGGTCATCTTTTCATACCCTCCCGGCCCGATGCCTACCACATACAATCTTTGTTCCATTTTCATCCTCTTTCCCGTTTTCATCACTCTAAAACCACCTGGTCTGTCTCCCTGCTCCGTTATCATGATACGTTATCATTATAAAAGGGGACATTGCCCGTCTTCTGCTGATACAAAGCAGCGGAAGCACCGCAACATCCCCCATGGGATCATCTGGTTTCTTATCCCCGGTTTGTCTTACCTTTCTCATCGCCCCCAGAACGGAGCATTCGGTATCCCACTCCGACATGGGTCTGAATCAGCTGAGGATGAGCCGTATCCTCCTGAAGCTTCTTGCGCAGCGTAGCCATAAATACACGCAGAGAAGCCACATTGTTCTCCCAGGTTCCTCCCCAGATTTCCTTTATGATATAAGTACGCGTCAAAACTTTTCCCACATTTTTGGCAAGCAGGCAGAGAATTTTGTATTCGTTCGGCGTCAGATGCAGCTCCCTTCCGTCCAGATACGCGCATCCGGAAGCATACTCAATGGTCAGACTTCCATTTCGGAATACGGCAGAATCACTCTTTGTCTCATCATTCATATAGGCCAGCCGCCGAAGAGTCACACGCACCCTGGCCAGCAATTCATTGACCGAAAACGGCTTCGTCAAATAGTCATCTGCCCCTGCATCCAGCGCCTCGATTTTATCTTTGTCTTCCGTCCTTCCGCTTATGACAATGATAGGCTTATTGGACCACGTCCGTATCCTTTTGATGACCTCGATCCCATCCAAATCCGGCAGTCCCAGATCCAGAAGAATGGCATCCGGGTTCTGTGCGGTGGCCTCCAGCAATGCCTGGGTTCCATTTGCTGCCGTATGGCAGTTATACTCCTGGGTTTCCAGCGCCGCCGCAATCAAATCCCGGACTGCATCGTCATCCTCCACCACCAGTATCATTGTCTCACTCATGATCGGCTCCCTCCTACTGATTTCCGGTATTAGTATACCATAGCTCTTTTTTCCTGTCCATGCCATTTGTATATCTAAAAAGGAACACAAAATATGTACAAATTTTTGTCCATTTTGTTGATTTACAGATGGGGAAAAATCGTTTAGATTTATCAAAGTGAAATCACTCGAACTCTACCATCACAAAGGAGGATACAAACATGGTTCGCGATCTTACCCAAGGAAAACCAACCTTTCGCATCATGAACTTCATGATTCCTATTTTGCTCGGAAATCTCCTGCAGCAGATCTATAATCTGACGGACAGCATCATCGTCGGCCGCTTTGTGGGAAAAGATGCGTTTGCGGCAGTGGGCTCCACCGGTTGTCTTAATTTTTTAGTCATCGGCTTTATGCTCGGCTTAAGCAGCGGTCTGTGCATCCCCATCGCACACCGTTTTGGCGCCGGAGACTATGTACGAATGCGTCGGCGCGTGGCGTCTGCCGTCTACATATCCGCTGCCATCACATTGATCCTGACTGTCATCACCGTATTATGCACAAGACAGCTTCTCATTCTGATGCAGACACCGGAAAATATTTTGGAAACAGCCATTGGCTATATCCGCATCATCTTTCTTGGAATCATCGCAACAATGATGTACAACCTGCCGGCCAATCTGCTCCGCGCGCTGGGGGACAGCAAAACGCCTCTCTATTTTTTGATTGTATCCGCTATTTTAAATATTGTCCTGGATTTGGTTTTTGTTCTCGCATTTTCCATGGGCGCGGAAGGGACTGCAGTGGCGACGGTGCTGTCCCAGTTTGTATCCGGATTCCTTTGTATCATCTATATGATGAAGAAATATCCCATTCTCCATTTTCAGAAAGGGGAATGGAACGTGACATGGCAGGAACTTGGCAGTTCCTTTTCCCTTGGCGTACCCATGGGGCTGCAGTTTTCCGTGACAGCCATTGGGTCCGTCGTCCTGCAAAGCGCTGTCAACACCTTAGGATCAGATATTGTAGCCTCCGTCAATGCCGCCAGCAAAGTAAACATGTTTCTGAGTCAGCCCATGGAAGCACTTGGTCTGACCATGTCCACTTACTGCGGACAGAATATGGGGGCCGGAAAACTGGACCGCATCAAATCCGGTGTGAAAAACGGACTGATTATCACTGTCGTCATGAGCATCCTCTGCGGCATTTTCATGGTGGTATCCGGAAACTACCTGTCTCTGTTATTCATCCGCCAGGAAGAGATGACGCCTCTGATCCAGGAAAGTATCAGCCGTTTCCTGTTATTTAACAGCATTTTCTTTCCATTTCTCGGCATCCTTCTGGTACTGCGCAACTCTGCGCAGGGACTGGGATTCAGTGTCATGGCCATGGGAGCCGGATTGTTTGAGATGGTCGCCCGTTCTGTGGTTGCCTTCTGCTTTGTCAGTGTCTTCGGCTTTGCTGCCATCTGTTATGCCAACCCGGCAGCATGGGTAGCTGCCTGTGTCATCCTGGTGCCCATCTATCTGCATGCGCTGAAGCAGGTGAAAAAAATGATCGCCAATCGCGCTGCCTGAATGGGATCAACGCATTTGGACCTCACTCCTTATTTGTCATTTTTTCGATCCTGCGCACAATCAAAGGCTTCTCCTCTGAGGATTCTCAGTCCATGCTCCAAAGTGTCTATGATAAAAGACAGACTTTCTCTCACTGCTTTCGGACTCCCGGGAAGGTTCACAATCAGACTCCGGTTTCGAAGGACCGACTGTCCCCTTCCCAGCATGGCCCGTTTGGTCAGCTCCATGGAACCGGCGCGGATGGCTTCGCTGATGCCCGGCACCAGGCGGTGTGCCACCGCCAGTGTGGCCTCCGGTGTCCGGTCCCGCATGGAGAATCCGGTGCCGCCGCTTGTCAGAATCAGGTCCACCTGCCTGCTGTCCGACAGGCGGCACAGTTCCCGCTCGATCTGCTTTTGTTCATCCGGAATCAGGACGGTCTCCACCACTTCGTAGCCATATTGTTCCAAAATTTCCACTGCGGCAGGTCCGCTCAAGTCTTCCCTCTCTCCCGCGTATCCTTTGTCGCTGACTGTGATGACGGCAGCATGCAGCGGGCGGGAGGGATCTTCTTTTTCCACCGTCATCGCATCCCCCGGCCGGATGACGCCTCCCCGGATGACCTTCGCAAATACCCCCTCCCTTGGCATGATGCAGTCGCCCACCCGGTGAAAGATGGCGCAGTGGCTGTGGCATTCCTTGCCGATCTGGGTGATTTCCAGAATCACTCCATGACAGGAAAGTCTGGTTCCCACCGGCATGGCGCGAAAATCCATCCCATCCACCAGCAGATTCTCCCCAAAGGCTCCGTCCTCTGCCATCCCGCCTTTCTCGTTAAACGCCTCCACTTTCTCATGGGAAAGCAGGCTGACCTGCCGATGCCAGTTTCCGGCATGGGCATCCCCTTCGATCCCAAAATTTTCTATGAAATGCCCCGCCGGTATCGGTTTTTTCTCCGTTCCCTTCTCTTTGCTGATACAGACCGCTCTCACGATTCCCATCAATATTCTTCCCTTCCTTCTGACCATTTTTCTATTTTTCCCTGTCCTCACGCGCCGAATCCGCAGTCCGGATACACGCAGACCGGACAATTCTGGCACAGACCTCCATGGGCCATTTTTACAAAATCCATGCGTGTCAGCCGTTCCCCTGCCAGAATCCTGGGCACTGCCAAATCAAATACGGTCCGCTTGGAATACATGACGCATCCGGGCAGTCCGATGACCGGGATTCCCTGAACATAGGAAAGCATGAACATGGCGCCGGGCAGGACGGGTGTCCCATAGGTGATGACTTCTCCGCCGCATGCGCGGATGGCTGCCGGTGTCCGGTCATCGGGATCCACACTCATTCCGCCGGACACCCATACCATATCTGCCCCTTTTTCCATCCAATTTCCGATTTCCAGGCGGATCCGCTCCTTGTCATCTCCCGCCAGCACCTTTCCCATGATTTCCGCTCCCAGTTCTTTGGCCTTTTCCTCCAAAACCGGGCTGAACTGATCCTGTATCCGTCCTTCCAGCACTTCCGATCCCGTCACCACGATCCCGATCTTTGCATGGGCCAGGGGTTTTACCTGCAAAACCGGTCCCTGCCGCCGACATTTTTCTTCAAAATCAGCCACGGTTTCTTCTTTTACCACCAGCGGAATGACCCGGGTGCCTGCCAGCAGTTTCCCCTCTTTGGCCATCTTCCCGCCGTGGATGGAAGAAAAACAAACCTGCTCATCCATATTCAGGTCGTATAACAGTTCCGTATTGACGGATAAAAGTCCATCACAGACCGCGGTCAGATTGACCTTTCCCTCCTTGGGCTCCGACAAACGGATATTGGGCCCTGCGGCAGCTTTCGCCATGCGGATGGCGGCATCGTTTTCATGCACATATCCCTCCTGCAGATCCCACACAAAAATATGGCGTTTTCCGATATCCAGCAGTTTTTCAATATCGGCTTCCGTCACAATATGTCCTTTGCGAAAGGCGCACCCTTTCTTTTTTCCCGGGATAATCTCTGTCATATCATGGCAAAGCACCATCCCGATGGCATCTTCCACTCGTACTTCCTTCATTTTCTATCCTTTCTCTCCTCTGTTTTTGCCTGTTCTCAGGCCTCCCTGCGGCTGCATTCCAGATACAAAAGCGCCTCCAGCACGCCCCCGGCGATGCACCTGGCCTTATCCGAAATGGTAAAACAGTTCTCGTATTCGGATTTGCGCGGATCAATGTCGGCGATCTTCAGTCCCTTCTTCACCGGATATCCATCCCGGATCAGTCCCCGCAGAAGCCCCGATATGGATGCCTCCACGCCGACACGGCATCCATCCTGTTCCAGCCATGCGATGATCTGCCCTTTTTCCACAAAATCTCCGATCTTGCTGCATCCTTTCAACATTCCGTCTGCCGGAGCGTGGATCACCCGTTCTTTTCCATACCCGGCGATGACGCCCGGCACGCCGGTATTGGGCATGGCTGTGCCATCCAGGATCAGCCGCCCCAGGTTATGGCCGCGCATGGTTTCAATGACGATGTCCACATCCTGCCCGGCCGTGAATCCCGGCCCCAGGGCCACCGTGATATCTGCCATCCCGCGGTGGGTTCCCAGATTTTTCTTGGCCAGTATGGCATCCACCACCGCCCACGGATGGATCGTTTCCATGACCGTCCCCTCTGGGTCCACCATCAGAGGAACCTGCCCCTGATCCCAGACGTTTCTCGCCTCCGAAAGGGTGGTCACCAGTTGGCAGACGATATCTTCCACACGGCTGGTTCCCTCATAAACCGCCTCCGACAGCGCCACATGGCGCCGGATGGCGGAAGGGGACTGCGCTTCCAGCACCAGCACCTTATATCCGCTGTGATGAAGCTTGGCGATGGTCCCCGTGGCGATATCGCCTCCGCCGCGCACCACTACAATCTGTTCGTTTCGTTCCATCTCTTCCTTCCTTTTCTTTTTATCATGGCTTTACAATGGTCCGCGCGCCGCACATTTTTTCCGTGATTTCATACATGTTGGTGATGCCGCCCACGCCCAGCTTTTCCGTCAGTCCATAGTGATTCAGGCAGGTGCCGCAGGTCAGAATCTCCACGCCCATGGCTTCCAGCTGTCTTAAATCCTCCAGGGATTCCGAACCCTCACAGGACAGCCTGGCCCCTCCGTTGTACAAAAGCAGAGTTTCCGGCAGTTCCTCCTGTCCGACCAGCGCATAGATAAATCCCTTCATCAGGATTTTTCCCAGCACATCGTCTCCCTGGCCCATCCGATCGGAAGATAACACCACCACCAGTCCTTTTCGCCTTCCGTCGGGCAGGCACGCCGTGCCTTGTTTCTGCTCCTCTGCCTGCACCGGCGGTTCCGTTTCTCCCTGTTTCCTGTCTTGTCCCTCGGTTCCGGCTGCCTGGATCCGGACAAAAAATACGCGGTCTTCCTTTTTCTGACTCTCCGCTTCCAGTCCCTTGTGCTTTGCCATCTTCATCAGGTTCTGAACCGCGATCTCATTGTCCACGCATACCTCCACGATCTCTCCCGGCGCTGCCTTCTTCAGACCTTCCTTGGCATCCATCACCGGCAGCGGACACTGTTTTCCCCTTGCATCAATCTTCATCGTTTTTCTCCCTTCACAATCACTGATTTTTCCTGTTTTTCCACAATCCGCCCCACAATCGCGCACGGCAGTCCCTGTTTTTCCAGCTCCTGCTTCACATGCTTTGCGTCCTCTTCACAAAGGCTTGCCAAAAGGCCGCCGGAGGTCTGCGGATCAAACAATACTTCTTCCATGAAAAACGGGCAATCCTCAAATACCACCTGTTCTCCCACATGGTTTCGGTTTCTCTGACCGGCTGCCGTCAGATAAAACTCCTCCACGTAATCCTCACATTCTTTGATATACGGTACGGCCTCTGCCCAGATCTCTGCGGAATACGCATCGGACAGCATTTCACACAGATGCACCAAAAATCCGAACCCCGTCACATCGGTACACCCATGGACCTCATGGGCTGCCAGCGCCCCGGCCGCATACTTATTCAGGGTGGTCATGGAGCGGATGGCCTGCTCCATGGCTTCCTCAGAAGCGGCCTTCATGCGGGAAGCCGTGCATACGATGCCCACGCCCAGAGGCTTGGTCAAAATCAGCACATCTCCCGCCCGGCATCCGTTGTTTTTCAGAATCTTCGACGGATGGATGGTTCCCGTCACCGAAAGGCCGTACTTCACATCGGTATCCGCTATGGAATGTCCTCCCGCCAAAACGCCCCCGGCTTCCTCCACCTTCTCGGCTCCCCCCTGCAGGATCCTGCCCAGAATATTCAGATCCATCTGCTCCGGAAAGCACACGATGTTCATCGCCGTCTTCACTTCCGCTCCCATGGCATAGATATCACTCAGCGCATTGGCCGCCGCGATCTGCCCGAACAGATACGGATCTTCCACCATGGGCGGAAAAAAATCCAGGGTCTGGACGATCGCCAGATCCTCTGTCAGCTGATATACCGCGGCGTCATCGCTGTTCTCATACCCCACCAGAAGCCGCGGCTCCTTCTTTCGCGGTATTTGTTCCAAAACCCGCTTTAACGCCCCCGGCCCCAGCTTCGCCGTACAGCCGCCGCCTTTGCAAAATAAAATCGGTTCCATCGTTTCCTCCTACTTCTTCTATTGTTTCCAAAATATCCGCAGGGCAAGGGAAACAAACCATTTCCCTTGAACCGTTCGGGTACTCACCTTCAATACAGCATAAGATCATAGATCCCCTGTATCTCTATTCCATTCTGTCCAATCATCCGTTCCAGCGCATCTTTTTCGTCCCACGGCGCGCTCCACGCCAATCCGCACCCCGCCGTAATCTGCCGCGGAATCGGGATCAGCCTTCCGGCATACCCGCCTTCCCGGCAGCAAGCCTCCATATGCATGGCCTGGGCTGTGGAATCAAATGCAAACACTGCTTTTCTCGTCCGTTCTCTCATGAATATTTGTCTGTTCTCCCTCCGCGAAAAGTAACCTTACAGGTCTTTTTCCCGCATGATACCATCTCAACTTCAACTGCCGTTTCAACGGATTATTCATCAAATGAGAATTCATGTGGTATGGTTTCCATTCTACGGTTAGTATACCATAAAATAACCAACTAAGTGAATGTTTCTGTTTATTTGGCGGCTGTACAAAATGCCGGACACGTTACAGCCAATGTCTCATATATATGATTACACAAACAATATTGTCAAACCGCAATAAAGCCAGAAAATATATGTTTATTTTTCTATTTTCCATTTATAAATGGCTTCTACATAGTAACATTTGTTTTTTATTACACTTTATATTGATATTTTTTATATAAAATTGTATTATTTTAGTAAAATAGATATATACACAGGAGGGAAAGGATGAGTATTGTAATTTTAACAGATTCTCTCGAGTTTTCGAAACAGCTGGAACGAACTCTCAAAAAAATTCTGCGTTCCCATCTTGAGACAAATACGGACTTCCTGGTTCCAGCATCTTTTCAGGATTTTTCTACCATCTGCCAAAACAATATCATCGATTCCGTATTGATAGATCGTTCAATTGCCCAAAAAAATCAATCCGCTCTTAATCAAATATTGGCTGGTATCTCGCTGCGCCCTGCTTTCGTTCTTTTGACTCCTGATTCGGATTCTGCGGAAAATTTATTTCCATTGATTCCCCACTATGTGGTTCGGACCGACCATCTGATCACTGACCTGGATCGCGTTCTGCAGCACATTTTCACGGCCTCCTCTTATTTCCAGAAGGTCATCACGTTTCAAATACGTGACAACGACAAAGATCTTCGGACGGTGGTTATAAAACTGCACCGGCTTCGATACCTCTCCTGTGAATCTCATCGGATTACCTTTCATGCTGACAGGGAATACAGCCATGTAAATTCCATGAAATATTATGAAGATTATCTGCGTCCCTATGGCTTTATTCGAACACACAGTAAATATCTTGTAAACAGTCATTACATAAGTACGATCACCGCTGAATTTGTAATCCTTACAGACCAGACAAAAATCCCCCTCAGCAGAGACCGGGCAAAAGATGTAAAACTATCTTTTTCCCACCTGACAGGTCTCTGCTGAGGGGATCTCTCTCTTATTTTTTTCTGTCTTCCACAATTTTCCCATCCAGTATATACAGGATGCGGTCTGTCTGGGCAGCAATCCGGGGATCATGGGTCACGATGATGACGGTCACCCCGTTTTGATTGATCTGTTTCAATACGTTTATGACCTCCTGCCCGGTCTTCTGGTCCAGCGCCCCGGTTGGTTCATCACAGAGCACAATCGGCGTCCCCGCCGCCAAAGCTCTGGCAATGGCCGTTCTCTGCTTTTGCCCGCCTGACATTTGATTGGGGTACCGTTTCTTCAAATCCCCGATTCCCATTTCCTCCAGACATTGTTCGATGATTTTTTTCCGTTTTCCCCTCTTCACGTTTCTGGCGGTCAGCGGAACCTCCACATTTTCATAGGCTGTATACATATCCATCAGCGCAAAATGCTGAAATACAAAGCTGATTTTTTCTTTTCGAAGCTTCTGCTGCCGGTTTCGGCTGCTGGCCGTCACATCGACGCCGTCCAGCAGATACGTCCCTGATGTGGGAGTGTCCATACATCCGATGATATTGAGAAGCGTAGACTTTCCGGATCCGGACGGTCCCATGACCGCCACCAGTTCTCCCTGTCCGATCGTAAGGGAGACTTCTTCCAGCGCCACCGACGGACTGGTATTCTGCTGATATATTTTACTGATTCCTTTTAATTCAATCATCCCCATCCTCCTCGTATAATAAGTTTGTAAGCAAGTAAAGCAGCTTACAGACTTATTCTTTTTTGTGTATAAATGGTAAGGACATCTAAGAGGTTCTCCCCTCATCCTGATTCCCATCTATACGGTTGATAGTTACATTTCCATATAGGTAGATCCTGTGGTATGATATCAGATAGAGTCTGATGTCCGAAGGCACTGCTGTTCCTCCTTTCAGCCGGCTTTGTCCGCGACTGCTCCGTAAGCATTCAGCCTGGCACATACGGCATATTCCGCTGACACAGAATTTTCATCCCCAGCCGTTAGCCCCAGCAAGAAAGGCTGACTGGGTGCATGCTCATTGCGCGAGGCTTCGGTCACCGTATGCGGCACAGGATAAACCTTTTGCTTCAGGCTTCACAAATCCTGATCGGATCGGAGGCGATACCATGTTAAAGATCAACTATATGTCCACCTTGTTTGTAGGTATTGATGTAAGCTCAAAGTCCAACTCTGTTTATGCCATGGACTTTGAGGAAAACAGATATATCTCATCTTCATTTGGCAACAATCAGCCGGGTGCTGATGAGCTTGCGGATATGATCGCCGCATGTATGCAGAAGCATAAAAATCTGGACACTCTTCTTATTGTGCTGGAATCTACTTCTGTGTACAGCGTACATATTTCAAATTTCCTATCTGCCAGCGAGGCCCTCATGCCCTACAAGCCTTACGTCTTCTGTGTAAACCCAAAGGCCACTGCCAACTACCGCAAGTCCTTTATCGGGATGGAAAAAACCGATCCCTCAGACGCGTATCTCATCGCTGACTTCGGGAGGGTGGGCCGTACCAGAAAGATGGAGCCATGGCGCGGCGGGCAGTTCATTGCCCTGAAGCGCCTGACAAGGCACCGTACGCACCTTTCCGAGTGCATCACCAGGGAGAAGACCTATATGGTCTCTAATCTTTATCTGAAGTTCAGCGAGCTTCAACTCCTTGACGGCGATGACAAACCATTTGGCAGCCTCTATGGCGCGGCGGCCTCCGCTGTCCTGACGGAGTTTTTGTCCCCGCAGGAGATCATCGATATGCCGGAAGAGGAACTGCTCTCCTTCCTTGCGGAAAAAAGCAGGAACCGTATCTCCGATATATCAAAAACCTCCGAGCTTCTGAAGAAAGCAGCCAGAGACTCCTATCGGCTGGACAAGTGCATGTACGAACCGCTGAATATATCACTGGCAAGCTCATTTAACTGCATCCACGCCTATCAGAAAGAGATCAAGCTGATCGAGCAGGCGATTGATAAATGTATCAAAGGTATGAACCCTAATGCCCTGATCATCCTTCAATCCATACCGGGGATCGGCCCGGTATGGGCTTCCGGGATTTTGTCAGAAATCGGCGATATCACGGCTTTCCACTCATCCGATGCCCTTGCCAAATATGCCGGCCTTTACTGGCCAAAGGGGGATTCCGGAGATTTCATCTCTGAGGACAACCAAATATCGAAAGCCGGAAATCCCTATCTTCGCTACTATCTGGGCGAAGCGGCAAACAGTGTCAGAAAACATATCCCTGAATATGCTGACTACTATGCCAGAAAATATGCTGAGGTAACTAAACATCAGCATAAAAGAGCACTCGCGCTTACATCACGTAAATTCGTACGACTCGTTTTTGGATTGCTGGCCAAAAACCAACTGTACACCGGCGAAAAGCTGGACGCTGAATATCATATCAAGTCGAACTGACATTCGGTTTTTTTGAAATATATACCGAAGGTCTATTAAAGTTACCCTTTTTTCCGAAATACACATCAAAATCTTTTTAAAAAAGTTCTTGACATATCACCAGAATGCTTTACCGTTCCATCATTTCCAAGCAGTTTTTCTGGCTTAAAATCACAGCGGATACCAGGCAGGAAACGACGATCATACCCAAAAGGTAAATCACCAGCAGCGGCACTGTCCTCTGCCAGAAGGTGAGAGAAAACGTTTCCATGATTCGTCCCATGGAGTGATCCATCCTCCACCCATCCACCTTTTGTATCAGAAACCCTCCGGCGATGAGAAGCGACACCGCTTTTTCCAGGATCTGTTCTCCCGCCAGCATCCCATTTAACTCCCTCTGGGTCCAGCCGCAGGCCTGATAGATTCCAAATTCCTTTTTTCTCCTCAAACTCTCGACCACAGCGATGGAAATACATACGAAGAAATTGACCGTCAGAAAAATCGTGCCGTATTTCACTCTCATCTCTTTCGACTCTGCCGCACTTCGCAGCGCATCCTGATAGCTGTCTTCCACGGTCTGAAGCTGATATAAGATTCCCCATTTCTGCAAAATGTTGTCCAGCTTCTGCATCTGATCCTCCTGCTTTTCCGGATCAAATTCCAGATAGGTATTTTCATAAAAGTTGGAAATACTGGAATCCAGATCCGCTGGTTCCGGGAACTCATAGCGAACCGCAAAGAGATACTCCATCTCCTGGCCTCCCTGGTTTCCCGCTCCAAACGCATTGCTGTACGGGAAATAGCCTCCCGGCTCCAGATAGCCGGTTACCTGATATTCCCTATTAAAGGAATGCAGAATCTCTCCCTCCTTAAAATAGTCCCGATACCCGTCGGAAACCAGCACCGATAGCGGCTCTCCCTCTTTTGAGACAGGAAAACTGCTCCCATCTGCCGCCGGGATATGGAACATGGAATCAATATCACCATATAATTCCAGACACCAGATCAGATTCCCATACCGTCTGTTCAGTCCCCAGCCCTCCCATACGGAAGCATTGTAATCAAAAAACGCTGTGTCCTCACTCTGCAGCTCGTCAAACCAGTAGGAGTTCAGTTTATACGCTCCAAAACTCTTCAGTCCCAGCGTACGGATCTCCTGATACGCCGCCGCAATTTCGGTACCTGCATCCATATAGTCATCCCCCAGCACCAGATTCAGGACATAGACGGATTCCGGATCGGCACAAAAGGTCTCTCTGTTTTTCTGCAGGATCTTATCTCCTTCCCAATATATGGTAAAGGTTTCCCCTGCCACATAAACGGTCACTATGGTGATTACAATGGTCATAATGGCCGTATACAATCTTCCCCGCAGGGATTTTTGCATCATTCCATATTTCATACGCCCCTCCCTACTCTCTTTTCAGAACATCCGCCGGATGGCACCGAAGGGTTCGCAGGGTCGGCAGCAGCACACCGGCGAGGAAAAGCAAAAGCAGTACCCCAAGGATCACCCAGATATTATACATGTCCGCCTGCAGCAAAAACAGCTGTGTCTGCACACCGGCTGCCAGCCGTATCCCCCAGACGATCAAATACAGTATAAATGCCGCTCCCATGAATTCCAGCAGTTCAACCAGCATCATCCAAAGAATCCGAACCGTACCGAAGCCAAAGGTCTTCCTGACCGCCATTTCCTTTTTCCGGTCTTCCACCCAGAAATCCGCCACCAGCGCCAGCACCAGTGCGCAGAAACCGATCAGCATCCACTGCATGGTCCGCTCCTCACTGTCTGTCCCCGTCGGTTCCGACAGACCGGCCGTCTCCCGATAGGCCTGTATGATGACATTCGGGTTCACTTCCTTCAAAATGCGGTACATCTGGTTCAGCGCATCATCCGGAGCCGCATCACTCTGCACCAGCATGGACAGATTCTCTCCTGCCTTCTCTTTGCGCGTCTCCCTCAGATCTTCATAGCAGACCACGATCTTTTTGTTCATGTAATCCGAATACGGACTTTCTATGATTCCTGAGATCTCATACTCGGTGCCATCGATTTGAAGATAAGATGCTCCGTCTCTCTCGTACAGATCCCCTTCATAGTCCACACCCACCGCCGCCTGGGGAGGGTCGGCATTGGCTGTGGGCAGCGTTCCCTCTTTCATGGGATACCGTTCCCCGATACCGGAAGAAAGGAGCGCATCCGCAAAGCCGATTTTTCCCGCTTCGCCGGTGACGGCAACCTCGATTTCATCAATTTTTACATTGACTCCCTCCACCTCATGGAGTCGTTCTGCAAACGCTTCCCGCTCTTCCACCGGAAGGGAAAACGCTGTCATTTGATATTCAAACGGATAGCGGTAATATTCCGCATCCTTCTTCCAGCGCAGTTCCCGGTTGTAACTGCCCAGGATATCAAACAAAATCAAAAGCACCACAAACAAAACCAATATCAGATACCCGCCGCTCAGCGGATACCGTTTCAAAAGCCGAACCAATCATCCATCCCCCCTTCTCTCTGTCAGACAACGGATGCCATATATGCATCCTCATTCTACTGCTGATCTGCAGCCGTTGATTCATAGGGATCGATAAATCCCTCCCAGTTTTCTTCAATGAATGTGCGGTGAGGGAACAACGCATGCCATACTCCGGTCTGAAACGGCTCCCCGTTCCACTTTTTTTGACGTATATAGAGCACCGGCTGTTCCACATGCAGACCGTCAAATTCTTTAAAAAACTGCGCGTTTTCCGTTAGAAGACCGCTCTCCCATATAACCTCTCCTGTAGCCTTGTCTTCAAAAGATACTTCCACACAACCCGATTCCACAATAACCATCACATATTGCCGGATGGGTTCATCCATATCAATGACTCCGATGGGAAGTTCCCGAATTCCTTCTTCTTCCTGATTTGGACCCATGCCGACATTACCTGTTAAGCTGGTATTCCCCGGAAAGTCCGGACTTCTGTAAGCATCAATAAACCTGAAAAAATCTGTCTTCATTTTTTCTGTTATATGAAAATAGGGAAGCGGTTCTCCCCAAGGAATCCGCAGCGCATCAATTTTCATAAGATTCGTTTCATTATAATCCACCAGAGGCATTTGTCCATCCCCGGTTTCATCCTCGAACTTAAAAAATTCCTGTGTCATTTCCGCTGTTTCTTTGTCCACTATACTTTCATTCAGATTCTCCGCAGAAGAACAACCCGCCAGCATTCCTGCCATGAGAAAACAAATGATTGTCAGCTGTCTCTTCACATCCATCCCTCCCCCTTTCTTTTTGCAAATTTTACAGTCCAGAGCAAACGTTTCCGGTCGTTTTAAGAAAAATAGTTACTTGTTATATAAACTATACGCCATTTTCCACTATTTTGTCAATATATTATGTGTATTTTTTCACATTTTACACATATCCCCCCCAATTATCTTTGTGCACTTTGACTTTTTTCTTCCAAGGCAGTCTTTCCCCATCAGAAGATCCTGCTCACTTTGCAATCGGCCTTTCCAAGGCAATGAATACACGCAGAGACAATTTTCACCCGGAGACTCGGGGGCACTGCCAGAGAGCGGTGGGAAATATCTTGCATATAAAAAGATAAGTGCTATAATAAGTTTGGCATGTTAGGAAGCCTTGACGCAGCACATGCCGCTTCTTTTTATTTTAAGCAAGTATACAGCGGAGGAATTATGAACATTATCATTATCGGGTGCGGAAAAGTCGGCAGTACCCTTGCGGAAGAATTATGTGAAGAGGATCATGAGCTGACGGTAATTGATAAAAACCCTCAAAAAATCCAGGAATTATGTGAAAATCTCGATATTATGGGGATCTGCGGCAATGGGTCCAGTATCCAGGTGCTTTCCGAAGCCGGTGTGGAGGAGGCGGATATCCTGATCGCGGTCACTGGTTCCGATGAGCTGAATCTTTTATGCTGTCTCATTGCCAAAAAGGTGAGTCAGTGCCACACCATTGCCCGTGTGAGAAATCCCATCTATAATAAAGAGATTCATTTTATCAAAAAGCAATTGGGCATCTCCATGATTATCAATCCGGAATCTGCAGCAGCCATGGAAATCTCCCGCCTGCTGCGCTTTCCTTCCGCCATCAAGCTGGATACCTTCTCCAAGGGCCGGGTGGAACTTCTGAAATTCAAATTGCTGCCGGAATTCAAACTGGGCGGCATGACCGTGGCGCAGATCATGGACCGGCTGCGCTGCGACATCCTGGTATGCGGTGTAGAGCGGGGAGAGCAGACGTTCATTCCGTCAGGTGATTTTATCCTGCAGGATCTGGATCTGGTCTCCATCATTGCTTCCCCAAAAAATTCCAATCAGTTTTTCAAAAAAATCGGCGTTCATACCCACCAGGTGAAAAACGCCCTGATCGTGGGAGGCGGAACGCTGGGATATTATCTGGCCGCCCTTCTCTCGGATATGAAGATTCGGGTGACGCTGATCGAATCCAACCGGGAGCGCTGCGAAGAGCTCAGTGAACTTTTGCCGTCTGTCACTGTCATATGCGGAGACGGGACAGACAAAAAGCTGCTTTTGGAGGAAGGACTGACGGAAGCCGAATCCTTCGTAACGTTGACCAACCTGGACGAGGAAAATATTCTTCTGAGTCTTTTTGCCAAGAAAATCTCCCATGCCAAGCTGATCACCAAGGTAAACCGCATCGCTTTTGATGATATCGTGGACGGACTGGATCTGGGCAGCGTAATTCATCCCAAATATATCACCTCCGATTATATTCTCCAATATGTGCGTGCCATGAAGAATTCGGTCGGCAGCAACGTGGAGACCCTGTATCACATCCTGGACGGTCAGGCAGAGGCTCTGGAGTTTGCGGTCAGAGAGAAATCCGCCGTCACCGGCATTCCTCTGTCTGAGCTGAAGTTAAAGAATAACCTGCTGATTGCATGCATCAACCGAAACGGACTGATACAGATTCCACGCGGACATGACACCATACAGCCTGGCGATACGGTCATAGTCGTAACAACTGCGAAGGGCCTGAATGACCTGAGCGATATACTACAGATGAAATAAAGTACGGGGGATGAAATGAACGTTTCAATCATTAAATATATTATCGGGTATGTCCTTGTCTCTGAGGGAGCCTTCATGGCTCTGCCTTGTATCCTTGCCCTGATTTATCGGGAATCGGATGGATGGTCTTTTGTTATGGCAGGACTCCTATGCCTCTTTCTTGGTTTTCTGCTTCTCCGGAAGAAACCGAAAAACCGATTTTTCTATGTGAGAGAAGGGTTTGTGACAGTGGCCTTAAGCTGGATCGTCTTAAGCATCATGGGGAGTGTCCCATTTATCACCACAGGCGCGATCCCCAATCCCATCGATGCCCTGTTTGAGACCGTCTCCGGTTTTACCACCACCGGCGCAAGCATTTTAACGGATGTGGAAGCCCTGTCCAAAAGCGTCATGTTTTGGCGAAGCTTCACCCACTGGATCGGCGGAATGGGCGTGCTGGTACTCCTGCTTTCCCTTCTCCACATAAAGGGGAATGGTTCCCTCATTAACCTGATGAGAGCCGAAAGTCCGGGACCGTCCGTCAGCAAACTGGCGCCCACGATCCGATCCACAGCGAAAATCCTTTATGTCATATATGTGTGTATGACACTTCTGGAGATTGTTCTCCTTCTTCTGGGAAAGATGCCGCTGTTTGATGCTCTTACCATCAGCTTCGGCACCGCGGGAACCGGAGGATTCGGCATCAAAAATGACAGCATGGCCAGCTATTCCTCCTACCTCCAGATTGTGGTCACCATTTTCATGATCCTGTTCGGCGTAAATTTCAATGCTTATTTCCTGATTCTGCGCAAAAAATTCAAACAGGCATTCTCCATCGAGGAAGTGCGCTATTATTTTCTGATCATCCTGGTCTCCATCGCTGTCATCAGCCTGGTTATCCAGGATATGTACGGTTCCTTCGGAGAAGCGGTAAAGCATGCGGCCTTTCAGGTGGGATCCATCATCACCACCACGGGATACGCCAGCACGGATTTCAACCTTTGGCCGGAAGTTCCCAGAACCATCCTGGTTCTTCTAATGTTCGTCGGAGCCTGCGCCGGAAGCACGGGAGGAGGAATCAAAGTATCCCGTCTTCTGATTCTGGTCAAAACCATACGAAAAGAACTTCACATCCTGATTCATCCCAGAAGTATGAAAAAGCTGAAAATGGATGGACATCCTCTGGAGCATGAAGTGGTCCGCTCCACCAATGTGTTTCTCATCGCTTACGTATTGATCTTTGCCTTTTCCGTCCTGCTCGTGGGGTTTGACGGACATGATCTGGTCACCAACTTTACCGGAGTGGCCGCCACCCTGAACAACATCGGCCCCGGACTGGAGCTGGTGGGACCGACCCAGAATTTTTCCGTATTTTCCGGCGGGGCGAAGCTGGTGCTGACCTTTGATATGCTGGCAGGGCGCTTGGAGCTCTTCCCGCTTCTGCTTCTGTTTGTACCGGACACCTGGAAAAAGTTTTAGAATCAAAAAAGGATGCTGTAACATTCGCATAGTCATATACCGTGTGAATGTTACAGCATCCTTTTTTGATTACCGCACCCGCTTTCATCGGCTCGCCAATCCGGCCATCTGCGGACAGCCGGATCGCGGGAATCCCTGCTATTCGGTCTTAGGTTCCGGACGAAGCGGATCGATGACGGATTTGGCATCAAACAAATCGGATACGCGATCGGTACCGCCGTTTACTGCCTCCCACAGACGGGTTCCATCCAGATTGCGGCGGCCCTGGCGCATATAATCCGTGCCGAACTGCACCCATGCCTTCTGGGAGCCGTCCACGTTGCAGAAATAATCAAATCCCACTTCTTTCAATTTCGCATAACGGGACGGAGTCACTTCCAACTGATTGGGATCATCATATGGTCTCCAGCTTCCGATATCCGCTCCCTTCGGGTATATGAGAATATCCGTTTCCCCGATCAAAGGCTCCACTTCTGCCTCCCACAAATCGGTATCCCGGATAAACTTATCCTCTGCCATGGTCTGCATATCCAGATGGCCCCAGCTGTGGCTGGCAAATTCCCATCCCTGATTTTTGATGGCCTCTGCGACGGTCTTTGCCTTCTGCTTATCCTCTTCAATATTGGGATTATCCCAAAGATGCGCTTCCGGCAAAGTGGTATTGCCCGGACCATAGGACACATCCGATGTACGGTATCCCAAAATGCCATTGTATCCGGTCAGGGCGATGATACCCTTGGCTCCTTTATAGGAGAAATCCGGGTGAACTTTGATGAAGTCTTCCAGGATCGGCAGAACATCGAAGGAACCGGTCACGGTCCCTGTCACGTTTCCGTTTTCATCATAGAGATCCATCTCATTGGTGACCATGCCGTCCCCGCCGATCACAAGACGGCTGGCAAATCCGGTGTTTTCCATATATTCATAATAGCTGACGTCATCCACAGAAAGGACAAACGGGATCTTTCCCGGGGGAAGCATGATTTCTTTCTGCACCATCTTCTCCGTGCCGTCTTCCTGTACCTGGATTTCTGCGATATCATGCATCCTCACCAGCACATATCCTCTGTCATACATGGACTGGATCATCTTGCAGAATTCATCAATGGTGGTCATCACCTCATTGTATTCGTCTGCCTTATAGCTGGAAAACGCGGCCGTCGGATCCACCACCAGAGAGTGGAAGAAGACATGGGTGATCTGTGTATTGTCCGCCCATTTTACCAGCTGGCTCTTTTGCGTCTCATAATTGGAGACGGCATCGGCATAATCCTGGTTGGAAGAATAATCTGCCTGCCCCTGCAGCAGCTCGATGGCTGCGTCGTAGTCGTACATGGCTGCCAGCCGGTTGGCCTCATCCAGCACGGTATTTCCCGTGGATGCCACCGTAGGCTCGCCCCAATCGGGTTCTGTCTCAAAGGTATCCGGAAGCTCTTCCACCGGCGTGGTGGTGCTCACCCCTGTGGTCGGCTCCTCTGCCGGATTGGTTTCTCCGTTTTCGCCTCCTGTCTCTCCCTGTCCGTCCGAAACCGCTTCTGTGGTTACCGGCTCTGCGGAAGAGTCATTTCCTCTGTTTCTCAGTACATAAATCAACGTCGCGCACAGAGCGATCAGTACCACAATCAGCACAGCCAGTATGATCCGATTCCGAATGATCGCCCGTCTCCTTCTGCGTCGACGCATGTTTTCTCTTTTTGCCATAATAAACCTCCATTTCCGTTCAAGCAGTATCTGCAGTCTGCTTTAAACTCTGGTCGTCCACTTGGAACAATCCCAGACATCTGTTGCCAAGCCGTCATAAAAATCCGGTTCATGGCATACCATCAAGATGCTTCCTTTGTATTCTGTTAAAGCCCTTTTCAATTCCATCTTGGCATCCGCATCCAGATGGTTCGTGGGCTCATCCAGCAGTAAAATATTGGTATCTCTGTTGATCAGTTTGCAGAGACGCACTTTTGCCTGCTCCCCGCCGCTTAAAACGCGCACCTGGCTTTCAATATGTTTGGTGGTCAGGCCGCATTTTGCCAGGGCGGAACGCACCTCATACTGACTGTAGGACGGATACTCACTCCAAAGTTCTTCCAGACAGGTATTGGTATTTCCGGGCGCCGTCTCCTGCTCAAAATAGCCGATCAGCAGATAATCCCCCAGTTCCACCCGTCCGGACAAAGGCGCGATCTGTCCGAGGATGCTTCGAAGCAGGGTTGTCTTTCCGATTCCGTTTGCTCCCGTCAGCACGATCTTTTGTCCCCGTTCCATGGCGACATTCAGCGGTTTGGACAGCGGCTCTTCATACCCGATCACCAGATCCTTTGTCTCAAAAATATAGCGTCCCGGCGTTCTGCCCATCTTAAAGCGGAATTCCGGTTTGGGTTTTTCCCGGGCCAGCTCGATGACTTCCATCTTATCCAATTTTTTCTGGCGGGACATGGCCATATTTCTCGTCGCTACCCTGGCCTTATTGCGGGCCACAAAATCCTTCAGCTGCTCAATTTCCTGCTGCTGTCTGGCATAGGCGGCTTCTTTCTGCGCTTTCTTTACCGCATAGACTTCTTCAAATTTATCATAGTCCCCCACATAGCGGTTCAGTTCCTGATTTTCCATGTGATAGACCAGGTTAATCACGCTGTTTAAAAATGGGATGTCGTGGGAAATCAGAATAAAGGCGTTCTCATATTCCTGAAGATACCGTTTCAGCCATTCAATGTGCTGCACATCCAGGTAGTTGGTGGGCTCATCCAGAAGCAGAATATCCGGTTTTTCCAACAGCAGCTTTCCGAGAAGAACTTTTGTTCTCTGGCCGCCGCTTAATTCTGTCACATCACGGTCCAGTCCGATCTCCTCCAAGCCAAGGGCCCTTCCCACTTCTTCTGTCTTCGCGTCAATCATATAAAAATCATGCATCATCAAAAGATCCTGGATGGTTCCCAGTTCATCCATCATGCGGGCCAGTTCGTCCTCCGAAGCTTCCCCCATCTGCTCGCAAATCCGGTTCATCTGCTCTTCCATTTCAAACAGATAATCAAATGCCGACTTCAGGACACTGCGGACCGTCATTCCCTTTTCTAATATTGTATGCTGATCCAGGTATCCTACTCGAACATTTTTTGCCCATTCCACCTTTCCCTCATCCGGCATCAGTTTTCCTGTGATAATGTTCATAAATGTCGATTTGCCCTCGCCATTGGCACCGACAAGGCCGATATGCTCCCCTTTCAGAAGCCGAAAGGAAACATCCGTAAAAATGGCTCTGTCACCGAATCCATGGCTTAGGTGCTCCACATTCAGTATACTCATGTTTTTAACCGTACCTTTCTATTTTACAGACTCTTCTCTGCCAAAATGACCGCTCATTGCGATCTTTATCATAATACAACAAAATATTCCATCATGCAAGAATATGAGCAAAGATTCTACAAAATGAAAGGTTTCCGTAAATTTTCTCCGATTGCGGACATCTTAATGCGGCCGACTTGTTTTGGGTTCGAAAAAAAAGGGTGCACCCGGTTATCTTTACAATAACCGGGCGCGCCCGACATCTTCTCGACAACAAACCTATTCCGTTCTAAAAATCAAGTGTTTTTTATACTTTTTCCAGAACAAACACTTCCTATTTCTCGTCTGAAATCTTCTTGATTTTCTGAAGCTCCTGGTTCAAATATGCCATGGCTCCTTTTCCCTTTTCTCCGACCTGACTGCCCATCATACCAGCCATCTCTTCCATGGTCTTTTGTCCCATCATGCGCATCATATTTTTGCTCAATTTCATATTCATCAAGGACTGGATGGCAGATATCAAGATCGTGCCTGCCTCTTCGTTGTCCAGAATATCCTGAATTTTATCTTTGACGGAATAATATCCCTCACGGAAGGTCATCTCCGTGCTGCTCAGATCAATTCCTTCAAACCAGTTCGTAGCATACTCACCGTCGTCATCATCGATCAGCACATAGGATGGATTCGCTTCTTTTACTTTTTCCACTGTCATGGAATCCGTGCAGGAGCCGGATCTGGCGATCAGCGTATTCCATCCGTCCTTCAGCAAAACGTGTTCGAATACGAACACTTTGCTGCCATGTTTCGTTTCCAATTCCACCCCATTGACGGTCAGGGTCACCGAAGGCTGATTGGAATACACCTTTACGGTTATCTCATCCGCTGTCCTCTGGGCATACCGCTTGCCGCAAAGATGAACAAACGGATCACTGCTCCAATATGCCTTATATACATAGTAGGAATCCTTCTTAATCCTTCGGTCAAAGGTGACAAGCCCCTTATTGTTCCTTCCCTTCACGCCGCCTTCATCTCTGGCATCGCATCCGAAATCAAACATATTCCAGACATGGGTGGCCCAGAGATAGGGCCGTTTTTCAATGACTTCTGCCATATGCTCGTGATACACGGCCTGATATTCTTCCGAATAATCGCGGCACTTGGGATCATCATTGTGGTAGGTGATAATTCCCTCTGCCCCGTACTCGGAAATTCCCAGCGGACGGTCCGGATATTTTTCATGGAACGCATCCAGCCAGACTTCATTTTGTTCCATTTTTCCGCCGTACCATCCAAAGTAGTGATTGTAGCTCAGCACATCTGTGATCTGATTCATTTCACTATCCATGGGGAGCATGGAGACATGGGCCATGGTCGTAAGTCTGGTGGGATCCATGGATTTCACCAGGGCATTCAGATCTTTCAGATTGTCCACAAGCCCGGGCAGTTCCCCTCCGATGGTGATCTCATTGGAGATCCCCCAGAAGCAGATGCTGGCGTGATTAAAGTTCTGATAAACCAGTTCCTGCATCTGACTGCGGCAGTTTTCATGGGCCGCCGGATCCCGGCTCATGATGGAGATAAACGGAATCTCTGCCCATACGATCAGTCCCAGCTCGTCGCAGGCGTCATAAAATGCCTGATTGTGCTGATAATGGGCGAGGCGGACCGTATTGGCCCCCAGTTCCCGAATTAGTCTCGCATCCTCTTCGTGATCTTCTTTTCTGAGCGCATTGCCGATCCCAAGTCTGTCCTGATGGCGGGAAACGCCGCGAAGAGGCATGGATTTTCCGTTTAAGAAAAATCCTTTTTCCGGATCCACGTAAAACTCTCTGACGCCAAATCTTGTGCTTACCTCATCCACGGCTTCATTATGGCGTACAATTCGGGCCGTCACCCGGTACAGATACGGATCGTCCACTCCCTGCCAAAGATGCACATCGGGAATCAAAAGTTCCATTCGGCAGTCTGCTTTTGCCGGAGCAAATCCCTCCGCCGCCGTCTTTCCCCCGGCGTCCAGGATTTCAAACTGTACACTGTCCCCCTCTTCGGCATCCTTTACATAGGCGCGGAGGGATACACGGCCGTCTGTCCCGGCTGAAACCGTCAGCCCGTCGGCTCCCCAATAGTCCAATTCAAAATGGGTCTTCGGCGCCACAATCAGGTTCACATCCCGGTAAAGCCCGCCGTAAAATGTAAAATCCGCTGTCTGGGGATAGACATTGGTTCTCTCACTGTTATCCACGCAAACGGCAAGCAGATTGTCCTCTTCCTTCAAAAAGTCTGTGATGTCCACACGAAATCGGGAGTATCCGCCTTCGTGGTATGCCACCTTATCTCCATTCAGGTAGACCGTTGTCACTGAATTTGCCCCGTCAAATTCCAGATAAACCCGATCTGTCTGTTCCCTCTGCGGGGATTCCAGTTCTGTCGCATACCAACCGGCCCCGCGGTAATAATTGGCTCCGCCGTCCTGTCCATCCTCTGCATTCCATGTATGGGGCAGACACACAATCTCCCAGTCCTCCGGCAATTTTTTTGGAATGAAATTACATTCCTTTGAGAAAACCCACCAGTCGTTCAAATTAATTTTTCTTCGCATGATCATACCTTCTTTCCTGATTTTACAAATTTTCTGCCTTTCCCCTTTTTGCTACTTGTTCCGGTTCATCTCTTCCCATTCCTGATCATGAAGATACATAATCATACCCGGTCCCAGATTCTCCGTGGGCCGAGCCAGGAAGCCATGCTGCCTGTAAAACTCCTCCCGGCCCTTTGCGCACATCAAATCAAACATCATCTCTGTCCCCGGCATGCGGATCTCTTCCACATAGGCTTTCAGACGGTTCATAATCATGGAGCCCACTCCCAGTCCCTGGGCCTGGGGCGGTGTGATCAGATCCTGAATGTAACAGATCACGGCTCCGTCTCCGACGATCCGCCCCATGCCGATGGGCTGGCCCGCCAGGTAAACTCCCACCGTCAGCAGACTGTTGTCCAGCGCTTTCTGCGCCTGTTCCCTGGTCAGTTTTTTCCATCCCACCAGCCGACGCAGTTTCAGATACTCGTCCACTGTGATTGTATTGTCCTTCAGCTGAAGTAATTCATCCTTTTCCATTCCAACCATAATCCTCTGTTCTTCTGTCTCTGCACCGACCGCATGACGGGCTTTGCTCCCGTCGGCATTTTTGATGCATCCGACTGTTTTATCTGACTGTATTGGTCAGCGTGCCGATTCCCTCAATCTTGCAGGAAACCACATCGCCCGGCTTTAAAAAACGGGGCGGCACAAATCCCATCCCTGCTCCGGCAGGTGTCCCCGTCGCGATCACGGTTCCGGCCTTCAGCGTCATCCCGGCGGATAACTCACTGATCACATGGTCGATCCCGAAAATCAGCTTCTCCGTATTGCTGTCCTGGCGCAGTTCCCCATTGACATACGACTGGATGGCCAGCTTGGGCGGAAAGGAAAACTCATCCGCTGTCACAATCCATGGCCCCATGGGCGTAAACCCATCCATACTTTTTCCAAAATACCACTGTTTATGGCGGGTCTGGATTTCCCTGGCGCTGACATCATTGAGAATCGTATACCCCAGAATATACTCTCTGACCTCCTCTTTCGCCACATTCCGACACTCTTTTCCTATGACAACCGCCAGCTCACACTCATAATCCAGACTGTCCGCCAGATCCGAATGACTTTCAATGTATCCGCCGTCTTCCACAGCCCGGTTGACCCGTTTGGAAAAATAGACGGCAAACGGACGCTCTCCGCCAAAGGCTTCCTTTTTATAGCGGGCCGACTCTTCCGCGTGCTCCATGTAGTTGATGCCGAGACAGATGATATCCTGTCTCGGCACAGGGATGGGGGCCAAAAGCTTCACTGCGGAAAACGGAATCGTTCCGGCGGAACCTGCCTTTTCCTCCGCGTCTTCTCTCCATCCCTTCTCTTCCAGCATCGCATTGAGTGATTCGCTGGCCAGAGGAGTGACATTTCCGCCTTTTCCGATCACCCCCACCCGTTCTCTGCCATTGTATAAAAATGTAATCAGTTTCATAAGCCTTATCCACTCCATTTCTGTATCCTGTACGCATCACCGGAAAACCTTCCTGCCGTTTTTATCACATTTTCCTGTGTTGTCTGATTTCTCTTATTTTATCACAGCACCAGTCAAAAAACAATCATACTTTTCCATTGAAGATCACACGTTCTTGTGATATGATAATAAACATGATGCATGGGATAAAAGGAGATTGATCCCGGTATGCTAACTCTATAAATTTGATGAATTACGAGGACTGATGACAGATGAAGAAAAAGCCTATGATTAGAAAAACGATCTGCAGCATTGCCGTTTTTAGTATGGCCGCCATGAGCGTCCTGTCCATGACGGGCTGCCGCGGCACTCTGGCCACCGCCATGGAAGAAAGAGAACGAAATAGAGTAGAAGTCATCGAGGATGTCGGTGATCTGGATCTGACGACTCTTTACGACGACACAAACGGATATCAGTACCGAAATACGCAGTGGCTGATTCCGGCCGATGAGCTGCAAAGGCAGTGGAACGCTGATATCGGTGAAGGGCAGCCCTACACCATGCAGGGGGATATGATTTACACGGAAACCACCGGTGTAGCCGCCAGCATCAATGGTGTGGATCCCAGCGGCGCTTCCCTGATTCTGGACAGCAGCGGACAGTACACGCAGATTATGCTTCAGTTTGAGATGAATGAAAATCTAAACGGAGAAGCCCTCTCCACGCTCTATGAAACCACAAGAGACACTCTGATTGAAAATTATGGAGAACCGACGGAAACCATCGATGGACAAGAGGTAAGTTATCAAGATGGAAACAGCGTGCGCACCGGAACCGGCCAGACACTGAGATGGGATAAAACCATTGACAATGGCTACGTCACGACGATGCAGCTGGTGACCATCACCATGACCGGCGCGGATAACATCAGCACCATGCTTCTGGGCTTCAACTGCTACGATCCGGTCGCTGCTTCCAGTATGGCCGCGGAGCAGGAATCCATGCTGGGCGAATAGATTTTTCACATTATTTTGGGGATGCCGCGGCATCCCCTCATTTATGTATGATACATTTTCACGGCTCTCTTTCAACCGATTCGTTTCCGATCGCCTGAACCTCCTCCTCCAGCTGGAGCAGCGCTTCCGAGGTCTCCTGATTCCCACTCATGATTTTTTTATGATATTCTTCCCAGATGGTGTGGATCTCAGGCAGGGCCTTTCGTATTTTTTCTTCTTCATCCGGACTGTATCCTGTGATGGCGTCCATATCCAAAATGGTACGGACATCCATGACCTCTCTGCTGGATTCATCATCGGGAAAATATTCGATCCCCGTCAGAATTTCTCTGATTTCTTCATTATACAGCGCCGACAGACTTCCATAGCTGGCCTGGATTCTGGCGCCTTCCTCCCCGCAGGCAAACTCTAAAAATTTCCATGCCAGCTCTGTGTTTTTAGTCGATGCGTGTACCGCCAGTCCTCTGAGACTTCCGATCGCTTCATAGGGATCCCGTCCTGCGGCCCTGGGCATCCGTGCGATTCCCCAATTTTTTCCGTTCCACTTCTGATAACTTGTCTCCTCCTGATTCTGCTTCCCCACCAGCTCCGCTATCATCCAGCTTCCCATGGGCATCATGGCAATGTCACCGTTGGAAAAGGCATGGGCATAATTGGTCCCCATGGTACTGATTTGAATATAGTCCTGACAGCTTTCCTCCTCTTCCTGATTGCTTATCATGGCATAATAAGGTTCCATATAAGCAAAACTGGTAAAAGACGGTACCGTTTCTTCCCCCAAAAGGGCAAACGCCCGCACCACACTGGGCCAAATATGATAATATGTCCCGTAAATCCGCTTACTGCTCTCCGTACTCGTCATCTGAGCCACAAGATCCGCATAATCTTCCATGGTCATATCATTGGACGGATATGCGATTCTTTGCCGGTCAAACAGATCCTGATTATAAAACAGCATCCAAAACTCATTTTGAAACGGCATTTGATAATAGGTTCCATCCAGACACAGATTTTCTGTATCCGTATTATACAAAGAAAGATCCGTTTTGTCCCTGGCCATATAATAATTCAGAGGGAGAAGCTGTTTCTTCTGGCAAAGCATCACATAATCGGAAACGGAAGACGTGGTGATAATATCATAATCTTCCCCGCTCAAAAGATCATTGAGCAGCACCTTCATATACCCAAGACTTCCCAAATCCTTAATCTCAATCGTAACCCCCGGATTTTCCGCTTCAAATGCTTCTTTCAGCGCATCCCAAACCGGATAAATCTCCCGGTCCCAAACCGCCCAGTTCAAAACAGTCTGCTGTGATTTTGGCACATCCGTATATTCTTCTGTGTTCTCCCCTGCGCCGGTTCTCCCAAACATACTGCATCCGCACAGCACCGCTGCCATCCACACGGCGCACACAATCCCTGCTCGTTTCTTCATAACCATTCCTCACTCAGCCGTCCAAACGGCTCAAACGCAAAATACCAGAGTCCATATATGAAAAAGTATATCTCAAATCCCATCATATAACAAGCGATTTTCCGCCTGCGTTTATCCCAGATTCTTCATTTCTCCCTCTTTATTTTCTCCCAATCTGCTGATACAATAATAACAACCGCATCACTCCGCATGGATGCAGCCGTCCCGGCCGTTTCCATGTGGGCATGCAGACATTACCGGAAGGGAGATGGACACCATGTCAAAGCGCAGATATGCCTACTACCGTACCCTAAAGAGGCGGATTCTGTTTATCACTCTGACTGTCAGCCTGTTTATGGGGCTTTTAATCGGCTGCGTCAGCTGTTATCTATACTACAATTATCAAAAACAAACACTCCTTTCCAATATTGAAATTTTCCTCAAATACGCGGCTGACACCATTGACCGGGAATTATCCGGTCTGTTTACCCTGGTAAACTGGTGTCAGAGCAGTCAGGCCGTGGCCAACTATGCCGTCAGTTCCGATCCATCTGTCACCTTTTCGACCCACGATCTGTTGAATGAGCAGTATCTGATCACATCAGGGAACGAATATATCCGGCGGATTATCATAACCCGGAAGGATGGGGGCTTTATTCAGGTGGTTCCGGAGCCGATTGCCACCCAGCCCAATGTCACCCAGATTATTTCCACACTTCCTTATCTCTCTTCCGCCATCAACAGCCTGGATTTTGACTTCAGCATGGGCCTGGTGGCAGATCCGCTGGACGGAAGCCTCCGCTTTAAAATGCTTCCCGTGCTGCGCCCCGTTTATGATCTTTATACCTCGGAAGTGACCGGATATATTCTGATGGAGATTGATCCGGCTCTGTTTACCGATGCTCTGGCCTCCGTTCATTTGGATTCTGCACTTTCCTGTTATTTCAACGTAGAATCCAAAAATTACCTCTATCATGATGAATCTCTAAGCGAAACGTTCCGCTATCCCCTGAACAATCAAGGATCCATGGAAGGATATGTGCCTTACTACGAAGATTCTCATATTTACTCCGGCATCAGCGATGACGGCGTCCGCTATTGCCACGTCATCCGGACGCTTTCCTCCGGAAATTTCCGGCTGACCTGCCGGGTTCCGTTTTCCCTGTTTGTGGAAAACTTACAGCCCTTTTTCTGGATCATCCTTCTGGTTCTGATGCTGGTTCTGATCTTTGCCTTTTGTATGTTTTTTTATCTTCACCGCGTCGTCACCAAACCGGTCAACCAGCTGAAGCAGCAGATCATCCGCATATCCGGCGGCGATTTTTCAAAGAATCCATCCATTGAATGGCGCACGGAACTGGGAGACATCGGACGCGGCATCAATGAAATGTCGGAAAATATCGTCCAGCTTCTGGAAAAGCGTGTTGCTGCGGAAAAGGAAAAGCAGGAATATGAGTATCGGCTGCTGCAAAGCCAAATCAATCCCCATTTTCTCTATAACACGTTAAATTCCATCAAGTGGATGGCTACGATACAAAATGCTCCCGGCATCGCGCAGATGACCACCTCCCTTTCCCGTCTGCTGAAAAGCATCGCCAAAGGCACACAGGTTTCCATCCCGGTGCGGACAGAATTCTCCCTGCTGGATGATTATTTCACAATCCAAAAATACCGTTACGGCGGCGCCATCACACTGGACTATCAGATTGACGACGAATCTCTTTTGGATTGTCAGATTCTCCGCTTTACACTTCAGCCTATTGCGGAAAATGCCATCTTCCATGGCATTGAACCCACCGGAGCCGCCGGAGTCATACAGGTCCGCCTGTATGCGCCCTCCGCAAATCAAATACAAATTGACATCACGGACAATGGAGTTGGCATGGCGGAGGATACCATACAGCATTTGCTGGAAGACGATGAAAAAAACAAATCTTCCTTTTTCCGTGACTTTGGCATCTCCAGCGTACATAAGCGCATTCAATATGAATTTGGCCCGGAATATGGTCTTTCCATTCAAAGTAAATTGGACGTATTTACCACGGTTTCCGTCCATCTGCCCAAACTGTTTTCACCATCCGAAGCGAAAGCACAAACCAGCGAGCCAAGTGACAAACAGCAGTAAAACATACATAAAATGAAAGGATATGGTGTTATGATAAAAGTATTGATTGTCGATGACGAACCCCTCGTAGTGGCAGGCGTGCGTTCCATGGTGAATAACTTAAACACAGATTTTACGGTCTGTGCCACGGCTTCCAACGGAACGGCTGCCCTGGAACTGATCGAAAAAGAACGTCCGGAAATCGTCATCGCCGATATTAAAATGCCGCAGATGGACGGCTTAACGTTGGCCAAGATATGCCGGGAACGATTTGGACATCTTCCCGTCTTCATCATCCTGACCAGTTATGAGGAATTTTCCCTGGTAAAAGAGGCGCTCTCCTATCAGGTATCCGACTATCTGATCAAGCTGGAGCTGGACGAACAGACCCTCTCCTCCACGCTGAAAAAGGCCGCCGCGCAGGCAGAAGAGTATCTGGCCTCCCAGTCCCGTCCGCTTTCCTCTCCTCCCGACGATATGCGCCTTTTGAAAGAACAGTTTTTTACCCGGCTGCTCCATCATCTGTTTGAGAGTGAAGAACAATTTTTCCTGCAGAGCCGCGATCTTGGACTGGCTTTTGACGAGGACGCCTACATCGCCTGCTGCATGGAAATCCTCAGCGATAAACTGGCCTCCATGGACCGAAAACAGCAGCTGACACTTTATCGAAGCGCCCTGCAGATGACGGAAAGCATCCTGAAAAAGTACATGCCCTGTCACTGTGTATCCCTGGATCTGCGCCATTTCAGTCTGATTATCCCGCTGAGTGACCAAGACCGGGAAACCTATATCCAAAAGCTGATACCGGCTTTTACGGAGGTGCGTTCCATGCTGTTCAATTATTACAGCGTCCGGATCGTCGGAGCCGTCGGCCATCCCGTTTCCAATCCCCTGGATATCAGTTCTTCTTATCAGGATGCCCGGCAAACCTTTTCCCTGGTATCGAAGGAAGAGCCCTTCCTCTTCTCCGATCAGACCCATCCGGCCAGGAAAGAAGCCGCCGGACGGACCTTTAACCTCTCTTTGTTTCAGCCTGCCATCACAAAAGCCTATGAAGAGTATGATTCTGAGAAACTGAAGGATGTCTTTTCCTCCATCACCAGTCTGTTCGCCGACCACCCGTCAGCCTATGTGCAGGCCATGGACGCCGCCAGCAGTATTCTCTATCTGTCTTTGTCCCTTTTATCCGACGGAGAGGCCATCGTCTCATCCATTTTCAGGGATGTGCCGGACAATTACCGCTCCCTCTATCGGCAGACGACCACCCCTGCTGTCCTGGACTGGCTGAACACCCTCTATGAGGGGCTGGATCAGGTATTTGTCAAGCGCAGAAAGGATCATAAACATAAGATGGTTTCCAATATCCAGGCCTACATCCATGACCATCTCCATGAAAAGCTGAGTCTGAACGAAGTCGCCGCGGCTTTCGGCATCAGCCCCAACTATTTAAGCCTGCTGTTCGGCCGCTATTCCGAGTACAGCTTCAGCGAATTCGTTACCCGGCAGAAAATCCAGGAAGCCAAGCGCATGCTCTTGGAAGGAAATCGGCTGGTCTATGAAATCGCCGACCAGCTGGGTTTTGAAAACGCCTTCTATTTCAGCACCGTATTCAAAAAAATCGAAGGCTGTTCTCCCCGCGAGTTTATGAATCGGAAAAATTAATGTTTTCAAGCATGGAAAAGAGCGTATGTGAATCTTCCATCTCTTCCGTTCAATCGGAACAAACCGAATGTTCACATACGCTCTTGTCTTTTTGCTATCTCTCTTCTTCCATCAGGCACACGACACCATAGCCCGGCAGCTTCACCTGACCGGTCAGCGTTTCTCCCGACAGCACATCTTCAAACTTGTTCTCCAGCTCAACCGTTTTCTCTTCTTTCGTATAGTTCAAAAGGAACAGATAATTCCGAACCACTTCCGTCCCATCCGTCTGAATCATCACGGTTTTGCTGCGAAGAGCCGCCTCCACTTCCGCAGGCACATGGCTGACTCCCCTCACCGGCTTCATACCCAGTTTTTGAATAAACCCATTGGCCGTATCTTCACTGAATCCGCCGCCGAAATAATAGCCCCAGCCCTTTCCATTTTGTTTCCGGATCAGGGCCGGTTCCCCGTCATAATAATTATTTTGGAATACGGCGAGAATCTCCCCGCCTTCTTTCTGCTCCAGCACATCATTAAACCAGGGCGCTTCCATGCGGTCCCCCTCCCAGCTGACATATTCCATATCATCATCCGGTCCCAGAAGGGTATAATCCTTCACCCGCACTCCGCAGAGTTCTCCTGCAAATCCCGGCATGGGACGCATCGGGCACCTGCCGTACTCATCCTTATATCCTGTGCGGGAGCCAAAAATCACCGTTCCACCGTTTTTCATATATTCCATTAAAATATCGGCACGTTCCCTGGTCAGAATAGCCGGATGGGGATAGATTAAAATCTCATACTGCCCCAATTCTTCAGCCGTTGTCTCATCTCTCCAATAATAAAAGTCAAACGGAATATGATTGTGCTGGAATGCCCGAAACCATCCGTCCATGCTCTTATCCGCCAGCGGACCGTACATCTTATCTTCCGCTCCGTCCCAATCATTGTCATAATCCCGGAGGATGGCGTAATTAGCCTGGTAACGGGCGCCTGCCAATCCGGCATCACTCAGCCGGACCGTCTCTTCATGGATGGTTTTCAGCTCTTCCAGACGTCGGTTGGGCCCATTGGAATAATCATTCAGTCCATGCCAGTAAATCTCTGTCCCATATCCGCAGGTACGCCAGCGGAAATATCCGATATAATCGGCCCCGTGGGCGATGGCCTGCATGGTCCAGAGGCGCATCTGTCCCGGCTTCGGCATGGGCTGGAGTATCCGCCCGGTCCAGCCCCCGGGACCGGACTGCTGTTCCATGATTCCAAACACCGGTGAGATGCTTCTGACACGGGCCAGGTTAAAGGATGAGTTTCTGTCCTTTAAATTTCCCTCCTGTCTCGGGTTGGCATCCATGCCATAGGCGAAATCCGGATAATTGTCATAGGTGATAAAATCCAGAACCTCCGGCACCAATCTTTGATAATCCACATTTGGAAAGATTCCATTGGTTGTGATAAACTGGTCTTCCTTCAGGTACGGACGGATGGCCTCTGCCTGCATCTTTAAAAAGGCATAGGCTGCGTAGGAGATAAAGCGTTTTCCCTCCAACTCCATATGCGGATTATTGAATCCCCCTACCGTATGGCGGCGCAGATGGATTTCTTCCCAGTCCGTATACGTCTGATTCCAGAATGTCGTCCCCATCTTTTCATTGAGATTGTCCAGGGTTTCAAATTTCATCCTCATATAATCCCGGAATGCCTTGTGGTCGGATTCGGCATGAAACTCTGCCATCTCACAGTTGATTTCATTGTCCAGCTGCCATCCGATCACATTGGAATAACTGCAGTAATGAACAGCCAGCTTGTGGATCAGCCGCCTGGACAATTCCCAATATTTGGGCGACGTATAATTGTAATGGCGGCGCAGCCCATGACGGTACAGAAGCCCCTGGGCGTCCGCGTTCAATACCTCCGGATATTTTTCCGTCAGCCATGCCGGAGGAGTCGCGGTCGGCGTACAGAAAATAACCGATATCCCTTCTTCCTCCGCGATTTTCATGAAGGGGTCAAACCAGCCGATGGTAAACTCTCCTTCTCTCGGTTCAAACTTGTTCCATGCGAATTCCGCGATACGCACCACCTGAATGCCGTGTTCCTTCATCCGTATCAAATCATCTCTCCAAAGAGAGGAGTCCCAGTGTTCCGGATAATAGCAGGTTCCCAGTGTAATCTGATCCAAATTCCAGCATTTGTTTTTCTGTTTGCTAATGTCCATTATCTCCCTCTTTCCTGCGCAGTATCTCTTCGTAAATGTTCCGTTAGAATTTATACCATCTCAGCTGCCGTTTCGATGGTTTTCTCGTCAAATGAGGATTCAAGCAAGCCCCCACAGGCTTTCTTTCGCTCATTATATCATATTGCCTTCATAAAAAAATGGATTTTTTTGTTTTTTCAATAAAATTTTATAACTTTTATCCCATCCTCCGCCGCTGCTTTTGATACAAAAACTTTCTCTCTGTATTTATTGCCGTACTATTCAAAAAAGTGTATAATAATCTTGAATAAATCTGCATATTTTTTCTTTTTTCATATCCCAAACGGCGGCTTTGGGAAAAGTCATACGTCATTTATGTCTGTCCCCCGGCCAACCCGTTTAGAAATGGAGGTATTATATGGATATCAAAGCTGTACTGGAGCAATTGGACACACTGTTTGCTCAAAAAAAATACGATCAGGCGGAACCATTTCTGATGGCTTCCCTGGAACAGGCCATGAAAGAAGGCGATGACAGTTCCGTCGTCACTCTTCTGAATGAAATCATCGGGTTTTACCGTGACAGCGGCCAGCACGCCAAATCCATGGCGTACGGGAAACGGCTGCTGGCACTTCTGAAACAAATGGGTCTGGAGGGGACCATTCCCTATGCCACATCCCTTCTCAACGTGGCCAACGCCTGCCGGGCTGCCGGAGAGCTGGAGACTTCCCTGTCCTATTACCAGACCGTGGAAGTTCTCTATCGGAACCACTTGGATGAAAATGATTTTCGCTTTGCCAGCCTTTACAACAACATGAGTCTGCTTTATCAGGAGCTGCACGATTATAAAAAATCCTGTATCTGTCTGACCGCCGCCCTGGCCATCGTCAAGCAATATCCGCAGGCACAGATCGAAGAGGCCACCACCCATGCCAACCTGGCCGCCTCTTTCCTGGAACTGGGCGATATGGAACAGGCGCAGGTGCATCTGCAGGAAGCCGCTGCCATCTTTGAGCAGGATGAGGAAAAAGACTATCATTACAGTGCCCTCCTGACTACTTGGGGAGACCTCCACGCCAAAAATGGGAATTACAAAGAAGCCCTTCTCTTTTATGACCGTGCCAGAAATGAACTGGAATCCCATATGGGCAAGACAGAAAACTATGCCATTATCTGTGACAAAATGGCGCATGTACTGGAACAATCGGAAGATCCGGCCCGCGCTGCTGTATTTTTGTCACAGGCAGCTCAGATTCGCCGAAAGTTAAAAGAAGACAGCCTCGATTTCGCATCCGGCCAGCCTGCATCCAAACAGGAAATTGCCAAGCCGTCCATCATCAACGGCCTGACCCTCTCTCGTCTCTACTATGAAACCTACGGAAAAGCCATGATCCACGAAAAGTTTCCGGAATACGAATCCCGCATCGCCGTAGGGCTCTGCGGAGAGGGCTCCCAGTGTTTCGGATTCGACGATGAGATTTCCCAGGATCACGATTTCGGCCCCTGCTTCTGTATGTTTCTGACCGATGAGGATTACAACGCCATCGGCCAGCAGCTGCAGGAAGCTTATGACAATCTTCCCGACGAGTTAAATGGCTACACCCGCCCCTATACGCCGCTTTTTGTGAAACGGTATCGGGTTCATACCATATCCGCTTTCATGGAACATTTCACCGGTATGGAAAAGCTGCCGGAGACGTCCAAGGAATGGCTCTCCATCCCGCCCTCTTCCATCGCCTGCCTGGTGAACGGCGAGATATTCCGCGATGACCTGGGTGCCTTCACCCGGATGCGCCAATACTTCCAGGCCTACTACCCCGATCCCCTCTGGTATCGCCTGATCGCCCAGTGTGCCGGTCAGATGGCCCAGGCCGGTCAGTATAACTACAACCGGCAGATGCGCCGCGGAGAATACGTCTCTGCCCGGCTTGCTTTGAATGAGTTTATGAGACAGACCATGCAGATGGTGTATCTCTTAAACCGCAGATATCCGCCCTATGAAAAATGGCTGCACCAAGGAATCAAAAATATGCCGATTCTCCCCCAGATCTACGGCATCTGCAATGCATTGACCGATATGCCGAACCAAAAAGAGGCCTGGGAAAATCTGACCGATGAGGAAGCCGAAGGAATCAACGGAAACGATCAGGTTTCCCTCACCATCGAAATCATCTGCTCCCTCGTCTCCCAGGAAATGCGCCAGAGAAATCTGACCTATACAAAGACTCCTTATCTGGAGGACCATGCCAAAGAGTTGGTGGAAAAATCGGATCGGATGCTGAACCGCCATCTGGAAGACACGCCGGTGGATGCCGACTCTCCGCTTCTGGATTCGGTCATCCGCACCGAGTGGGATTTCTTCGATCAGGTAAAAAATGAAGGCGGACGGGCCTCCTGCCAGGATGACTGGGATACCTTTGAGCTGATGCGCAAAAGCCAGTTCTTAACCTGGCCCCAGTCCCTGTTATACAGCTACGGCAACGATCTGCTGAATGCCCGTCAAAACCACTGGAATCCCATCACGGAAAAATACGCCCGGATGATGGAAAGCACAGCCCCCGCCAAATACCGGGAAATAAAAGATACTCTTCCCCCCATTTCCGACCAGAAGGCCAGGATGATCGGGGAAATCATCCCGGTACAGGTGGCCTGGATGGAAGAATTCCACAAAAAGTATCCGGGGCTGGGCCAGCAAACCCGCCTGATCCATTCCTATGAGGACACGGAAGCGGAAACCTCCTTTGAGACCTACCTGCGCGGCGAACTGAGCACCTATTCCGATGCCACCCTCTCCCTCTACCACGAATTTATCTTCCGCCTGGTGGGAGAAGGGAAAAATCTGACCCAGATGACCATGGAACACACCGTACATCTCTACGGATATTCCTCTCTGGAGGACGCCGAAGCCAAACAGAAAACCATATAAGGCAGCGGTTTCGCGGCCATAAAAACAGCAGAATTCAATGCCCGCAAAAAGGAGGCTTACCATGACTAAGAAAAAGCAAGTGATCTTTCTTATGACAGATACCACACGAAAAGACATGCTGGGATGCTACAATCCCAACATGCACACGCCCAATCTGGACCGGCTGGCTGCGGAAGGCATCCGCTATGAAAATGCCTATACCTGTCAGCCCGTCTGCGGTCCGGCCCGTTCCGCCATCTTCACCGGCACCTTTCCCCACACCAATGGCATGGTAACCAACAGCATCGCCCTGGGGGACAATGTGAAAACCATCGGTCAGCGGCTCTCTGACCACGGCATCGACTGCGGCTACATCGGCAAATGGCATCTGGACGGCAGCGATTACTTTGGCAACGGCCGCTGTCCCGACGGATGGAAAGACGATTATTGGTACGACATGCGCCGGTACCTGGAAGAGCTGTCCGAGGAAGACCGCATAAAGTCCAGACAATCCAGCACCGCCTTCGAACCGGAGATGACCGATACCTTCACCTATGCCCACCGCTGCTCCGACCGGGCCATACGCTTTTTGGAAGAATACAAAGACCGGGATTTTCTTCTGGTTGTCTCCTATGACGAGCCCCACGGTCCCTATCTCTGTCCGGCGCCGTACAATACCATGTATCAGGATCTTCAGCTGGATGATAATCCCAATTATGAGGACGATCTGAGTGCCAAACCGCTCTATCAGAGGCTCTGGGCCGGGGATGCCGTACACAAAACCAAGGACGAGCTGCGCGCCATGTCCAAGGGCCGGGCCCTGTTCCTGGGATGCAATTCCTTTGCCGACCATGAAATCGGCCGTGTCCTTCAAAAAGCCAGGAAAGCCGCCCCGGATGCCATGATCATCTATACCGCCGATCACGGCTGTATGATGGGCAACCACCGGCTGGAGGGAAAAAACTCCACCTGCTACAAAGAAGCGGCCAACATTCCTCTGATCATCAAAGGCGGGGAAAAAGGAGGCGTCGTAACCGCTCCGGCTTCCCACATCGATCTGGTTCCCACCATCATGGATTATATGGGACTTCCCCTTCCCAAGCTTCTGGAAGGAAAAAGCATGCTGCCGCAGATTTACGACACCTCTGTGCGCATCAATGATTACGTATTTACAGAATTTACCCGCTATGAAGTGGATCACGACGGATTCGGCGGCCTTCAGCTCATGCGTTCCATCGTCTCAGACCGCTATAAACTGATCATCCACCTGCTGGATACGGATGAATTTTATGATCTGCTGGAAGATCCCTATGAGATCCATAACCGGATCCTGGACGAAACCTGCAGACATGAGCGCGACGCCCTCCACGACCGTCTGCTGGAGCACATGAACCGAACCAGAGATTTGTACCGCGGCTACCAGTGGGCCTGCCGCCCATGGCGGCCGGAAAAACTTCCCTGCTGGGAAAATGACGGATATACCAGACAGCGGGAGAATGAGGAATACGAACCCCGGCAGCTGGATTACGATACCGGCCTGCCCATGAAGGAAGCGGTACGCAATAAGCGCCTTTATTGATTTCTTCTTTCCTTCTTCCCCCTTCTGTGCTATAATGGGTGAAAACGGCGCATCAAAAGCGGAGACAAAGGAGGCCAAACGATGGACATACAGGGACTTCAAAAACTGACGCTGCTGGATTACCCCGGCAAAACTGCATGCACCATCTTTCTGGGCGGCTGTAATTTCCGCTGTCCCTACTGCCACAATGCGGACCTGGTCCTTTGTCCGGACCGGGGGGAGCAGATTTCACAGGAGACTCTGTTTGCCTTTCTGAAAAGGCGGCAGGGGCTTCTGGACGGCGTATGCGTCACCGGCGGAGAGCCGCTTCTGCGCCGGGATCTGGAACCTTTTTTATCTTCCATCCGCTCCCTGGGATTTTCCGTCAAGCTGGATACCAACGGCAGCTTTCCCGACCGCCTGAAAGAATTGGTCCGCCTGGGACTGGTGGATTATGTGGCCATGGACATCAAAAATTCGCCCGAAGGGTATGCACGCACCATCGGCGGTTTATCGGATATGCTCTGCCGGGTGGAAGAAAGTGTCCGTTTTCTGCTGTCCGATACGGTGGACTACGAATTCCGCACCACCATGGTGAAGGAATTTCACCGGGAAGCCGATTTTCTCTCCATCGGGGAGTGGATTCGGGGCGCCAAACGCTATTTTCTCCAGGGCTTTGCGGATTCCGGCAACCTCGTAGGCGGCTCCGGTTCCTTTCACGGATTCAGCAGGCAGGAGGCGGCCCATATCCGCAGTCTTCTGCTTCCCTGTATTTCGCAGACCCATCTTCGCGGATACGACACGTAGGCCTGCGGTCCTGCCAACTATCCGGCAAAAAAATTTTTTTCGTAAAAAATCACAATATATTGCTGTCTTTCCCGAAAAAAAGCAGACCGAAAAAGACCGTGTTTTCTTCACAAATCCGCCTTTTTTCATTTTTCTCTTTTTCTCGAAAACCGCAATATATTGTGTTTTTTTATTTTTTCTTAACTATATCTAGTTATGTGTCGGTATTGACACCTTTTTGTGTAGGTGCTACTATATTAGTGACAGGGAAAGAGCCGCCGGGCCGATTACGACAGTCCGGGGTTTTTTTATTCATTTCCCTTCCGTTCCGGACGCCGCTGGCTTGTGTCAGCTGCTTTTCCAGGTATCCTGACGGAGCGGAACTAGACTAGTATGGGGCGCTGCCTGCCGACCGGGAAGACGTGTTGCCAATGGCCGCATGTGACCTTTATCCCCGGGGCAAGGACAGCAGATTGGAGGAAAATTATGTATCGGGTTATGAAGCGAGACGGTGCTCTTGCCGAGTTTAATATTCAGAAAATCAGTTCTGTCATTCAGAAAGCCTTTGACGCGCAAAAAAGACAGTATCATCCCAGCATCATCGATCTTTTGGCATTAAAAGTTACAGCTGACTTCGAGCCGAAGATCAAAAACGATATCATCCAGGTGGAAGAAATTCAGGACAGCGTGGAATCCGTACTGATCCAGGCCGGATACGCCGATGTGGCAAAGGCCTTTATCTTATACCGCAAACAGCGGGAAAAAATCCGCAATACCAAATCCACACTGTTAAATTATAAAGATTTGGTGGATAGTTACGTCAAAGTCACCGACTGGCGGGTGAAGGAAAATTCCACCGTCACCTATTCGGTGGGCGGACTGATCTTAAGCAACAGCGGCGCCATCACGGCCAACTACTGGCTGTCGGAAATCTACGATGAGGAAATCGCCAATGCCCACCGCAATGCCGATATCCACATCCATGATCTCTCCATGCTCACCGGCTACTGTGCCGGATGGTCGTTAAAGCAGCTGATTCAGGAAGGTCTGGGAGGCGTACCCGGGAAGATCACTTCGGCCCCGGCCAAACATCTGGCCTCTCTGTGCAATCAGATGGTCAATTTCCTCGGAATCATGCAGAATGAATGGGCCGGCGCCCAGGCATTTTCTTCCTTTGATACGTATCTGGCTCCCTTTGTCAAGGTGGACAATCTGAGTTATTACGAAGTCAAAAAATGCATCGAGTCCTTCATCTACGGCGTCAACACGCCCAGCCGCTGGGGTACCCAGGCACCGTTCTCCAATATTACTCTGGACTGGACGGTTCCCGATGATCTGGCCGATCAGCCTGCCATCGTAGGCGGAAAAGAGATGGATTTTACGTATAAGGACTGCAAAAAAGAGATGGATATGGTCAACAAGGCCTTCATCGAAATCATGATCGAAGGCGACGCCAACGGCCGCGGATTCCAGTACCCCATCCCAACCTATTCCATCACCAAGGATTTTGACTGGTCTGAGACGGAAAATAACCGTCTGCTCTTCGAGATGACCGCCAAATACGGCACACCCTATTTTTCCAATTATATCAACAGCGATATGCAGCCCAGCGATGTCAGAAGCATGTGCTGCCGCCTGCGTCTGGATTTGAGAGAACTTCGCAAAAAATCCGGCGGCTTCTTCGGAAGCGGCGAGAGCACCGGTTCTGTGGGCGTGGTCACCATCAATCTTCCGCGGATCGCTTACCAGTCGGAAAATGAAGAAGAGTTTTATGCCCGCCTGGATCACATGATGGACATCGCCGCCCGCTCCCTGAAGGTAAAGCGTACCGTCATCTCCCAGCTGCTGGAAATCGGCCTGTATCCTTACACCAAGCGGTATCTGGGAACCTTCAGCAATCACTTCTCCACCATCGGGCTGATCGGTATGAACGAGGCCGGATTGAATGCCAAGTGGCTGCGCGCCGATATGACGGATCTGCGCGTCCAGGAATTTGCCCAGGAGGTTTTGACCCATATGCGGGATCGCCTGGCCGATTATCAGGAAGAATACGGCGACCTTTACAACCTGGAAGCCACACCGGCCGAATCCACCACTTACCGTCTGGCCAAACACGATGTGGAACAGTTCCCGGATATTATCACCGCTGCCGAGCCGGGTGGCACACCTTACTACACAAACAGTTCCCATCTGCCGGTGGGATTCACCGACGATATTTTTGAGGCTCTGGATATCCAGGATCATCTGCAGACACTGTACACCTCCGGCACCGTGTTCCACGCATTCCTGGGTGAAAAGCTGCCTGACTGGAAATCTGCCGCCAACCTGGTGCGCAAAATAGCGGAAAACTATAAACTTCCCTACTATACCCTGTCTCCCACCTATTCCATCTGCAAGAACCATGGATATCTCAGCGGAGAACAGTACACCTGCCCCATCTGCGGCGAACATGCGGAGGTCTACAGCCGCATCACCGGCTACTACCGTCCGGTCCAGAACTGGAATGACGGAAAGCTGCAGGAATTTAAAGAGCGTACCGAATATAACATCGGAACCTCCCGTCTGACCCATAAGGGACCGGCCGAGAATCCGGTCACCATATTGTATCACCCCAAGACGGACGCCTGTTCCCCTGCCCCATCGGATTTGTCCCAAACGGCAGCAGCGGATCCCATTGCCGCCGCAAAGGCTCCGGCGAAACAGCCGACGGATCGGAAGGCAGCTTTGGACAGCGGATCTCACGTGTATCTGTTCACCACCAAGACCTGTCCCAACTGCCGGATCGCGGACGCCATGCTGAAAAAGGCTTCCATCCCCTACTCCAAGATCGATGCAGAGGAAAATGCCGAACTGACAGCGACCTATGATATCCGTCAGGCGCCGACACTGGTGGTCGTACATGGAGATCAGGTGGAGAAATTCAGCAGCGCCCCCAATATCAGAAAATATCTGGAGCGGGAATCCGCGCGGCCGGAATAAATACATAGAATATCGAACAAACTAATAACAAAAACGGCAGTATTGCCGAAAAGAGGGCGCCGCAGATCGGCACTGCATGGAGAAACATAATCAGCTGTCTGTCAAACGTCAGACAGCCGGATTATGTTTCTGTGTCCATGCCAATCTGCAGTGCCCCTGGAAATGGAGGAATACATGCAAGATGTTGTAATCATAGGAGGAGGAACGGCCGGACTGACTGCCGCCCTCTATCTTCTGCGTGCCGGAAAACAGGTTCTGGTACTGGAGTCGGAAGTATTCGGCGGACAGATTTCTTCTTCTCCCCGTGTGGAAAATTATCCCGGAATCATGCAGATCAGCGGCAGCGAATTCACCGATCAGCTTCTGGAGCAGGTGTTATCCCTCGGCGCCCGCGTGGAAATGGAGCGGGCCGTGGCCATTCGCGATGAAAACGGCCAAAAATGCGTCGTCACAGAGGAACATGAATATCCCTGCAAAAGCATCATCATCGCCACCGGCTCCAAGCACCGCCATCTGGGCCTTCCCAAAGAAGAGGAGCTGACCGGGCGAGGCGTTTCCTATTGCGCGGTCTGCGACGGCGCCTTCTTCCGCGGAAAAGACACGGCCGTCGTGGGAGGCGGAAGCGCTGCGCTGCAGTCTGCCATCTATCTGTCCCAGTTCTGCAGTCACGTCTATCTGATTGTGCGAAGAGATGTGTTCCGCGGGGAGCCCCATCTGGTAAAAACCGTCGGAGAAAAGGAAAATATCTCCGTCTTATTCCATACCGTCGTCACCGCTCTGGAAGGGGATACGGTTCTTACAGGCCTGGATCTAAAGCGCACCGATACCGGTGAAACCTCCCATCTGCCGGTCAGCGGTCTCTTTGTCTCCATCGGACAGGCGCCGGACAATGCGGCCTTTTCCGATATCCTTGATCTGGATTCTGCCGGATACATCGCTGCCGGAGAAGACTGCAAAACCTCCTCTGCCGGGGTCTTTGCCGCCGGCGACTGCCGAACCAAAGCCGTCCGCCAGCTGACCACAGCCGCCTCCGACGGAACGGTTTCCGCCCTGGCCGCCTGCAATTATATGGATGCCATGTAATACAGACACGCGGCTTCACAGAAAAACAGTAGACAGATGAGAATTTGGAAATTATAATAATACCGTATGAATTTATCTTACGGTAGGCAGAACACCGTAAAGATTGGAGGGCATTATGCTTGAACTGAAGAACATCTCTTTCAATGCCGCCGACGCCGCAGGAAAGAAAGAGATTTTAAAGGACATCAGCTTTCAACTGGAGGACAATACATTTGTAGCTGTCACGGGGCCAAACGGGGGCGGCAAATCCACACTGGCCAAGGTAATCGCGGGAATCGAAAAACCGACTTCCGGCCAGATCCTTTACAACGGGGAAGACATCACCGGACTTTCCATCACAGAACGCGCGAAGCTTGGAATCAGCTATGCATTCCAGCAGCCTGTCCGTTTCAAGGGGATCACGGTCATTGATCTGATCCGTCTGGCGGCCGGAAGAAATCTGAAATTTTCCGAAGCCTGTGAGTATCTCTCCCAGGTGGGATTATGCGCCAAAGATTACATCATGCGCGAAGTCAATGCCAGCCTTTCCGGCGGAGAACTGAAGCGTATCGAAATCGCCACCATCATTGCAAGGGGCACCAAGGTTTCCCTGTTCGATGAACCGGAAGCAGGGATCGATCTTTGGAGTTTCCAGAATTTAATCCGTGTATTCGAAAACCTGCACAATACGCTCCATGGTTCCATCCTGATCATTTCCCATCAGGAACGAATCTTAAATATTGCAGATAAAATCATCGTGATCGCCGACGGAACCGTAACCCAGGAGGGAAGCCGCGATGAAATTCTGCCGGAACTTTTAAGCGCGTCCAATGCAGCGTATGGTGCATGCAGCCGGTTGGAAAATTAATGGCAGAAATGGAGATTATTATGGATAAAGTACAGGAAGAATTATTGGAAGCAGTGGCCGGACTTCATGAGACGCCAAAGGGCGCCTACAATATCCGCGCCAACGGCAAAAGCGTGGCCCGCGGTACTACCAGCCAGATTGATATTGAAACGAGAGAAACCGGCGACGGCATCAATATTCACATCCGTCCCGGAACCAAGGGAGAAACCGTATACATTCCGGTGGTCATGGATCAGGCCGGATTAAAAGAAGTGGTTTACAACGATTTTTTCATCGGCGAAGATGCCGATGTCACCATAGTAGCCGGATGCGGCATCCACAACTGCGGAGCCTCGGACAGTCAGCACGACGGAATTCACCGTTTTTTCCTTGGAAAAAATTCCAAAGTGAAGTATGTGGAACGCCACTATGGAAGCGGCGACGGCAACGGCGCCCGCATCATGAATCCCAAAACCATCCTTGAGCTGGAAGAAGGCAGCTCCATGGACATGGAAAGTGTTCAGATCAAGGGGGTCGATTCCACCATACGCGTCACTACGGCCAACGTGGGAAAAGATGCCAAACTCACCGTCACCGAACGTCTCATGACCCACGGCAGCCAGACCGCCAAAAGTGAATTTGACGTCCAGCTAAACGGTGCGGATTCCAGCGCCAATATCATCTCCCGCTCCGTCGCCAAGGATCACTCCCATCAGGTATTTCAGTCCAGAATCAATGGGAATGCCAAGTGCAGCGGCCATTCGGAATGTGATTCCATCATCATGGGCGATGCCAAAATCAGCGCCATCCCGGAAATCACGGCCAATAATCCGGACGCTGCCCTGATTCATGAGGCCGCCATCGGCAAAATCGCCGGAGATCAAATTATCAAACTCATGACCCTGGGACTGACCGAAGCGGAGGCCGAAGAACAGATCGTCAATGGATTCTTAAAATAAAACCATCTTAATTTATAAAAGAAAGGTGCTGCAAAAGTCAAACGGCAGGATTTGCTTCCTGCGTCTGTCCGGATTTTGCAGCACCTTTCTGTATTCACTGTATTCAGCACAGCATATTCCGATACATGGACGGCGTGATCCCATACCGTTTCTTAAATGCCCGTCCGAAATACCGATAATCCACAAATCCGCTCTCATATCCTATTTTTTCTATGGTCCATTCCGGATGCTGCCGTATCAGGGATGCAGCGTACTCCAATCGTTTGATTTGGATATATTCCATGGGCGATGCATGGTAATACGTTCGAAAGATTCGAATAAAATAATTGGGATGCAGATGAACGATCCTGGCCAGATCCTGCAGTTCCATATTGTCCGTCAGATGCGTTTCCAGATATTCATTCATGATTTCCACAAAAAAATTCCTCTCCTGTGAAAACAGCCGTTCCCGGTCCACATTGGTGACAAAATGGTAGAATATCTCAAAGAGCGCTGCTTTTTCCAGCAGACTGTCCGCCGGTTCCCTGGCCGGAAAACTTTGATTGAGCTTTTCAAAAAGAGGGATCATCTGTTCCTTGGGGAGTTTCGTAAAAAGAGTATCGCGGTGGTAGGTTAACAAGCCCCCTTCATGGAACGAAAGATCAAAGTGACACCAGTATTTATAAACCGGATTTTGGGGATTGTGGGAGTAGGTGTGGCGGACTCCCGCCGGGATCAGATACAATTCTTCCGGTTTCGGATGGAAGACATCCCCGTCGATTTCAATCGTACCCTCTCCCCCCATAAAATAATAGAATTTGTTGTAATTATAAATACAGTCCTTTTCTCCCCACTCCGCCGCGCATACATTGTAATGAGCAACCAGCTTTCTCATGGATATATGTTCAAACGTAATCTGCTGCTTTCCCATCAATGATTGCCTCCTTCTTACAATTTTCCACATTGTGATCGCATCCGGCCAGCTCTTTTCCAACAAAAAAGTTAATTTTGTCCACATCCTTCATAAGATCGTCTCTGTTCCTATTTTTCCTCTGTGCTAAACTAAAAGTAACCATCTTCCTCACCGAACAGACGCCGATGGCAAAGGCAGCCAGACGGCCGCTGGTGGGAAGACAGAATTCTTTTACAGACAGGAGGTATCGTTATGTTTCAGCCAACCTTTGAGTCCCTCAGAACGTATCAGTGTCCGGATTGGTTCCGCGACGCCAAATTCGGCATCTGGAGCCATTGGGGGCCCCAGAGTGTCCCCATGTGCGGCGACTGGTATGCCAGAAACATGTATGTCCAGGGCAGTCCGCAGTACAATTATCATGTCCGCCATTATGGTCACCCTTCCAAATTCGGGTACAAAGACATCTGCCGCCTCTGGAAAGCGGAAAACTTCCGCCCCGATGAGCTGATGGATTTATACACCAAAGCCGGCGCCCGCTATTTTGTCGCCCAGGCCATGCACCACGACCATTTCTTTAACTATGCCACCAAGCTGAACCGGTTCAATTCGGTGGAAGTCGGCCCCCGCAAAGATATCTGCGGAATGTGGAAACAGGCGGCAGACGACCATCATATTCCCTTTGGTCTGACCGAACATCTGGGCGCTTCCTTCTCCTGGTGGAATGTCAATAAGGGTTCCGATCAGTACGGCCCCTATGCCGGTGTCCCCTACGACGGGAACGATCCGGAATACCGTGATTTTTATTACGATAACTATGAACATGTCATCAAGGACGCAGAACCGGGCGCCAGAGCTCCTTGGCTCACCTCCAATCCCGCGTTTCATCAATATTGGCAGAACGTCATGAAAGAACTGGTGGATCTCTACCATCCGGATCTTCTGTATTCGGACAGCGGCCTTCCCTTCGGCGACAATGGCTATCAGCCCGGACTGGATGCCGTATCTTATCTTTATAACGATTCTATCGCAAGATACGGAGAAAATAAAGCCGTTTATACCCAAAAAGACCGACGCAAAGAAATTTACAGCATCGGTGTTTTGGATATTGAGAAAAGTCAGCTTCCCGGGATCGCAGACGATCCATGGCAGACCGATACCTGCATCGGAAACTGGTTTTATGATGCCAAACAGACGTTTAAGCGGCCTGGCCATGTCATCGAGATGCTGGTGGACATCATCTCCAAAAACGGAACCATGCTTCTCAATATTCTCCAGCTTCCGGACGGCAGTATCGACGAAGAAACTCGTTACCTCCTGGATGAATTGGCAAAATGGTTCCGAATTTGTTCCGAAGGCGTGTATGGAACGCGACCCTTCCGAACATTTGGCGAGGGAGATACCCGCGTTCTCATCCAGGGATTCACAGAAAACAAAACAGACTGGAATTCTTCGGATTACCGTTTTGTCCAGAAAGACGGCCATCTGTATGCATTCATCATGAAAGCCGCCGACAGCCGCGTCGCCGTTATAAAGAGCTTAAGGCCTGAGGAAACAGTCTCGCGGGTGGAACTGCTCGGAAGCGGTCCGGTTCCGTTTGCTCAGGCCTTCGGCATCCTGACTGTGCAGCTGCCTGAGACACTGCCCACGGAATATACCAACTGTCTGAAGATTGCATTTTAACTGAGGCAAAGCCATCCCCGACAGGTTTCATAGAGAAAAAGATGGGGCAGATTGGCTATGGTGTGAGTCCTCCTGCCGTTCCTTTTATCTGCCCCTCTCGGCTCAGTTCCCTCCACTGTCCCGGTGAAATCCCATAATTACGCTTAAATGCTTTATAAAATGTATTCAGCGAATTAAATCCGATTTGTTCCGGTATCTTATTGATATCCACCGATTCCTGCAGTAATTTCTCCGCTTTTGCAAAACGAATCTCTTTAATCAAATCACCCAGACTTTTTCCTGTACAGTCTCTGACAATCTGAAACACGTATTTTTCAGTAACACCGAACCGATCCGCCACCATGGCCGCACAAAGATTACTATCGCTGAAATTCTGATGGATAAATGCGATTACGTCATGCTTTCTCTGCGTTGTCACCTTTTCCTGTTTTTCCCGCATTCGCGCACAGATTTCTATCGCCGCAGCCTGCTGCTTTCCAAGTTGTTCCAATATATTCCGCTTTTCTTCAAATCCGGGAAGTTCTGTATCGCTCTTCCCCTCTTTTTTTAGGATTCCATCCAATACGCTCCGAATTCCATAAAAAATCTGCTTTTCCTCATCGTCAGACAGCTCCGTTTCCCCAATCATCCGTTCCAGCTCATGGAAAAATACTTCCGTCTCTTTCTCTTCGCCATTGGACAGCAGTACGGATAAGCGTCTCATACTCTTGGAAGAAAACAGTATTTGTTTCTTATTTTTACGCTCTTCCTCCTGCCCCAATAGCAGATTTCTATTTTCTTGATCCGCATCCCGTTTTGCCTCTCTTACACTCTGTACTACCCTGGGGATTCCCTGAACCAAATTTCCGATTCCTATACATATCTGAACGTCCACATGGCTTTCCGCATAAGCCACTGCTTTTTTCAGGCATTTTTGCATCTTATCCCGCTCACCCGCCGACGCCTCCGGCAGACATAAGATGAAAACGCCGTCCTGTTCCTCTTCCTCACGGCGAAGACAGGGAAATGCCACATAAGAAGTCAAGTAATGGTGAATCAAATCCAGCACCATTCGTATGATCATCCGCTCTTCTTCCTCTGAAACCTGCCTGGTCCGGGCGGAATCGGATTTGTCATATCTTGGTTTTTCCCCCCCCCCTAACTATAATCCTTAGATATATAGCTATAAAATAATCATTCTTGATATCCAGCACTTCTCTGCAGTTTTCAATGTCTCGTTCTGACTGGGCATCCCCATGGATGATCTTTTCCATAAGTGTTTCTTCCAGTAAGTTTTTCATGATCTGAAAACGTTCGTTGTAATTTCTCTGCTTTTCATCCAGCATCCGTATGGTTCCGAGTACATAATCGTCAAATGCACGTTTTTTCTTTTTATCCAGTTTTCCACTGTCCATGATTTCAGGATAAATTTTTTCAATCATACGCATGGTGCGGGACTCCGATGTGGAATGGCGGGCAGCCATAAAAAAGGACAAAACCGCCACCAAAAACAAAATTCCCACCGCCATAAGCACGGTCATTCTCTGTGCCGGTCTGAGAATCTCATCAAAATACGTTTGGGGAACATAGCAATCGGCTTCCAGCCCGGTGATTTCATTTCCACTTTGTATCAGCACCCAATTGTCCTGCTCTTCCGACGGATTCTGCTCCTCCTCGGGCAAACCGTTTAAAATGGTTCCGTCTCTTTCCCGAACTGCCAAAACATTCCCTTCTTTATCTTTCAGATGAAGCAGATTCCCATGGGACATCGGTGAAATATCGTGAAACAAACGCTTGGTGCTTAACATATAAACCATGACCTGATTGCTTTTGATTCCATAATCACTGATTGGCACAATCATATGTATGATAGGCTCTTTCGTCCCCAGCATATTGGGAGAAAATGTGCCATTCGTCATGGCACTTGGAAGAAAGGCATAATTCGTATGGGAACGCAGAATACTTTCTCTCCATTCTTCTCTGGTATACCCTTCCACTTCATAAAAAGATCCGTAAATTTCTTCCTCATTTGTCGTCACGAGATTACCGGAGACAAAGGCCAGATTATTTTTGGTGAGCATATAGGCATTGACCAGCAGATCATCCTGGTTAATGGATGACTGAAACCATTTTCTCGCCTTAGAAAGTTCATATTGATCTTTTCCGTCCTCATCCCTCAGTTCCTTTGCCATCCCGATTTGAATTACCGAGATCTGATTGCTGGCCAGGCGTGCCTGTCCGGCCAGCATGCTTAGTGTACCATTCAGTTTTTGAAACCGTTCTTCCATATTGGAATTCAGACTGTCGATCTCCTTCTGCTTCATGGAATGGATCATAATATAATAGGAAGGAATCAGCATTCCCGCCGTCAAAATTCCAATAAAAAGAAAGCGAATGACATAATGCCAGAAAAAATATTTTTTGTACGAATGCTGCCTCTGTCTCTTTCTATTCATTATTTTCATCCCCCAGTCTCTTTTTATATACATATCTTCCTATAGTGCTTCTATATTTTATCATTTCAGCATGTTATTTTCAATAATAACCCTTACCATTTTCCAATTTTTTTTGGATTTTCCAATTGTATTTTATACTCTCATCCAATGAAATCTTATTTTTGGAATTTATTTCCATATCAAAATGTACTAAAATGATGGCAACATCAAAGGAAATGATTATAACAAATTCCGAAATCTAAAGAAAGGGGGTTCTGTCTATGAGAAGACGAGCCAAAACAATCACCGCTCTTGTCTGCGCTGCCGCGGTGGCAGCAACCGCAGGTGGATGCGGGAATGAAGGAAGCACATCCCAGAGTGGAAGCGGAAATTCCAGCCAAGTGGAAAACACCAACTCCGGAGGCAGCGAGGGAGAACAACCGGCCGCCGAACAGGAAGGACTGGGAGGAAGCGGCGAGGCATTGGATCTCAGCATTCTGGATGAAAGCAGTGAGTATCCCAAGTTAAAAGAAAAAACCACTCTTACCGTATTGGTTCAAACCGATACCAACATTGAAGATGTGGAAACCAACGATTATGTCACCAAACTGGAAGAGGCCGTCAATGTCGATCTTCAGTTTGAATACCTTCCCGCCGGAAGTGACGGAAAGCAGAAGCTAAACGTGCTCCTTTCCTCCGGAAGTGATCTGCCGGATATTATCTGGTTTGCTCTGGAACCAATTGAAGTTTACACATACGGTTCCCAGGGCTACTTCATTCCGATCAATGATTATATTGAGCAGGAATCTTTCTATCTTAAGAATTATCTGGACACAGACGAAGGGAAAGAAAATCTGAAATATATCAAATCCGCCGACGGCAACATTTACGCTTGGCCGGCCATCATCGAAGAGATCGGAAACGATTATGACCACAGAATGTGGATTAATCAGACCTGGCTGGATGAATTGGGTCTGGAAATGCCCACCACCACCGATGAATACTATGAAGTTTTGAAAGCATTCAAGGAAAAGGATCCCAATGGCAACGGACAGGCCGATGAAATGCCATTGGTCGGCAACCGAACAGGCTGGAATCAGAGCGTTTGGACTACTCTGTCCTATCCATTTATCTATTTGAATGACCAGTTTGACTTCATTATTAAAGATGATGAAGGCAAACTGACTGTCTCCTATGCACAGCCGGAATTCAAGGATGCACTGGAATACATGAACAAACTGTGTTCCGAAGGCCTCCTGTCTCCATTAACTTTCACACAGGATGAAGCACAGTGGAAACAGATCCTGGGCGATCCGAATGGACAGGTAATCGGTTCTCTCTGTGCCGGTTCCATGAGCTGCTATGCCGGTGCACCGGACCGCAAGAAAGATCTGACGCATCTTCCTCCTTTGACCGGTCCGGACGGCGTATGCTGGACCAGTTACCGTGCCACATCCCTTCCGCAGTATAAAGGATTTATCACAAGCAGCTGTGAAAATCCTGTAGCAGCCGCAGCAGTATTTGATTATATGTACTCTGAGGAAATGGCAAGGCAAGGCCGCTGGGGAACGGAAGGAAAAGCCTGGGAACAGGTCGATCCATCCACAACCGAAAGTATGTATGAATCTCTGGGAGCAGAAGCCTCCTTCAAGATCACAGATAATATCTGGGGCGGTGTACAGAACCAGCAGATGGGCGAAATGCATCCGACTCTTCGTACCTATGATATCACGAACAGTCAGGCAAAGCCGGACGATCCGTTTGACGCTCAGCTGATGACTGCCAATTCCATTCCTGATTATATTGACAAATATCCGAAGGATGATCTGGTTACCCGTATTATCTATACGCAGGAAGAAGCCGATCAGATTGCTGAAATTCAGGCTTCCTTAAAGACATACCGCGAAGAAGCCATCGCAGCATTTATCACTGGTACAAGACCTCTGTCCGATTGGGATAATTACCTGGCCGAATTGGAGGGTATCGGTTTACAGCAGTTCCTGGATGTAGCTCAGCAGGCCTATGACCGCATGATGGAAGGCTCTAACTAATTAAAAATCCATGCCATAGGGTTACCTTTCATTTAACTGAAGCAGGGAAACGGATTGCGAATATCCGTTTCCCAAAGGAAGGAGGACTTCCGTTTCCGATACGCTCGAAAAAAACGGCAGTTCTCCTTCTTTGTCGTAAAAAGCAAAATAGAAAGGGGGATTTCCCTAATGAAACACAATACAGCCAACGTGGCAGTACCCAGAAAAAAAGGCCGCGTCCTCAAACGCATCTTTTCATGCTGGCAGCTATACCTCTTCTTATTGATACCGCTCGTATATTTGTTTATCTTCTGCTACGGTCCCATGACCGGCCTGCAGATTGCCTTCAAAAAGTTCCGTGCTGCCGATGGTATCTGGGGCAGCCCATGGGTTGGATTTGATCAGTTCACCAAATTTTTCCAATCCTATATGTTTGCCCGAGTATTAAGAAATACGATCATTGTATCATTATACAGCCTGATCGCCGGTTTTCCAATGCCGATTATTCTGGCATTGATCTTAAATTCTCTGCGAAGCGACCGCTACCGGAAAGTAGCACAGACCATCACCTACCTTCCTTACTTCATCTCCACAGTCGTATTGGTAGGTATCTTAACCCAGATGCTCAATCCCCGCGTCGGGCTGGTCGCCAACTTATACCGGATCTTTGCGGACAGTGAAATGCCGAATGTCATGGCGTCTCCGGGGGCTTTTCCTCATTTATACGTATGGTCCGGCGTATGGCAGTCCATGGGATATAATTCCATTATTTATATCGCCGCCCTGGCAAACACGGATCCTGAACTCCATGAGGCGGCGGAAGTGGACGGCGCTTCCCGTTTCCAGAGAGTCATTCATATTGACCTGCCGACGATTCTTCCCACCGCATCCATCCTTTTAATTATGAACTGCGGTAATATTATGAATGTCGGATTTGAGAAAGCATTCCTGATGCAGAACAATGTCAATATGGAAACCAGTGAAGTTATCTCCACTTATGTATACAAAGTAGGTCTTGGAAATACCGTTACTGATTTTTCCTATGCGACAGCCATCGGTTTGTTCAACTCCATCATAAACCTGATTATGATCATCGTTGTCAATACCATTACCAAACGGCTGAATGGAAATTCATTGTTCTAGGAGGTGTGGTTATGAAAGCAAATAAGAATAGTGAATACGTTGTAGGAAATCGAGGAAAACGGCGTATGAGCAAAGATGACCGGATTTATTATACGGTCATACACATCATACTGGCAATTCTGCTTCTTACAATCATTTATCCTTTGATTTACATTGTATCTTCGTCCTTCTCCTCGCCCACCGCGGTCAGCGCCGGACGCGTCATCTTATGGCCCGTGGATTTGAGTTTGGAAGGATATCAGGCCGTCTTCGAGAACAAAGACGTGCTTTCCGGATATGGAAATACCATTCTATATACAGCATTGGGAACCACGATCAACGTCTGCTTTACCATGATCGCTGCATACCCTTTGGCAAGCAGAAAGCTGGTGGGAAAGAAACTTTTCATGTTTCTGTTCACATTCACCATGATTTTCAACGGCGGTATGATTCCCACCTATATTCTGATCCGCGATCTTCATATGATCGATACCATCTGGGCCTTGGTAATTCCTGGGGCAATCTCTGTCTACAACTTAATGATTGCCCGGACCTTTGTTCAGAGCAGTATCCCGCAGGAGCTTTATGAGGCAGCTGAATTGGACGGATGCAGCGACGCACGCTACTTCTTTTCCATGGTTCTGCCATTATCGAAAGCGATTATCGCTGTACTTGTATTGTTCTATGCCATCGGTCACTGGAACGCATACTTCAATGCTTTCCTGTATTTGAATGACCGTGCTAAATTCCCTCTTCAGCTGATTCTCCGTGAAATCCTGATCGCGAACTCCATCAATAATGCGCAGATCGTCGATCCGGAAATCGCCGCAGCAAAACAGGGTATGGCAGAACTTCTGAAATACTCCCTAATCCTGGTGTCCACAGTGCCGGTAATGTGTCTGTATCCGTTTGTACAGAAATATTTCGTAAAGGGTGTTATGATCGGTTCTGTAAAAGGCTGAGTATTTCACTTTGGGGTGTGATACTATATAAAACTTCGCACAAAACAGGGACTTGACTGCATGGGGGCAGACAAATCCCTGTTTTGTTTTCCGTAAAAATGATCCTCCCATCGATCACAATGTCTTTAGTTTTTCCACCAAACGCTCCACCTGTTCCTCTCTGGTGGCCCAGCTGGTACAAAAACGCACCGCCGTATGGGTCTCATCCACTTTCGCCTGATATTCAAAAGAGAACTCCTTTTTCAATGCCTCCAAATGCCCATCCGGTAAGATCGGAAACATTTGATTGGTCGTATTCTCCACCAGAAAGTGATACCCATTCGCACGAAAAGCCGTTCTGAGCCGGTCGGCCATGCGGTCGGCATGGGCCGCCATTTCAAAATATAATCCGTCCCTGAATAGTTCCAAAAACTGAATGCCAAGAAGCCGTCCTTTTGCCAGCATGGCACCCTTTTGTTTCATAATATACCGGAAATCTTCTTTAATGGCGGGATTTCGGATGATCACAGCTTCTCCAAACAAGGCTCCCGCTTTCGTTCCTCCTATATAAAAGACATCACAGCATTCCGCAATACAAGGCAGATCCAACGTATTCCCTTCTGCCTCCAAGCCATACCCGATACGGGCGCCATCCATAAAAAGAATCAGATGGTGGCTGCTGCATACTTCATGAAGCTTTTGCAGTTCTTCCCTGCTGTAGATGGTTCCAAGTTCGGTCGGGTTGGAAATATATACCATCTTCGGCTGTACCATATGTTCTGCGGCAGGCTCCGTTTTATGTGCCAGATACGCCTGCTCCACCTGATCTGCGGTCAGTTTTCCGTCCTTGGACGAAAGGGATAGTACCTTATGGCCGCACCCCTCAATGGCTCCCGTCTCATGCACATTGATATGAGCCGTCTCAGCAGCCAAAATGCCCTGGTGCGGCCGCAGGGCCGATGCAATCACCGTCAGATTGGTCTGTGTCCCTCCCACCAGAAAATGAACATCCACATCTTCTCTCTTACACTGTTTTTTCAGCAGCTCTGCCGCTTCCAGACAGTAGGGATCCGCTCCATAGCCCGAAGTCTGCTCCATATTTGTCTTCACCAGCGCCTCCAGGATTCGTTCGTGGGCGCCCTCATTGTAATCACAGTTGAAATAAATCATATTTTCTCCCATTCCGCCGCGCAAACGGCATTTCCATCGTTTTCCATCACAGAAGGGTTGTTCTCTCAATTCCAGGAAGGACGCTGTACACAGAACATCCCATTTTCTTTTCGAATTCCTCTTTTATGGCAAACGTTGCATTCCACCGCTCCACGGTAAACGGAAACATGCCATACCGTCTTGTGGTATCCACGAAACGCTTTTCCAAAATACAAAAACCATGGGTATTGGTCAGGGAATCACACAGAATAATCAGATGATCGTATGCATCATAGACCACTTTTTCCAGATACTTCTGAATCGTTTTGTACTCTTTTTCTGTCACATCGATTTTTGCAATGTCTTTTTTGATATCCTGGATCGGATAGGAGTGAGTCATACAGATTTTCGCCACCTCATCCCATCCCCGCCGCATGGCATATTCATATCCGGCTATCACATGTTTCATGGACACCACGCCCACTCTTCTTCCGATATCATGCAGCAGCCCCAATACATAAGCCTTTTCCGCATCCATACCGGGACAGCGGGATGCGATCGCCTCCGCAGCCAAACCGGTGTTTTTCACATGATCCACCCATTGACCGGGATTCATAGACTCTGCCTCTCTCAGCGCCTCCAGCGCTTCTTCTCTCGTCGGTACCATACTTTCGCTCCTTTCTTTAAAAAGCAGCCATACCTTATGCATGACCTTTTTTCAGCTTGTTCACACATAAAATATGGCTGTTTCGCACCTCTATCCGGGACTTATTTTCGGCCGTTTATGCAGTTTCTTCTTCCTGCTCTTTTGTCTCGTTGTTTAGCGTCAGACGAGTTTCACCGATGCGATGGTTTTTGACACCTAAAACCTGTATCGTAAATTTATCCTCCGTAACGGTAAATGTTGAACCGTCTTTCGGGATCTTTCCCAGAAGACTGAAGATATATCCGCTGTATGTGTGGTACTCTTCTGTCGGCAGTTCCAGATTCAGTTCTTCCGCCACATCTTCCAATTCCGCCTGGCCATAGATTCTCCAGGTTTTCTCATCAATCTTTTCGATCTCCGTAACCGTTTCCTCTCCCTTTTCGTTCAGATCCCCGACCAGAGTCTCTATGACATCATGAAGGGTAAGGATACCGCTGATTCCGCCGTATTCATCCAATACCACCGTAAAATAGTTGCGGCTTTCTTTCATGTTCTGGAAAATCACATTGACCTTCATGGTTTCAGGAATAAATATTGCCGGTTTCACGGCATTTTTAATGACGTTTTCTCTCGAATGGTCTTTCAATCGGAAGTAATCTCTGGTATCCAGAATTCCCACCACATCTTCCATGTTTTCATACACCGGATAGTATGTATGGCGGCTTTCCTGGATGATATTCTCCCACTCTTCCATGGAATCTTCCATATCCAAACTGATCACATCCCTGCGGTGAGTACATACCTCTTCCGCTGACATATCATCCAAGTCAAATACATTGGAAATAATCTCTTTATTTTCCTCATCAATGACTCCGCTCTCACTGCCTTTTTCCAGAAGCATCTGAATCTCTTCTTCCGATACCTGTTCTTCCTCATCCTCTGCCTTCATACCAAGCAAATGAAGGATTCCATTTGTAGAAACCGTCAGAAGCCATACCAGAGGGGCAAACAGCTTTGATACAAAGCTGAGCATTCCGGCCATTCCAAGGGCAAGCTGATCCGACTTTTTCATGGCAATCCGTTTGGGAACCAGTTCTCCAAACACCAGGTTAAAGTAGGCCAATATCATGGTAATCAAAAACACTGCAATTGGTTTCAAGATGGCTTCTGAAACGCCAATTCCCGTACTCGTAATCAACTGCACCAGCACACCGGCAAAATTCTCAGCTGCAAACGCACTGCCCAGCAGACCGGCCATCGTGATGGCCACCTGGATTGTTGCTAAAAAGCGGGCTGGCTGCTCAGTCAGCCGCAGGATTTTCTTCGCCCTCTTATCCCCATCTTCCGATGCCTTTTGAACCTTTATCTCATTCATAGAAATAACAGCAATTTCCGCGCTGGCAAAAACAGCATTCAGCGCAATAAGCACAATTTGTAAAATAATCGCTCCAACCATGGATTTCAAATCTCCTCTTTTTTCTTAAAATTAATGTTGTGACAGGATTCATTTTTTGAAATCCGACTCATTCCAGCCTGCGCACAAACAGCACAAAAGGACATAGCCTGTACCGAAACACTCTACACAGGCTATGCCTTTCTCTATTTTTTTGCGCAATATCACATGGAGTAACCTTTACAAACGTTCTGTTACAATCACTGTCCGCGTCATCGTCCATGTACTATTTCACACTCCTATCCATAAAAATGATAATTTATTTTAACGTTTTTTTTTGAACTTGTCAAGTTTTTTATTTTCCCAACAGGACAAACGAATCTGCGTGATTGTTCTACTGAAACATAATGGGAGAATTCAAATTCCGAAGCAGGGCGACCACGCTCCATCCTGCAATGGCACTGGTACTGGAATAGATCTCCAAATCTGCCTTCACGCCGTCGATCTCAGCCCGGATGTGCTGAAAATCTCCCACGACACCTGCCTTACTTGTAATCTGTGATCGGGTATTCCTTGGCCCCGCTGTGGCCAAAGATGTGGCAACTGCCACATTCACCCTGGATGGAAGAAGTTCGATGGCTTCTTTCGCGCTTCCCTCAAACAGATCTCCTTCCCGTCCGCAAGTTTCCATCCGCTCCCGAAATACCGGATTTCTCTCCAGCGCTTCCGGAGATGTGGTATTCCGGATCCCGGCCTTCATCTCACCGTGTCCGGCCAAACTCATGACATGCATGGTCCGAAGCACGTCGAATCCGCCGATGGCACCGGATGCAATATGCACCTTATGTCCTGTTTTTTCTGCTGTACGGATCACATTCTGATAAAATACTTCATCCGCAAATGCTCCGATGGACAATACCACCAGATCGCTGCCTGCCATCAATACCTTTTCTGCAATCTCTTTCACGGTTTTTACAGAGGCGGCCTCTGCTATATAGTCCGGTTTCATCGCCAACAGCTCATCCATGTCCCGGCAGGCTTTCACCCCAGCCTTCTCTGCTGTCTTTTCTGCCGATTCCCAGGTACGGCTTGTAACTCCCACCAATTCGTATCCCTCCAAAAGTCCCTGTTTCCAAGCATCCGCCACAATATTTCCCAAAAATCCACATCCGACAATCCCCAATCGTTTCATAGTATTCTTCCTCCTTTTTCTACTTGCTTCTTTCTTTATATTTTTTGTATCTGCACGGAAAGTTTCCCTTTACCGTGTTTTTTTATTGCTTTCATTCTTCCCAAAAAACAATTTGATTCTTTCCCTTTTCTTTTGCCTCATAGAGCCGCTGATCCGCTCTGTTATAAAGTTTATCAATGACTGTCTCCTCCTTTATGGGGACCGTACCGATACTGCAGGTTACATTTCCCTCCGGTATTTTAATCGTTCCAATGGCAGCTCTCAGCCTGTTCAGCAAAACTTCCATTTCCTTTTTTCCCAGGTCTTCATATACCAAGGCTACAAATTCATCTCCTCCCAGCCGTCCCAGAAGTCCGTAATTTCCCAGCACCATTTTCAAATTCTCTGCCACTTTGCTTAGAACTCTGTCGCCGGTAGGATGCCCATACTGATCATTGATCCTTTTAAAATCATCAATATCCAGAATAGTAAAATACCCAGACTGTCTCTCCTGTTTTATCTTCCTGTTTGCCAGTATTTTTTCTCCCAGCAGAAAAAACTGGCCTCTGCTGGCAATCCCCGTAAGTCCGTCCAATTGCGCTTCATAATACAGGTAGTTAAAATTTTTAAGGCTTAAAATAATTACCAGTATGACTATGGCGAACAAGGAAAGGATGCCAAGCAAAAATTGAATCTGAACATGTACGATGTCATAGGCAATCTGATCCGATAAAGGAACTCCATGCCAATTCATGACACTCTCTATTCTGCTGATAAAATACCACGCAACACTAAAGGATGCAAGAAAGGTCAGGACGATGAAAAGCGCCATTGTTTTTTTGCTTTGGATAATTCCTATCCCCATCCGGTTTACCATTCTGATCCGATCGCCCAGCCTCCTGGCATATTTGGAATTTTGAATGGCATAACAGGTCAGCACAATCACATTCTGAACCAGAAAAAAGGGAAAAAATTCCAAATTCAAAATACTGTCAAGGGCATTGGAAACATGGTAGCCTGCCTCTGGAAAAAGAATCCCCATAAACCAATATACAAGGAAAGAATGTATGATTCTGCCCACGGAAGTCACCAGAAAAATACCAGCGGTAGGATGTTTTCTCCGTTTTGCGGCCGCATACAGAATTCCTGTGACCAATCCAAAAAGTGCCCGGGCCCCGACACTCATAAGAATGCTTTGTATTGGTTTTCCACTCATGATGGGAGAAAACATCATATCCCCGGCACTTATATAAAAGGAGGATGCTTTCCACATAGACGCAAGGCCAAACACGATTCCCACCAGTGTGGCTTCCCACGGCCCCATCAGACATCCCGCCGCCAGAACCGGAATATAGACGATGGTAAGGGATATGGGTTGAATATGAATATAGCCCAGAAACGAAAACGACATGAGAAGTTCAATGGCTACAAGTCCCCAAAGCAGATAGCATCTGAGTCCTTCATCCGTTTTCTTTTTTGTAAAATTTACACGCATATCTCTCCTCCTTTCCTCTCATCGTTTTTATCAATAGCTAATTGCGAAACTCTATCAGCTGCATAAGTTCTCACTTTTTAAGCCCCGCCATCTTCCTTGCTCCTCACCAATGCGTTTGTTTGCGGAAACCATTCCTTCCAATGAGTTTCGCTCATTTTTATCAATGACTATTCATAAAATCCTCTCAATTCTTTTTCTGAATCAAGAAAACAGCGAATCAGTTCCGGGTTAAACACACCGCATTGCCCTTCCACGATCATTTGAAGCGCTGTTTCATAATCATACGCCTCTTTATAGACCCGCTTGCTGACCAGCGCGTCGTATACATCCGCCACTGCAACGATCTGGGTCCAAATGGCAACCTCATTCCCTTTCAAACCGTCCGGATATCCATTTCCATCCCATCGTTCATGATGGTGTTTTGCAATATCGTAGGCATAGCGAAAAATCTTCTGATTCCTGAGCTGCGGAACACGTCCCAGGATTTCTGCGCCATGGATCGTATGTGTTTTCATAATCGCATACTCTTTTGGGGTCAGTTTGTCGGGCTTATTCAATATGGTATCCGGTATTGAAATTTTCCCTATATCATGGAGAATCGCAGCGATCGCAATCTGCTCCACGGTATCCGGCTCCATCCCTTCTCCCAAAAACGTGTATGTCAAAAGATATCTTGTAATATCGCTGATTCTTCGGACATGCTGACCGGATTCCCCGCTTCGGATCTCAATGGCCGTAGCAAGCGCCTCTATCGTTCCTTTATTTGCTTCCGTGATCTCCAGCTCTTTGGCAATGAGCTGCCGTTCCTGACTTTCGATCAGGCACCGCATCTCATATCTGGAACGGTACAGTTCAACAGCCGAATCCACCCGCCTCTGCACGACGTAAGGCAGCAGCGGCTTGGTAATCACATCCATTGCTCCCAATTGATATCCCTGTTTTATGATCGATTCATTTTTCCCCCTCACCATCAAAAATACAGGAATCTGTACCGGTACTCCCTGAGCATTCAGCGTTTCCATCACGCGCATGCCATCCATCCCAGGCATGTTGACATTCAATATCAGCGCACAGATATGATTTTTTTGTTCCTGAAGTTTCTGCAGACACTGTACCCCATTTTCTGCTTCCTCAATTTGATAGCTGTCTTGAAAAATATTTTTCAAAGCGGTCCTGTTCGTTTCATTATCAGCAATCAGCAGTACATCCTGTTCTGCTTTTTCATTCATAATATTCTGATCCTCCATTTCCCACTCATGTAAGATGCCTTTCTTTTCTGGTATGGATTTGACTGTAGTATCTCCTTTTGGCTTCATACATTTTCTCCTCTGCCGCTTTCACAAGCACATCCATGGATACCGCTTCTTCACTCCGCTGTATTCCTGCGGAAATGTAGATATTTTCCTTTTTCAAATTTTCCGCTGCCTTTTTGACCTGATAAGAGACACTCCCCTCATCTGCATCGGACACAAATACAAGAAATTCATCTCCCCCAATCCGATACGATTGCTTCTGTCCAAACCTGGCTCGAATCTGGGCTGCCACCGCTTTCAGCATTTCATCGCCTGCCGCATGCCCCTTCTCATTGTTGAGTTCATGAAGGCCATTGACATCAATATAGATACATACCAATGAGCGGACATATGTGATATTCTGTTCCCTTAAGTCCATTTCATATCGATTTCTGTTATAAAGTCCGGTCAAAAGATCCATTTCTCCTTTTTCCCTTATCGCATTATATGACTGCATGTTTTGAAGAAGCATGGAAAAACTGAAACTGACATTTTTCAGCATCGCCAGTGTCCCCGGCACGTCATCTATATTGAAAGCGGCCAAAACACCGCATATCGAGCCGTCCGTTCCCTCTATCGGAATGGCCGTCAGACTCCTGATCTTCCCCGCACTGCCGACAGGCAGCTTTGCCCGTACTTCTTTTATATTTCTTGCCTCAAACTCCATGCCTTTTTGTTCAAAGTATCGGACCAAACGATATACGATATCATTGTTCCTCCATTCATCGCTTCTCTTTTCTGAAGCATCTTCCCACGCAAAAGAGGTAAGTCCTTTCGCTTCTCCCAAAATCCAAAAGCCAACCGTTTCTGCGGAAGTCATCCGGCCGATATTTTTCAATGCCCCTATGACATTTTTTTGCAGTTCATGTGCATTAAACAGAAGCTTCTGTACGTCATAAATATAATTTAAAATATTCATCTGCCTCTGTTTTTCTCTCATTTCACGATGGAATTGACGAAACATCCATATCAGGTAGAGCGCAAAGCATACCGTTTCCAACATCATAAATGTGTTCAGCGCCAATCGAATGGCATTGGCATCATCAAATACCACACTCTCCGATACAGACAAAGCGATCCTCCAGTCATTGATATCCATGGGCTCATAATAAAAGTAAAGATATTCCCCTATGGTTTCCGATACAAAAACAACGTATCCCGATTTTCCGTTGATCAGTCCCTGTTTCAACTGATCGTGATCATATCCGGGAGCCATCTTTCGTTCCCCGAGTTCCCAAATATTTCCCGGTTCGTCATGCCAAGTATCGACCAAAAAATCTCCTGTGCCGCCCTCTATCAAATAAATCGCCGCATCATTTCCGTAAGGCTGGGCATTAATTTCCGTTATCAAATTCTTTAGATCCAATGCCCCGTACAGCATGGCGATGGTTTCCTGATCTTTGACCACGGGGACACAAGTTTTTACAATATGGCTGCCGTCTCCATTCCCATTCTCCGCCGGTCCGGTAATGTGCGCTCCCAAGTCAGACTCCGTTTCAAAAGACAAATTTTCTTCTTCCGTCTTCTGACCGCCGTTTGTCAGTACCGTATCATCCGGCATCAAAATCTCTATTTTAGACAATGTTCCGAAATTGCTGTAAAAATCAATGATTCTCCAAAGCTGTTCCGATCCCAAATCATCGTACCGCCCGATCACTGACGCCATCATTTCCAATTGCTGCGTGCTCTCCGCAATATATTGTTCTATGTCACTGGACAGCTTTCCCGCCTCGTCATAAAGCTTTTGAAAACATTTTTCCTCTTCGATGCGGTTGATCCGATCAGTTACCATAAAAGAGGCAGCCGCTATCAAAAGGATCAGCCCCATGGTCACTGTCCAGGACTTTTTCCAACGTATTCTTTCTGTTTTGGTCATATGTTTTCACCAATTCTCCAATGAAAAAACCTCATCTCAAAACCGGATATCCGATTGGATGAGACCTGATCGTTTTCTTATTTTTTGTAAATCAGCACCGGTATCGGCGGATCGTTTTTTCTATTGTAATATTCACTGACAATGACCAGGTACTGTCTCTGATCCAGTGTTTTTAAATGCGTGAGCAGCGCTCTTTTTTCTTCATATCCGGTGTCCTTTCCACTGTATATACAAAGGCACATAAGCCCTCCCGGTTTCAGAATCCGCAGTCCCGCATCGACGGCCATGACACTGGTCTCCGGCTTTGTGCTTATGGTATGATCACCACCCGGAAGATATCCAAAATTAAACATAATGCAGGAAGCCTCCCCTTCCCCGGCATCCTCTTCCATGGCAGCATGACTTTTCCGGATCAGCCGAACCCTGGTTTCCAATCCTTCCCTTTTCAGCCGCTCTCTGGTCTGTTTTAGGGCTTCTTCCTGGATATCATAGGCAAGAACCATTCCTCTTTCCCCCACCAAACGTGCCAAAAAAACAGTATCCTGCCCGGTTCCGGCCGTCGCATCCATGCAGAGGTCTCCCGGTCTCACCACTTCTTCCGCAAAGCGGCGGCACCACTCTGAAATCTGGAACCGTCTCATATCATTCCTCCCCCTTTTGGCAAACATCCGCTTCATCGGCAGTCAGCTCTAAAAAATATGCCTCCATTTCCTCTGCCTCTCCAAACAGACTACCCTGGGTCATCATGGCCGAACCGCCTCCTCTTCCTGCAAACCGCTCGTTCATCCGCTTTGCCAAAACTCCGGCGTCTTCCCCGCTGCCAATGATATAGCGGTATTCCCTCTCCTTGTTTCCTTTTGTAAGAGTCAGCACATGAACCGCCTTTTCCCTTGCCAGATTCACAAGCCGTCTGACCTGATTCGGATCCCATCCTTCTCCCAGAATGCTGTCTTTCCCGTCTTCCCGGAATACAACCGCCCGTTTTCCCGCTTCCAGCCGTCCGATCTTTTCTGCTGCCAGCTCTGACTGTACCTGGGAAAACTTCATTTTCAGCCGTATGTTTTCTTCCGTCATCCGCCTGACTGCCTCAGAGATCTCATAGGGTTTCACCGACAATGCCCGCGCCACTTCCACAGACTGAACATGTTTTTTTCTGTAATCTTCCCTGGCATCTTTTCCGCAGATCATCTCCACCCGCACGCCGCCTCTGTGATTCTGTACGGACAAGATCTTCACCATCTGCACCTCTGCCGTGGCCGCCACGTGGATGCCGCAGCAGGCACAGATATCATATCCCGAAATGGTTACAATGCGCACCTGGCCCTGAATCTCTTTTTTGCTCCGATAGGGAATTTCCGACAATTCCTCTTCCGACGGGTAGGTGACGGCAACCGGTACATTTTCATCCACACCCCGGTTCACTTCTTCCTCAATCTCCTGCAGCTGATCCCAATTCAGTTCTCCATTGAAATCAATGACCACCGCGTCCTTTCCCATATGAAATCCCACATTATCATACCCGTATTTTTTATGAACACAGCCGGATACCATATGTTCCCCGGTATGGTTCTGCATATATCCGTATCGGGTTTCCCAGTCGATCTCTCCACGCACTTTTGTCCCGAAAGCGACGGGATGGTCCACCATATGAACGATCATGCCGTCCTCTTCCTGCGTATCCAGGACGCGCACTTTTTCCGTCTCTCCGTCCGCTTCCTCCGCCTGAAGGTACAGCCATCCCTGATCGCCCGGCTGTCCTCCGCCCTCGGGATAAAATACGGTCTGATCCAGGATCAGTTTCGTTTTCTCCTCTATCCTGCATTCCTTTACAACGGCTTCCATGGACTTCTGATAGGGAGCCGTTTCATACAATCGTTTTGTTTTCATGTTTTTTGTCCTTCCTGCTGTTTCGTCCCTTTCTTAATCTATCATAAAGCATTTTTCCTCTTTGTGCAAGGAAAGTCCCATCAGCCCATGAACAAAATCAGTCCCTTTTCTTTTGCATGGAGGGATATTGTGATCCCCATGATCTGCCGTGTTCTCTGCATCATCCGCGTCTGGTTCCAATCGGAGAAAACAACTGCCGCTTTCCGGGCTCAGTACGCCCAAAAAAGAAGAAGCCGCAAAAAGCGCGGCTCCTGACCAGGGGGAAATTTTCTACGAATATCATGGTATGGACGGGGATCACCGGATATTTGCTGGGGATGCGAATTACCATACTTTCCAAGGTGCATTGCCGGACGCCCATAAAGCTTCCAGTTTTTGTTTTTCCCTCTGCGTGTCCATACACTGCCAAAATCCCTTATGATAATAGGATTTTAACTGTCCTTCAGCAGCCAGCTGACGCAGCGGTTCCTGCTCAAACATGGTGTTGTCTCCTTCAATATAGTCAAAAACTTCCGGCTGCAGTACCATAAATCCTCCGTTGATAAGAGAAGCATCTTCATCAAATTTTTCCCGGAATGACTCAACATCATTGTTGCTGTTCACTTCCAATACGCCCTTCATCTGCGCAATGTTCACCGTGGTCAGCGTTGCAAGTTTTCCATGGAACTGATGGAACTTCACCACATCATTGATATTCACATCAGATACTCCGTCTCCATATGTCAGCAGGAACGGATGATTTCCTATATAGTCTTTCACACGCTTCAGACGTCCGCCTGTCATGGTATGTAATCCCGTATCAATCAGGGTCACCTTCCAGGGATCCACATGATCGGATAATACCTGCATGCTGTTATTCTTCAGATCAAATGTAACATCAGAATTGTACAGGAAATAGTTGGCAAAAAATTCCTTCACAACATATTGTTTATAGCCCAGGCAAATAATAAAATCATTGAATCCATAGTGGGAATATATCTTCATGATATGCCATAAAATGGGCATACCTCCAATCTCAATCATCGGCTTTGGTCTCAAATGACTCTCCTCACTGATTCTTGTACCTAAGCCTCCTGCCCAGATTACAACTTTCATATCCTTCTCTTCCATAATTTTCAATCCATCCTTTCCCAGTAGCGAATTGCAAAACCATCGCCCATTATATAGCGCAAAACTATTTTCCATCCCCTCCAAATATTCAGTTTCTTTTTATGTATTTCACCACGATTTCCCGATACAGCCTTTTCGCCCATTTTGCCATGAACTTCGCCGCCACCGGCCAGTCTTCCTCCTTCCCGACCCCAGCGCCGGTGATCTCATAATAGATCTTGGACGATTTTTTATCTTCGCGCCGATCCCACGTCAGGGGAACGCCCAGTGTCTGTTCAATGGCCTCCCGATGGGCAGCAATGGAATCAAACATTCTTTTGTTTTCCTCCTCACGGTCCATTCTGATATAGACTTCCACCCTCGCTGTGTCCTGGTTGGCCACACAGCACAGCTGAACTCCTGCGATTCCAAAATATGTACTGATCCAATTGGCCTGTACCGGATTGCAATATACGAATAACTGCTCTTCTGCATTGGCCTCTTTGAGTATGGGCAACGCATAAGTCCAAAACTTTTTGCGAATTTCTTTTATCGTTCCATTCCCCGTCTCTTCCTGTTCTTCCTCATCCCGAAGATAGAAGACCAGGTCCTCCGGGTCGAGATGATACAGGACAAACAGGCGTTTCAAAATGGAAAGCTTGGTCCATGTGCTGGTATTGCGCTCCATATAGATTCCAGGATCAATTTCGACGACACTGCGCAGGTCTTCTTTCCTATGGCTGACATAAACAGACAAGTCCACATTTTCATCTGTCTCATAGGCCAGACGGCTGAGCACGGACTTGTCCTCTGTGTGGATCATGCGAACCACCCGCTCAAACATATCCTGCCAGTTTGTAACCGGCTGTTCCAATGTCTTATAAGCAAACCGGGCGATTTTTCTCCCTGTAGGATTGATGTCATCATCCAGCGTGCAGGTATCCATCTGCTTCTTGGCCGGATGAAACGCCGTATTGGGATAACTCCAGATTTCCAATGCCCTCTGCTTCAGCAGACGATTCCGTTCTTCCAGCTCTTCTTCGTCCCATTTTTCTCTGGAGGCCAGCCACTGGTTCATGCGGATGCCGCTGTCCTTAAATCCATGCTCCATATCCCGTTTTTCGATAAATGATGCATTGCTGTACTTGGAGTTGTAGGCGCTCAGTGTAAGATTGGCCATGCGGTGAAGCCAGGTGTGATAAATCCTCTCATACTCCCCGCCCAGACTTTTTGCCCATGCCGGAGTCAGATGCTGGGGCATGATGTGCTCAATGGTATACTCTCCGTCATCGCAATGCCGGTAAACATCCTTGTCCTCCAGGGTCCCAAAATTTTCAAACCGCTCCATGATGTACAGTTTATTTTTGGCATTCATCAGGTAGATCTGCTTCTTTCCAAAGGCCTCTGCGAACTCTTCATCGTCCGGAAAACGAGCCCGGTCTTTTTTGGACAGCAGGGTATAGTTCAGCTTTTCCAGATATTGTTCTTCGGTACCGTCATAGCGGATGATTTCTTTGTGGAGAAGAAGAAAAATCTTATTCAGCTGATTGGTAGGCAGCTCGCAGATGGTGCGGCGAAACAGATAAGTTTCGGTTACCAGAAATACAGATACCAGATCGTCTGCGCAAAGCGCCCCTTTTGATACAAACGGAGCGCCTCCAGGAAAAATGGCCTTGTGATGGTGGTCTCCAGACGATTCAGCCGGAAAATACAAACACGCAGTCGTTTATCGGAGAATTCACCCGTCAAAAGAATGCGGTACAGTCTGGCATAGAACAGCAAATCGGCCAGAAGGGATTCCATCTCCATGTCCCGCTCCTCCACATACGTTTTAAACGTCCGGTAAATTTTATTCAGCGCAGGTGTGGCCTGCTGCTTTACGCTCAGATAATCCCGAGCAAACAGATCCACCTGGTAATTGGTAGATTGTTCAATTTTATTCCAGTATTTTTCATAGTACTCTTCCTGCTTTTTCGCGGGAAGTCCCATGAGAATATAGTTGCGGGTTTTGTCCCCCTCCGACAAATCCAGCCCGGTGGAATTGAGGCTTTCAAAGATCAGCTGCGGATTGTCCTCCTGATCCAGCTTGATATGGATGATCTCCAGGCTGCGGATGGCCTGAAACAGCTGATCGGGGGTGAGCTCTTCTTTCTGAATGCGCTCATAGAAATAGCGATAATTGGTGGTCAGATTGGAGCCGGGAATGTATTCCCTTTCCTCTTCTTCAAACAGTTTTCCAAATGCCTGCTGATCTTCCTTGATGGGTTTTAATTTGATCCGGGTCTCCTTGGGCTGATACTTATCCACCAGGTAATCTTCATAAATTCGCGTACTGAGGGTGGGATCTTCCGGCACGATTTTTCCCTGCCCAATCAGATGGTACATGGCCAGCATCAGGAGAGACACCGTGGTGAGCCTCTGCTGTCCGTCAATGATCTGATATTCTTCCTGTTCTCCCTCTATTTGCGCAAAATCTTATCCATGGATTTTCCCTTGGCCAGCTCATCCACCAGCTTGTCCAGGCATCGAATATCCCGCATCAGAGGGTCTTCGATCTGCTCTATCCGCACGCCGCAGATGCTTCCCGTAATCTTTTCCCGATTGGGATGCATGGTCGGTGCGTTTCGAAAAAAATCCCCGTAGGTGATATCACTGTCCAACATATCCATAAGCTGCGAAGCCGAATATCCCGTCAGCCACACCGTCACTTCCAGCACTTCTTCCCTGGATCGGTTTTTCCGCTCCGCCTTCTGAATCAGAAGGGGATATACTTTGGAAAAACGCATAGAATATACTTTTTCATTGTCCATCGCTGTATTCCTCCTTTGCTGCTGCCTCCCCGGCACAGCCTATAATCCGTTCTTATATATATCATTAATTACTGCCTGGGCATGCTCCATTTCTTTCTTTCGAATGATCTCTTCCCGATCACTTAAGATTGCCAGCATCTCATCCACCACATCTTCTACACGCGGATGACTCACCCGATACAGATACCCCAGCATGCGGGTGGCTGTATAATCGGTATTCATGTGCTCATAGGCAATCTGCGCGCAGAGCTCCCTGGGATATCCTTTGCTTAAAAGCAGCTGGTACAATTCTTCTGTTCTCTCCGATGCCATCTGTCTCACACCTGCACTTTCTCAAACCGATATTTCTGCTTAACATCCGGATATTTTTCCCGGTCCACCTCACTCACAAACATATCATAGGGTCTGGCGCAGACCTGAAACGTTGCATACAGCGCCTGGTACACCACCAGCTTTTCCCCGGTTTCCGTGTGTTTTGCCACAGCCAGTACCTGATACAAATATTCCGATGTATCCTCGCTGACCCACTCCCGCTTAAAATGGCGGACAATATCCCCCGGCCGGAACTCACGCTGTCCTTCCTTATCTTTGGAGGAATCCGGCTCGGCGTCCAGCTCCATATATTCTTCCTTGTCCAGTGAGATGGGCACACCGGATTTTCCCATGATGTGGACGCCTCCATACCAGGTCCCCTCCACGGTAAAAATATCTCCTACGGCGTATTCCGAACTGTATTCGTCATTCTTTTTGATAATCTTAATTTTGCTCATTGTATTCCTTCTCCTTCACAGTTCCCGCCATGCGTTCCGCATGACCGTCTCTGATTTTGTATACATCTCCAACAAATTCCATGGTTCCATCGGTACAGACAATCATACTCTCATCACACAGCCCATAGATGGTATGGTTGGCAGACAGTTCCTTCACTTCACCGGACAGATTGTTCGGATCAATATGGGGCTCCACGGAAATCTTTACACATCCCAGGCCTTTATAGATCTCTTGCCTGTCGTGTCCGCAGGATACGGTACATATGGCGGTCTCTGCCATATTGATGGATCCTGCGCTCATTCCTATGATGATCCCCTGGTGCTGTTTTATGACTATATCCAATCCATAGCTTTGCAGATACCGAAACTGTTTGGGGCTGTCTCCTCCGGCCAGCCAAACCACATCTGCTTTCTCCACTGCACGCTGCGCCTCTTTCCGCGTCATTCTTCCGTCCACGGCGTATGCATCTTGGAAATGAATGCCGCATGTTTCAAACATATTCAAAAAAACAGTAAAATAGTGGTCAGTTGTCTCATGCTGCTTTTCAAATTCAGAGGCAACAAATGCAAACCCATTTCTGCTGACAATCATTCGCCGAAATAACTCCGATACCCTGCCATGAAATCCATTGTGAAACATGCTTGTCAATACATATGTGCTCATATTACCTCCAACATTTCTTTGCTTGATTTCATTGTTGATTTCCAGAAAATGCACCGTGTTCCTGATGCCACTTTATTCACATATTTCTGCAAATTTTTAAATTCATTGTAGATATCCGAATGATATTGTCAAGATTAGTTGACACATTTATTTCAAGGATATCACTGACTATGCTACCAGTTCCAAATCCTCATAATACTGTCTGCGTTTTATCATGGGAGGAAGCCCGCCATTGGCAGAGCAGATCCTC
>DVJD01000012.1 GCA_018710785.1 Candidatus Fimimorpha excrementavium
TCATAGATTCACCTCATTTCAACCAGGTATCAAAAGTTAAGCACTAAACTTTTGATACCCAATAATAGAATTTGAATCTATTATCCCATACATGGTCTGCTTTTTCGAGGTACGCACTATCTACCGTTTACAAGGATAAACCAAATCTTGAGATCAGAGGCATCATGTGGTGATATGCGGGCGGCCTTTTGCGAGTGGTTTCAAGATCGCTGCCTGATGGGATGGAGGATAGAATATGAAGCTGAGTTTAAAGAATTTTGGTAAAATTGAGAAAGCTTCGGTGGAAATGGACGGCATTACAGTGATTGCCGGAGAAAATAACACCGGAAAAAGTACGGTGGGAAAAGCCTTATACTGTTTGTTTCATGCGTTTTACAATATGAATGATACGTTGGATAGAGAACGGGAGAAATTGATTTTTCGCGTACTTGTTTTGGCAGATGCAGAGCCGATCTGGAGCAGCGCATCGAGAGGAAAAGAACTGGAGAGAGTATCCCATGAGATTGGAAGAAAACGAGAGCAGTATATAGAATATCCCAGAAAATTAAAAGAGCGGATGGCATTGCTGTATAAAGGTAATGAGAAGCTGGAGAAAAATTCAGATCCAGATCATGTGACGGAGAAAATTCTTGCATATCTGAAGTTGGATGATGATACCATTAAAGCGAATGTAATGAGGCAGATTCTTGCATTAGAGTATCAGATGCAGGTTGGTTATGTGGATGATTCCAATACGGAGAGCAGAGCCGTCCTTGAGATTCGCGATCAGAAAGTGATTGATATTCATATTAAACCGGATGAAAGCGTGAAAATTGATCAGGCAGAAGACATTTATAGTAATCTGGCTTATATTGACGACCCATTTGTTGTCGATCGATTAAGTAATTTTGTTCCATATAGGGGTGAAGCAATAGAGGATCACAGAGATAAGCTGATACAGCTTTTGACTAAGAAAAACAATCGTTCTCTTGTAAGCGGAGTTATAGAAGAAATGGTGGTCTCAGAAAGACTAAATCATATATTGGAGATTTTAAATAAGGCATGCGAGGGAAGCCTTTTGAAGACGGAAGACAGTTATGGATATAGTTCTAAAAAAATTGGAAAGCCGCTGTCTTTATCCAATGTTTCCACAGGATTGAAGACATTTTTGATTTTGAAAACATTGTTGATGAATGGAAGTATAGAAGAAGGAGGAACGATTGTTTTTGATGAACCGGAAATTCATCTTCATCCAGAGTGGCAGCTTTTGCTTGCAGAACTTATTGTATTGATTCAAAAGGAATTCAAACTTCATGTATTGTTAAATACTCATAGTCCATACTTTTTGAGGGCAATTCAGGTATATTCGGCAAAATATGATGTGGCGGATATCTGTAAGTATTATTTAGCAGAAGCAAGAGGGGATCGGGCAGATATTGTAGATGTTACGGACAATATTGAAAGGATTTATGAAAAATTGTCCAGACCACTGCAAAGACTTGAGGATGAGAGGTGGGAAAGCAATGGATTGGAATAAGTACGAAATTTTCAGAAACCATATCACGAATTTGAAAGAAACGTCATTGGATGAAAGCGGCGGACAGAAAGTATATATGACCCAGTCTCTTCGACCGGCAATTAATTTTGATGGAGTGAAGGAAGATTATATTAAAAATCTGGAATTGAGTGAATTTCCAAAATCGAATGATGCGTTGATGGAAGAAGGGGACGGTACTCCTGTATTTGTAGAGTTCAAAAACGGGTTTATGGATCGGGCAAAACAGTTTGGTTTACGTAAAAAAATATATGACAGTGTTCTTATATTTACGGATATTACATCGGCTCGGATATCGGACATGAGAAAGAATATGAAATATATTTTGGTATATAATGAAGGGGTAAATCAGACTAATAACCTGGATGAAACGTTAAAGAAAAAACAGAGAAATATGGTACAGCCGTCTGTTTCGTTTGATAGCTTTGCAAAGAAAATAGGACAATATGCAAAGAGCGAATATATTTGCTTTGGCTTAACGATATTTAAAAATTATTGTTTCAAAGAGGTGCATACATTTACAGAGACAGAATTTGAAAAATATCTTTCAGATTTATAAAGAATTATCAAAATACCGGTTTTCTCTTGCGGAGGAAACTTGAATAAATACAGAATCAGTGAAACCGATTGGAATTCTTGCATAAAGGCACATCAATTACAAATAGCAGAGCAATTTTCATTTCCCGATCCGATTCTTCCCTTTTCCCCCCACATATGCTATAATATTACATTGGATTAATAGAAACTGCATCCATCGCACGTCTGGGGCTTGGTTTATCCGCGGACGTGCTGTGTGGCGAGAGGAGTTGTAAAAGATGAATTTTATCTTCATTTCACCCCATTTTCCTGCGAATTACTGGAATTTTTGTGTTCAGTTGAAATTAAATGGTGTCAACGTCCTGGGGATTGGAGATGCGCCCTATGACAGTTTGGTTTTAGGTTTAAAAAATGCGCTGACGGAGTACTATCGGGTCGACAATATGGAAGACTACGATCAGATGCTGCGGGCTGTCGCGTATTTTACATTCAAATACGGCAAGATTGACTGGCTGGAAAGCAACAATGAATATTGGCTGGATCAGGATGCGCGGCTTAGGGAAGACTTCAATATTGGGAATGGATTTCGTCCCCATGAGATTGCCCGGATCAAGAGCAAATATAGGATGAAAGAAACGTATAAAAAAGCGGGGATTCCGGCGCCGGACTGTATTTATGCCGATGACTGGGAAGCAGCCAAGAAATTTGCGGCGGTGCATGGATATCCTCTGATTTTGAAACCGGACAGTGGTGTGGGAGCGCAGAATACCTATACCATCGGAAGGGAAGAAGACCTGGAAGAGTTTTTTGAGCAAAAGCACAGCCGGATGTTTGTCCTGGAAGAGTTTGTGGAGGGAGAAATCTGCTCGTATGATGCCATCATTGACAGCAAAGGGGAGCCGATTTTTGAATCCGGGAATATTACGCCTGTGTCCATCATGGATATTGTGAACAACCAGGACAGCGCCTATTTTTATATTGTCAAATCGCTGGCAGAGGATGTGCGGGAGGCCGGAAGACGGTGCGCAAAGGCGTTTGATGTGAGAAGCCGTTTTGTGCATTTTGAATTCTTCCGCCTGAAGAGGGATTACGAAAATCTGGGAGCAGCCGGAACGATTGTGGGTCTGGAAGTCAATATGCGCCCCTCGGGCGGATTTACGCCGGACATGCTCAATTATGCCAACAGTGTCAATGTGTTTAAAATCTGGGCGGACATGGTGGCGTTTGATTCCAGCAGCGTGGATCAGAATCAGGAACATTTTTTCTGTGCCTATGTGGGCAGGCGAAGCAGCAGGGAATATCAGCATAGCCATGTGGAACTGTTGTCAAAGTATCGGGCCAATATTACCATGAGTGACCGGATGCCGGATGTTTTGGCATCTGCCATGGGGGATCAGATGTATCTGGCCAAGTTTCGGGATGAGCAGGTCATGAAAGAATTTTTTGATTACGTATTGTCGTGAAACAGCTGCGAAAGTTGGGGATTGGAATGGATTGTAAAGAAGTGAGAAGCCTGGTCATGGCATTTATCAAAGATGAGATACCAGAGGATAAACTGGAACCATTTCTGAAACATATCAGCGGATGTAAGGATTGTTATGAAGAATTGGAGATATACTATACGGTACATGTCGGGATTCAGGGATTGGATCAGGATCAGTTTACCACATATGATTTGTCCGGTGCATTGAGGACCGATCTGGAAGAGGCAAGGGAGCAGGTGCGTTCCCGCCATGTTTTTACTGTTTTTCGTATTGTTGTGGGAGCGGCGGCGGTCTTGCTGACTCTGCTGGCCGCATTTTTCCAGTTTCAAAGATGGTTGTAGGCGGCGGATGAGATTGCTGGCCGCAGAATGGAGGAAGATGTGGAAAAGGATTATTTGTTGCTGATCGATGGGTCCAGCTTGCTGACCACCCAGTTTTATGGGAATCTTCCAAGGGAAGTCATGTTTGCAAAAACGCTGGAAGAAAAGGAAAAATACTTTCACAAGATCATGATGACGTCCACCGGGACGTATACCAATGCGGTATTTGGATTTTTGCGGACCTTATTCAAGATTTTAAAAGAGCAGAAGCCGGCGTATCTGGCCGTGGCGTGGGATTTGTCGCGGGATACGTTTCGCAGGGAGATGTATGCGGATTATAAGGCCAACCGGACGGATACGCTGGAACCTTTGAAGGAGCAGTTCGCCCTCTGTCAGGATGCGCTGAAGCGGATGCATGTGCCGCAATTCATGGATGAAACGTATGAGGCGGACGATTTTTGCGGAAGTCTTTCCAGAAAATTTGAGCCTGAGGTGCCGGTGAGGATTCTGACGAAGGACAATGATTATCTGCAGCTGGTGACGGAGCGGACGAACCTTTGGATGATGCATACCACAGCGGAAAAGACGGATGAGCTGTTTAAGAAGTATCAGCTGAATAAAGAAGAGATGAATGTGCCCGAGCGGGCATTTTGTTTTACTCCCGAGCTGGTGGAGAAAGAATTCGGCGTGCCGCCAAAACATGTCAATTCTCTGAAAGGCCTCATGGGAGATACGTCTGACAATATCAAAGGTGTGGCGGGAATCGGACCGGCCACGGCTGTGAAGCTGATTCAGGAGTATGGAACCGTAGAGCATCTGTATGATGCCATCCGGGATCTGGACGCAGAAGGAGAGAAAAAGATCAAGGCGTACTGGAAAGAAAAGCTGGGACTGAAGCGCTCTCCCCTTTCGTATCTGAAAAAAGAAAGCGATACGGAGCTGGCGGGAGAAAAAGCTGCCCTCCTGAGTGAGCGGCTGGCGACCATCAAGTGCGATATTGACCTGGGAGATCTGACACTGGACTGTCTGAAGATTAGCCTGGACAAAAAAGAGGCACAGCAGGTGCTGGATGAACTGGAGTTCAAATCGCTGCACCTGGATTTGGACAGCGAGGAAAAAGAAGCGGTGGATATTTCAAAAAATTTTGTGGAGATCACCGACCTGGCGGAGGCCCAGGCGTGGATTCAGAAAGCCGGAAAACAGAGAAAGCTGGGGATTCAGCTTGTGGCTGAAGCGGGGGAACTGTTCGGCTGCGGAATTTGTATGCCGGACGGGACGGCGGCCTTTCTGAAGGTTCAGTTTTTCATTACCTCCGATATGGTGAAAGCGTGGATGCGGGAGCTGGCCGATCGTGTGCCGGAGATTTATGTGGTGGATTTGAAGCCGCAGCTGCCATGGCTGTATGCAGAAGGCAGCCTTCCCTATGCGGATACCGGTGTGGCGGCTTATCTTTTGAATCCGCTGGAATCCGCGTATCCCTATGAAATGCAGGCCAGGGAATATCTGGATATGGAGCTTCCGTCCAGAGCCGATTTATTTGGCAAGACATCCTTCAAAGACGCACAGATGCTGCCGGATGCGATGATGAAGTATGCCTGCTGCAGCGCGTATACGGCGCTGTTTGCCGGACCGGTGATGGCACAAAAGCTGAAAGAAGAAGGAATGGCAGCGCTGTATCAGGACATCGAGCTTCCCCTGGTGTACAGTCTGTACCGGATGGAACAGGCGGGAATCCTGGTGAAAGGCGAGGCGCTAAAGGAGTACGGCGAACGTCTCGCGGATGGAATTCACACACTGGAGCAGCAGATTTATGAGCTGACCGGGGAGACGTTTAACATCAATTCCCCCAAACAGCTGGGAGAGGTACTGTTTGGAAAAATGAAGCTGCCCTATGCGAAAAAAACGAAGAGCGGCTATTCCACTGCGGCCGATGTGTTGGATAAGCTGGCGCCGGATTACCCGGTGGTGGGTAAAATTTTGGAGTATAGGCAGCTGACAAAACTAAAATCCACCTATGCCGACGGCTTGTTTGGGTGCATTCGGGAGGACGGAAGAATCCACGGCACATTCAATCAGACGATCACGGCCACGGGCCGCATCAGCAGCACGGATCCGAATCTGCAGAACATCCCCATTCGAATGGAGCTTGGAAGAGAGATTCGAAAGGTGTTTGTGCCGAAGGATGGATGTGTCTTTGTGGATGCCGACTACTCCCAGATTGAACTGCGTGTCTTGGCCCATATGTCCGGCGATGAGAGCCTGATTGAGGCATACCGTCATGCCCAGGACATCCATGCCTTGACGGCATCCCAGGTATTTCACACGCCCCTGGATCAGGTGACGCCTCTCCAGAGACGAAATGCCAAAGCGGTCAACTTTGGGATCGTCTATGGAATCAGCGCGTTTGGACTGAGTGAGGATCTGAGCATTACCCGGAAAGAGGCCCTTCAGTATATCGAAAAATATTTTGAGACGTATCCCAAGGTAAAAGAATTTCTGGACCGTTTGGTGGAGACCGGAAAAGAGCAGGGATATGTGACCACCATGTTTGGAAGGCGCAGGCCCATACCGGAATTGAAATCATCCAATTTTATGCAGCGTTCTTTCGGGGAACGGATTGCCATGAATTCTCCGATTCAGGGGACAGCGGCGGATATCATAAAGATTGCCATGAACCGGGTGGACAGGCGGCTGCGGGAAGAAGGATATGAATCACGGATCGTTCTGCAGGTGCATGATGAACTCCTGATCGAAGTGAAAAAAGAAGAGCTGGAAGGCGTACAGAAGATCCTGGCGGATGAGATGCGGGGGGCAGCCCGCCTGGATGTTCCGCTGGAGATCGATATGAAGACGGGAAACAGCTGGTTTGAAACGAAGTAAAGCGGGGAAACGATTGGAAGAAACGGCAAAGCGGGTGAATACACAGCTGGGAAAGAAAGGAATGGATATGAAGATTATTGGCCTGACAGGGGGAGTGGGAGCCGGAAAATCGTCGGTGCTGGCCTGGATGAAGGAGGCATACGGCGCCTATATCATCGTGACGGATGAGGTGGGTCACCGCCTGATGGAGCCGGGAGGCGCTTCCTATGAGCGCCTCGTGGAGGCCTATGGGCCGGGGATCCTTGGCGGGGACGGAACCATCCAAAGGGAACAGCTGGCAAACATCGTATTTCGGGATGAAGAATCCGTGGCAAAGATCAATGCAATCGTACATCCGCTGGTAAAGCAAGCCGTCCTGGAGGAGATCAGGCGGGCCGAAGAAAGCGGACAGTATCCCTATGCGGTGGTGGAGTCGGCTCTTCTGAAAGAGGGCGGGCTGCTGAAACTGTGTGATACGGTATGGTATCTGTATGCGTCAGCGGATGTCCGGGTGCAGCGGCTGATGGCATCCAGAGGCTATACAAAGGAACGGTGTGTGTCTGTGATGGACAGACAGCTTCCCGAGACAGCCTTTCGCCGGATGGCGGATGCCGTGATCGACAACAGCGGAAATTTTGAGGAAACAAAGAGGCAGATTGCACGTCTTCTGGGTTGACAGAGAAAGCAGGATCAACTATACTTAAGGACGTGGAATTATTTGGATGGGAGATAAGATGAGATTTGTCAGTATTGCCAGCGGCAGCAGTGGTAATTGTACATATATAGGCAGTGAAAACTCTCATATTTTGGTGGATGCAGGCATTTCCTGCAAACGGATCACGGACAGTTTGAAAGAACTGGATGTGAAGCCGCAGGAACTGAATGGAATCTTCATTACACATGAACATTCCGACCATATTCAGGGGGTTCGGGTGATGGCGAAAAAGTATGGCATCCCGATTTATGGAACTAAGAATACCCTGCAGAAAATCAGAGAATATGATAAGAAAAAGGAGATTGATGAGGCACTGTATTGTCCGCTCCAGCCGGACATTCTTGTACAGGTGGGAGATTTGGAAGTCAATCCCTTTTCCAGCAGCCATGATGCAGTCGATCCGGTTGTCTACCGGATCGAGTCAGGAACAGGGGAAAACAAAAAGGCAGTGGCGGTGGTGACGGACCTGGGCGTTTACAGTCAGTATACGATCAATCATCTGATTGGGCTGGACGCGATTTTGCTGGAAGCCAACCACGATTTAAAAATGCTGGAGACAGGCCCCTACCCCTATTATTTAAAGAGAAGGATTATGGGAAACTACGGTCATTTGTCCAATGAAGCCAGCGGGCAGCTGTTGAATGAGCTTCTGCATGACGGCATGAAGTCCATCGTGCTGGGCCATTTGAGCAAGGAAAATAACTATGAAGCATTGGCCTATGAGACCGTTTGTTTAGAAGTGACTATGAGTGAAAAACCATATAAAGCTGCGGATTTTCCGATTTCTGTGGCCAAAAGGGACACCATGTCAGACATCATTTATTTGTAGGAGGAAAAAGCAATGACAAAAGCAGTCATAACAGTAGTTGGAAAGGATACCGTTGGGATTATCGCAAAGGTTTGTACGTATTTGGCGGGCAACAGTATCAACATTTTGGATATTTCCCAGACAATCATCCAGGGATATTTCAATATGATGATGATCGTGGATGTGACCAATGCACAGAAAGATTTTGGGACCACTGTGACGGAATTGGAAGAGCTGGGCAAAGAAATCGGCGTCAGCATCCGCTGCCAGAAGGAAGAAATCTTTACAAAAATGCACCGCATTTAAGGGGGAAATGGTCCTATGTTAAATATTTTCGAAGTAAGTGAAACCAACAATATGATTGATCAGGAGAAGCTGGATGTCCGCACCATCACCATGGGCATCAGCCTTCTGGACTGCTGTGACTCTGATTTGAAAAAACTCAATGAAAAGATCTATGAAAAGATTACACGTCTGGCTAAGAACCTGGTCTCCACAGGTAATGACATTGAAAGAGAGTACGGGGTGCCGGTGGTCAATAAACGTATTTCCGTGACGCCCATTGCCCTTGTGGGCGGAGCTGCCTGCAAGACGCCGGAGGATTTTGTATCCATCGCGGAGACGCTTGATGAAGCGGCAAAGACCGTGGGCGTGAATTTTATCGGCGGGTATTCTGCCCTGGTAAACAAAGGGATGACAAAGGCGGATGAGATGCTGATCCGTTCGATTCCAAAGGCGCTTTCCAAGACAGAGCGTGTCTGCAGTTCGGTCAATGTGGGATCCACCAAGACCGGTATGAATATGGATGCCATCCGTCTGATGGGAGAGATCATTTTACAGACGGCAGAAGAGAGCAAGGAGCAGGATTCCCTGGGATGCGCGAAGCTGGTGGTATTCTGCAACGCGCCGGATGATAATCCATTCATGGCAGGCGCATTCCATGGCGTCACAGAAGCCGATGCAGTCATCAACGTCGGCGTCAGCGGTCCCGGCGTAGTTAAGTGCGCTCTGGAGCAGGTGCGCGGAAAGAATTTTGAAGTACTGTGTGAAACCATTAAAAAGACAGCCTTTAAGATTACCCGTGTAGGCCAGCTGGTGGCGCAGGAAGCATCCAGACGTCTCGGCGTGCCCTTTGGCATCATCGATCTGTCCCTCGCTCCGACTCCGGCTGTGGGTGACAGCGTGGGAGAGATTCTTCAGGAGATCGGCCTGGAATGCGCGGGAGCTCCGGGTACCACAGCGGCCCTGGCTCTTTTGAACGATCAGGTGAAAAAGGGAGGCATCATGGCATCCTCCTATGTGGGCGGTTTAAGTGGCGCCTTTATTCCGGTGAGTGAGGATCAGGCTATGATCGATGCTGTGGCTGAGGGCGCGTTGACGCTGGAAAAGCTGGAAGCGATGACTTGCGTCTGCTCCGTTGGTCTGGATATGATCGCGATTCCGGGCGATACCCCGGCCACGACGATTTCCGGTATCATCGCAGATGAGGCTGCCATCGGTATGATTAATCAGAAGACGACAGCTGTCCGTGTGATTCCGGTCATCGGAAAAGGAATCGGTGAGACCGTGGAATTCGGCGGACTCTTGGGATATGCGCCGGTGATGCCGGTCAATACCAAATCCTGTGAGGCATTTGTCACAAGGGGCGGAAGAATCCCGGCTCCGGTGCACAGCTTTAAGAATTGACAGTTTTCCTCAGCTGCCGGGGGTCACGGATGAGCGGTGAAAAGCCGGAAAGGAGAGAAAACGGCATGCAGATGATTGTGGCTGTGGATGAGAATTGGGCCATTGGCCTGAATGGGGGACTGCTGGTGCGGATCCCGGGGGATATGGAGTGGTTTCGAAAAAAGACGACGGGAAAGGTGGTCGTCATGGGGAGAAAGACACTGTTAAGCCTTCCGGGCGGGCAGCCGCTGGGAAAGCGTACCAACATTATCCTGTCAAGGGATCCCGGGTTTCAGCGGAAGAATGCGCAGACCGTACACAGCTTCGAGGAAGCGAAACAGGTGCTCGCCCAGTATCCTTCGGAGGATATCTACATTATCGGAGGGGAAAGCATATATCGGCAGTTTCTGCCCCTGGCAGATACGGTGTACGTGACGAAAATCATGTATCAGTATGAAGCAGATACCTTTTTTCCGAATCTGGATGAAGATGGCCAGTGGAAGATGATCGAAGAAAGTGAAGAACAGACCTATTTTGATCTGGAGTATTATTTTCAGAAATATGTGCGGAAATAGCGCCGAAGCGGCAGCTGCCCAATAGGCAGCACTCCCTCTCTCCGGCGTCCGGTTCACAAATGATTCCTTCCTGTGTTTATCCCGAAATCACAGATATAAAAATATGTTATAAAAATATGACATAAAATTATGTTAGAAAATCTTGACATAATATGGAGAAAGTCTGATAATACTTTTAATGAAATCCGCAAAGACACTGTGAGCATGAGCAGACAAGTTTTGCAGGTGGAGTGATAATTTTCTGGAAACAGGTCGTCTGGAAAAGCAGGCGATAGGAAAGGAAGTATGTGTTATGGAAAAGAAAAATCTGGATTGGGCAAATATCGGTTTTAACTATCGGAAGACGGATATGCGCTATGTATCAAACTTCAAAAACGGTGCCTGGGATGAGGGTACACTGACGGAAGACGATAAAGTGGTGATCAGTGAATGCGCAGGAGTTCTGCAGTATTCCCAGTCCTGTTTTGAAGGGCTGAAGGCATATACCACGGAGGATGGCCATATTGTAACGTTCCGCCCGGATTTGAATGCAGAGCGTATGGAGGATTCCGCCCGGAGACTGGAGATGCCGGTCTTTCCAAAGGAGCGTTTTGTAGATGCTGTGACCAAGGTGGTTGCTGCCAATGAGGCCTATGTACCGCCTTATGGCTCCGGTGCGACCTTGTATATTCGTCCTTATATGTTCGCCAGCAGCGCAGTGATTGGTGTGAAACCAGCAGAAGAATACCAGTTTCGTATTCTGACGACGCCGGTCGGTCCATACTTTAAGGTCGGTGCAAAACCTCTGACGATTTGTGTCAGTGATTTTGACCGTGCGGCACCCCATGGGACAGGCCATATCAAAGCCGGTTTAAATTATGCCATGAGTCTGCATGCCATTATGGAGGCACACCGTCACGGTTTTGATGAGAATATGTATCTGGACGCGGCCACCAGAACCAAGGTGGAGGAGACAGGCGGGGCCAACTTTTTGTTTGTCACAAAAGATAATAAAGTGGTGACGCCAAAGTCTGGCAGTATTCTCCCCTCCATCACACGCCGTTCTCTGATGTATGTGGCAAAAGAATACCTGGGCCTTGAGGTGGAAGAGAGAGAGGTATACTTTGATGAAGTAAAAGATTTTGCGGAATGCGGTCTTTGCGGTACAGCCGCTGTCATCTCTCCGGTTGGAAAGATCGTCAACCATGATCAGGAAATTTTGTTCCCAAGCGGTATGGAAACGATGGGACCGGTGACTCAGAAACTGTATGATACCCTGACTGGTATCCAGATGGGACACATCAAAGCACCGGAAGGCTGGATTCATGTAATTAAATAAAAAATTCTTCGAAGATAGAAGAAAACAGGCTGCCATGGGAAGGGGCTTTTCAAGCACCTTCCCATGACAGCCCGTTTTATTTGCGCGATAAGACCGGAAAGAGAACGTCTCTTTGCCTTATCCGATCTGTCGGCGGGCAGGTTCGTCTGCCGGGGCGGGGGATTGGACTTATTCCGACCATTTGATAATCCCTGCACGGTATTCGTTTTTTAGTTTTGTACCGAATTTTTGAAAAACCGCCAGGTTATACAGATGGGAGGCATGGATTTCCTGTTCCAGCATCCGTCGGCCCACGGGGCTTAAGAAGGCCTTGGCATCCGCCATTTTAGTAATCATGGGCACCTGGCAGTGGTTTTTCATGTGGGTGAGCAGCTGGGACGATCGGCTGCGGAAACCAAGGATTCTGGCGTAAAGACAGCAGTCATATTCCTGATACGTTTCCACATCGGCGCTGCGGATTCCAAGGATCAGATGCAGCAGGCTGCGGCAGATCCTGGTGCGCGTGTAGGATTTTGTTTTCAGCGCATCAGCCCAGTTTTCAAATTCCATGAAATCGGGCAGCAGGTTTTGAAGCCGTGCCGCCAGTTCCTCCGAAAAACCATCATAGGAAGAGTAGGTTTCTTCCGTCAGAAGACGATAATTTAAAAGAGAAGAAAAGTCATTGGATGTGATCGGACAGCTTTTTTCGTAAGCCTCATTTAAGATCCGAAGGCATCCGTCGGGAACCTGACTGCGAAGCAGATTCAGATCCGTGCAGTCTTCCAAAGAGGTGCGGATGGCAGTGGCAGAGCAAAAAGGCATGTCCAGATTCATGGAGTGATACTGGCTGGACATCCGGCTGATGGTGTAGGGCACGATCCGGCTTTTGGATGAAATCAGTGCTTTTAAATATTCAATCCCCAAGATATTGTTGGGAGAAGAGAGAAGAGATGTGGCTTTATAGATGCTTTCCACAGCGCTGGAAGTTCGATCCGATTTCAGCAGGTATTGGATGAGAGCGTCATTGCGGGCCTTGGGATAAGGGTTTCCTTCCCGAAGATTCTTTAAAAGTTCTTCCCGGTATAAAGGCGGTTCCTCCAAAAAGATATGGGCGATCTGCTGAAGCGGTTCGATCTCTCCGCATTCGCTTCCAAAACAGAGACAGTCCACGATCCCGGTGTGATCGAGAAGGGAAACCGCCGCTTTGGCAAACAGTTCCGCACTGGATGTGGAAAAGGAAACCGGCAGTTCCAAGACGAGATCGGCTCCGGATTCCAGCGCCATCCTTGTTCGGTCATATTTGGAGATGACGGCAGGAGTTCCGCGCTGGACGTAATTTCCACTCATGATGACGATACAATAATCCGCCCCCGTCACGGCCTTTGCTTTTCGAATGTGGTATGCATGACCATTATGAAACGGATTGTACTCTGCGATTAAACCGACAATTTTCATATGCATGTTACCTTTTGGCTTTTGTACAGCCAACCTTCCTTTCAAAGTACCCGCATTATATCACAGGCAGGAGAAGAAACCAATAGATTTTTCTGATCTTTGCAGGAATATTCTGGGGTACGAATGAATGTATCCAAGGATGTATCCTTGAAAATACAAAAAATTGACAGGAATCCCTTGTTTCAAAAAAAAGATTGTACTATAATGGAAGCGAAAAGCGAGCGGAAACGCAGCAGCCTAATCTGATTTTGTGCAGAACCGCAGAGGCGGAGAAATAGGAAAGGAGTCAAGTAATCATGGGATTTATTGACACAATTAAAGAAAGAGCAAAAAAAGATAAAAAGACGATCATTCTGCCGGAATCCATGGACAGAAGAACATGGGTGGCAGCAGAGCAGATTTTAAAGGAAGACCTGGCAAATCTGATTATTATCGGAAGCCCGGAAGAAGTAGCGGAAAACAGTAAGGGCCTGGATGTAAGCGGCGCCACAATTATTGATCCGGCCACCTATGAGAAAACCCAGGAATACATTGATTTATTTGTTGAACTGAGAAAGAATAAGGGTATGACAGAAGAAGAGGCAAGAAAGATTGCCCTCAGTGATTATACCTACTATGGCTGCCTGATGATTAAGGCAGGCGATGCAGACGGTATGGTTTCCGGTGCATGCCATTCCACAGCAAATACACTGCGTCCTTGTCTTCAGATCATTAAGACAAAGCCGGGCGTAAAGCTGGTATCCGCATTCTTCCTCATGGTAGTACCGAACTGCGAATATGGAGAAAACGGTACCTTTATCTTCGCTGACAGCGGTCTGGAGCAGAATCCGGATCCGGAAAGACTGGCAGCCATCGCAGCTTCCTCCGCAGAATCCTTCGAGCTTCTGGTTCAGAAGCCGGCGAAAGTGGCCATGCTTTCCCATTCCACAAAGGGCAGCGCAAAGCATGCCGATGTGACAAAGGTTGTGGAAGCAACCGAAATCGTAAAGAAAGAGCATCCGGAATTACAGGTGGATGGAGAACTGCAGCTGGATGCAGCCATCGTGCCGTCTGTGGGCGCTTCCAAGGCTCCTGGCAGCACAGTGGCAGGACAGGCCAATGTTTTGGTATTCCCAGATTTGGATGCAGGCAATATCGGATACAAGCTGGTTCAGAGACTGGCAAAGGCAGAAGCATACGGACCTGTTACCCAGGGTATCGCAAAGCCGGTTAACGATCTCTCCAGAGGATGCTCCGCAGAGGACATCGTCGGTGTCGTAGCCATCACAGCCGTCCAGGCCCAGGCCCAGGCATAACGCTTAATTGCCAGCCATTGCTTGAATATCACACCTGAATATATCATACCCAGGCTGTATGGAACCAAAACCGTCTTCTGAAGGGTTTTAGAAAACGTCCCGCCAGAAGACGGTTTTGGTTCCATACGGCCGTCCGGGTATCCATTCTGTTCACAAAGTATTCCCATATCCGTCTGCCCAGATATGTCAATGAAAAATACTTGACAAAAATGCGAAAAAGTGGTTGACAAACCTTTTCCCGCTATGTATAATATCCTAGTGCATATGAGGGGAACCTTAGCGTGCACAGAATCCGACAATTGGAGGTTGTGATGCAGATTAATTTATCTGAACTGTTTACCACAGAAGGTATGCAGAAGCAGTACCGGATCCCGATTGAGATGGAGTCGTTTCACAGCAGTACTGGAGATTATCCTATTGTAAAGAGGGAACCGGTGACGCTTACGATTACCCATGTAAAGAACCGCAGTCTGGAGATTCGCGGCAGTCTGGATTTGCATCTGCAGATTCCATGCGACCGTTGTCTCGAACCGGTGGATGTCCATATTCAAACAGAGATTGTGAAGGACGTGGACATGAACCAGAGTGAAAGAGATCGGATCGAGGAGCTGGATGAACAGCCTTACATCAGTGGACATAACCTTGACGTAGACGTATTGGTCTGCGATGAGCTTATCGTGAACATGCCTATGAAAGTTCTGTGCAGGGAAGACTGCAGAGGAATCTGTAATAGATGTGGTGCAAATCTCAATCATGGGACTTGCGACTGCGACGTCACGGAGCTTGACCCACGAATGTCGGTTATCCGTGATATCTTTAATAAAAGTAAGTAAATTTCAAGGAGGTGTAACCATGTCTATTTGTCCAAAGAATAAATCTTCTAAGGCAAGAAGAGACAGCCGTAGAGCAAACTGGAAGATGAGTGCTCCAAATTTAGTAAAGTGCAGCAAGTGCGGTGCTTTGATGATGCCTCACAGAGTATGCAAGGCATGCGGTTCCTATAACAAGAAAGAAATCATTAAAGTAGAAGACTAATTTGTCTTTTGCCGAAGATTTTCGGAAGAAGCATGGCAGCGGAAACAGGCTGTTGTAAAACTCTACAGATACAGAAAAATAATCAGGCCGTTCGTCTGGAAGAAAAATCATTTCTCTTTTTCTTTCCGGAAAGAACGGCCGATTATTTTTTGTGCCCGGAGCTTTGCAGCAAAGGCAGATTGGGACAGTTACGATGAATTTTGATTTTGGGAAAAATTATAGTTGATTTCTTGTAATGTATCTAGTATAGTAATGATAGACTTTTGGTAAATGGAGGCACATATGATAACAGTTGCTGTTGATGCAATGGGCGGAGATAATGCGCCTGTTGAGATCGTCAAAGGGGCGGTAGATGCTGTGGCAAAACGGTCTGACATAAAAGTCACTCTGGTTGGAAGAAAAACTGACATAGAACAGGAACTTTCCAAGTATACTTATGACAGAGAGCGGGTTCAGATCCTGCATGCATCTGAGGTGATTGAAACCGGAGAACCGCCGGTTGCGTCTATCCGAGGAAAAAAGGATTCTTCCATTGTGGTGGGATTGAAACAAGTGAAAGACAAACAGGCCGATGCGTTTGTCTCCTGCGGCAGCACGGGTGCAGTGCTGGTGGGAGGCCAATTGATCGCCGGTAAGATAAAAGGTGTGAAGCGGCCGCCGCTTGCGCCTCTTCTTCCAACAGAAAAAGGAGTATCCCTTCTGATTGACTGCGGAGCCAATGTGGATGCCCGTTCGGAACATCTGGTTCAGTTTGCAAAGATGGGATCCATCTATATGGAGCATGTGGTCGGCATCCGCAAACCCCGTGTGGCCATATTAAACATTGGCGTTGAGGAAGAAAAGGGAAATGCGCTTGTGAAGGAAACATATCCGCTTCTGAAAGAGTGCAGTGATATCAATTTTATTGGGAGCATAGAAGCCAGAGAGATCCCTTCCGGGGCCGCAGATGTCATCGTATGCGAGGCATTTGTCGGAAATGTGGCTTTGAAGCTGTATGAAGGTGTGGGAAGTACGCTGATGAAACAGATAAAAGGAGCGATGCTTTCTTCTTTCCGGGGAAAGATAGGGGCTCTTTTAGCCAAACCTTCCCTGAAGCAGGTACTGAAAAAATTTGATGCCAGCGAGTATGGCGGGGCGCCTCTTTTGGGACTGAACGGTCTTGTGGTAAAAGCCCATGGCAGTTCCAAGGCAAAGGAGGTCACCAATGCGATCATACAGTGTGTGGCATTCACAGAACAGAAGATCAATGATAAGATCAGAGAAAGCTTAAATGCATAACAAGCTGCTGGGCTTGGAAGCGGATTGAGATGATTCGTTTCAAAAACAGGGAAAATGAAATCAGGAAAACAGGTCAAGGAGGATATGAAATGGAATTTGAAAAGTTACAGGAGATTATTGCAGAGGTATTAAACATCGAGGAAAATGAAGTTACAATGGAAAGCACATTTGTGGATGATCTGGGAGCGGATTCCCTGGATATTTTCCAGATCATAATGGGAATTGAAGAAGCATTTGATGTGGAGATTCCAAATGAGGCTGCTGAAAAAATTGTGACGGTGGGAGACGCAGTGGAAGAGATTAAAAAAGCAACTTCCCAGAACTAAAAACAAAAAAGCCGCTGCTTGGCTGTGCAGCAAATTGGATGCCCCGTAGCTTGCTGCGGGGTATTTAACTATGAAAAATCGGAGGCAGTAATACTGCAGAAATGAGGGATGTATGGAACAGAAATTGGCTAAGCTGGAGGAAACGATCGGATATCAGTTCCGGAATGTCTCATTGATCAAACAGGCGATGATACACAGCTCGTTTACCAATGAGCATCATATGAACAAACTGGCGTGCAATGAACGGCTGGAATTTTTGGGGGACTCTGTCCTGGAGGTGGTTTCCAGTGATTTTTTATACCGCATGTATCCGAACAAGCCGGAGGGAGAACTGACCAAGATGCGGGCTAGCATGGTGTGCGAGCCCACATTGGCCATGTGTGCCCGGGATATTCAGCTGGGAAATTATCTTCTTTTGGGAAAAGGGGAGGATGCCACAGGAGGAAGAAAACGGGATTCCGTCATTTCTGACGCGATGGAAGCGCTGATAGGAGCGATCTATTTGGATGGTGGTTTTGCTAATGCAAAAGAGTTCATTGAAAAATTTGTGCTCAATGATGTGGAAAATAAACAGCTCTTTTATGATAGCAAGACTATCCTGCAGGAAATCGTGCAGAGGGAATATGGAACCGTGCTGAGTTACAGAATGCTGGCAGAAGAGGGACCGGAGCATGACAAGCATTATACGATGCAGGCCATGATCGGAGAGCAGTCGGCGGGTGTGGGAACCGGACGAACCAAAAAAGCGGCACAGCAGATGGCGGCATATCAGACGATACTTTCATTGAAGAAAAGGTAGGAAAGCATGTATTTAAAATCCATCGAAGTACAGGGATTCAAATCATTTGCCAATAAGATCAAATTCGAATTTCATAATGGAATCACCGGCATCGTCGGCCCAAACGGAAGCGGAAAGAGCAATGTGGCGGATGCGGTTCGCTGGGTGCTGGGAGAACAGAGCGCAAAACAGCTCCGCGGTTCCAATATGCAGGATGTCATTTTTTCCGGAACTGAAAACAGAAAACCCCAGAGTTATGCCTATGTATCCATTACGCTGGATAACTCGGACCATCAGCTGAGCATCGAATATGATGAAGTGACAGTGACGCGGCGGGTTTACCGCTCCGGGGAAAGTGAATACCGCATCAATGGGAGTGCATGTCGGCTGAAGGATATCAATGAACTGTTTTATGATACCGGAATCGGAAAAGAAGGATATTCCATCATCGGACAGGGACAGATCGATCAGATTTTAAGCGGAAAGCCGGAAGAGAGACGGGAATTGTTTGACGAGGCGGCAGGAATCGTCAAATTTAAGAGAAGGAAAGCCGTCGCGCTGAAGCGGCTGGAAGAAGAGCGGGCCAATATGGTACGTGTCAATGATATTCTCTCGGAACTGGAAAAGCAGGTGGGGCCCCTGAAAGAACAGGCAGAGACGGCCAGAACGTATCTGCGGTTAAAAGAAACGCTGAAGGTTTACGATGTCCATTCGTTTCTTCTGGAACGGGACCATAGTAAGGAACTGCTTGTGCAGCTGGATGAAAAAATCCGCATTGCCCAGGGAGATCTGGATGAGGTGAGGCGCCAAAGTGACCGGCAGAAGGAAAAATATGAGGCGCTGGAAAACGAGATGGCCCATTTGGAAGAACGGATCAGCCAGGGGCAGGAAGCGCTGAATCGGGCTGTCGTGGAGAAAGGAAACCTGTCCGGCCGTATCGATGTCATGCGGGAGCAGATCAATACGGAAAAGATGAATGAGGAACATATCGAAAACCGGACCCGCGCCATCGCAGGGGAGATGGAGGAAAGAAGAAAAGAAAAAGAAGAACTGGAACAGAGGCAGACGACGATCCGCCAGCAGATTTATGATCTGGAAATCGCCAGACAGCGCACCCGCGCGGAACTGGAACAGCAGGATGGCAGGATGGCGGAGTTTCGCCAGGCATCTGAGGCGGACAAAGAGAAGATGATCCGCCTTTTGAATGAAAAATCGTCGTTTGCCGCCCAGTCTCAGCGTGTGGAAACCATGTTGGAACAGGCGATGATCCGCCGGGCAGAATTGGCGCAGAAGCTGATCTTCAGTAAGAGTGAGGAGGAGAAGCGGGTCTTGGAGGAAAAAACATTTGCCGATGAGATTCTGCGTCTGGAAGAGGAAAAAACGGCGCTTAAGGAAGAACAGGACCGGCTCAGCGCGCAGATGGAGGAGACGGAAAAAAAACGGACCGAGGCATCCCGAAGGCTGGCCGGATATGAGCAGGAATCTCATGCGGCGAAGACGAGGGCTGACTATCTGAGAAATCTGGCCGAGCGATATGAAGGATATGGCGCAAGCATCCGAAAGGTCATGGAGATCCGCTCCAGAGAGCCGGGGATCCATGGCGTGGTGGCAGATCTGATTCACACAGAGAAAATGTATGAGACGGCCATTGAGACGGCGCTGGGAGGCAGCATCCAGAATATTGTCACGGATACGGATCAGACTGCCAAACGGCTGATCGAATACCTGAAGAAAAACCGGTATGGAAGGGCCACATTTCTCCCTCTCAACGGAATTCAGATATCCAATACGTTTCATCAGCAGGAAGTCCTGAAGGAACCGGGAATTATCGGCCTTGCCTCGTCTCTGGTGAGCGCAGGCCAGGAATATAAAGGATTGATCAGCCATCTTCTGGGGCGCGTCGTCGTGGCAGAAACCATAGATGATGCCATACGGACCGCGCGCAAATACCGCTACAGTGTCCGGATTGTGACGCTGGAAGGGGAACTGTTAAACACGGGCGGTTCCATGACGGGAGGCGCGTTTAAAAATAACAGCAACCTCCTGGGAAGAAGCCGCGAAATCGAAGAATTGGAAAAGAAGGCAGAGGCGTCTGCCGCAAAAAGGGAAAAAGCCCGGACCGCCCTGGAGGAGGCCCAGAAAAAGCAAACAGAGCTGAGAAAGCAGGCGGAGACATTGACGAACCGGCTTCAGAGCAACCGCATCGCTCAGACAGAAGCCAGACTCAATCAAAAACAGGCCGGCGCCCGCATCGAAGAGGTGGTGCATTCCAGAGCGGATTGTGTCGCAGAGACGAAAGAACTGGAAGAAAAGATAAAAGAGATTCGGGCAGAAGAGGCAAAGCTGGAACAGTCCATCGGTGTCATTGACCGGGAAAACAGACAGGCGGAAGAAGCGATCCGGGAATACAGCGAGGCCCTGAAAAAAGAACAGGAAATCCGCGACGGCCTGGCCAAAAAATCGGAAGAGATGGGATTTCAATATGCCAATCTGACCCAATCGGAGCAGTTTGCCCAGGAAAACAGAGAACGAATCACAGGGGAATTGGAGAAACTCCTGGAAGAAAAACGGGAATTGGAAACCCGAAGAGAAAGCAGCTGCGGAGTCATCGCGGCCAGGGAAGAAGAAATCGAACAGATGCTGGAGAAGATCCGGGAAAAGGAAAAAGAAGCCGCTTCTCTCAGTGAGGAGACCGAGAAGCTGATCCGTTTAAAAGAAGAAAAACAGATCAGTCAGAAGAAGTTTTTCAGCGAACGGGAGGACTATGCAAAGCAGGATGCGGCCCTGGATAAGGAACTGTTCCGCCTAAACGCTCAGAGGGAGAAGCAGGAAGAAATCCTGGACGAGCGGATCCAGTATCTTTGGACAGAGTACGAACTGATCCCCAGTGAAGCGGAAAAAATGAGACAGGAAGAATACAGCGATCTGTCGGCCACCCGAAAACAGGCCGGGGAACTCAGAAGTCAGATTAAGGCATTGGGAAATGTCAATGTCAATGCCATAGAGGCATACCAGGAACTGTCCGAACGGTATGATTTCATGAAAGGACAGCACGATGATCTGGTGGAGGCAGAGGCTTCTCTGGTACAGGTCATAGACGAACTGAATGTGGGGATGCGCCGTCAGTTTGAAGAGAAATTTGAGGACATTCGCCGTGAATTTGATAAAGTGTTTAAAGAATTGTTTGGAGGAGGCAAGGGAACCCTGGAGCTGACAGAAGGGGAAGATATCATAGAAGCCGGAATCCGGATCATATCCCAGCCTCCGGGGAAGAAACTTCAGAACATGATGCAGCTTTCGGGCGGGGAAAAAGCATTGACAGCCATCGCCCTTTTGTTTGCCATTCAGAATCTGAAGCCCTCTCCGTTTTGCCTACTGGATGAGATTGAGGCGGCGCTGGATGATTCCAACGTGGGACGTTTTTCGGGATATCTGCATAAGCTGACCGAGCACACCCAGTTTATTGTCATCACGCACCGCAGGGGAACCATGGTGGCGGCGGACCGTCTGTATGGAATCACCATGCAGGAAAAAGGGGTGTCCACATTGGTGAGTGTGAATTTGGTGGAACAGGAATTGAAATAGAAAAGGAGATTGCGTATGGGTGAGAAAAAGGGATTTTTCAGCAGACTGGTGAAGGGCCTGACAAAGACGAGGGACAATATCGTATCAGGGATTGACTCGATTTTCAGCGGGTTTTCCGCCATCGATGACGACTTTTATGAAGAGCTGGAAGAAGCGCTGATCATGGGGGATATCGGGATCGATACGACCATGTCCATCATGGAGACACTGCGCCAGAAGGTGAAAGAGCAGAAGATCAAGGACCCGGCCGAGTGCAAGGCTCTTTTGATTAATAGTATTAAGGAACAGATGGATCTGGGCGACAACGCCTATGAATTTGAAAACCGAAAGTCTGTGGTACTGGTGATCGGTGTCAACGGAGTGGGCAAGACCACTTCCATCGGAAAGATGGCAGAGCAGCTGAAGATGGAAGGAAAGAGCGTGCTTTTGGCGGCGGCGGATACCTTCCGCGCTGCGGCAGTGGAGCAGCTGACCGAGTGGGCAAAGCGCGCCAATGTGGGAATCATCGCGCAGAAGGAGGGCTCTGACCCGGCAGCGGTCATTTATGATGCCGTGGCGGCGGCAAAAGCCCGCAATACGGATGTGCTGCTGTGCGATACGGCGGGCCGCCTTCACAACAAAAAGAATCTGATGGAAGAACTGAAAAAAATCAACCGGATCATTGACAAGGAGTATCCGGAAGCATATCGGGAAAACCTGATTGTCCTGGATGCCACCACCGGGCAGAATGCCCTGGAACAGGCCAAGCAATTCCGGGAAGTGGCAGATGTCACGGGGATTATCCTGACCAAGATGGACGGTACGGCCAAGGGTGGCATCGCTGTGGCGATTCAGTCCGAACTGGGGCTTCCGGTGAAGTATATCGGAGTCGGGGAAAAAATCGACGATCTTCAGAAATTCAATTCCGACGAATTTGTCAACGCGCTGTTCGACCGGGAATCCCAGGAAGCAGAATAGGAAAAAGTTCTTGCCATTCGTTCGGGAATGTATTATGATAAAACACAGTAAAACATTACTATAGTAAAGTTTTGCGGATGACAGAAGCCGGGAAGTGTCCAGAAAGAAACCCGGAAGAGGCAGTTTCCTGTGACGCGCATATGGAAGGCGAGCGGGAAGATGGCCTTTGGAAATGAAAAGAGAGAGGGATGTTGTTATGCTGACATTGGAAAAATTTGAAGAAGCCAGTGAGGTGGTGCAGAACGTCACACTGGAGACAAAGTTAAGATACAGTGAGTATTTTACAGAACAGACAGGAAACCGGGTTTGGTTTAAGCCGGAGAATCTGCAGTATACAGGAGCCTACAAAGTGCGCGGAGCCTATTATAAGATCAGTACGCTGAGCGAAGAAGAGCGTTCCAGAGGTCTGATTACGGCATCTGCCGGAAATCATGCACAGGGTGTGGCTTACGCTGCGAAGATTTTCGGATGCAAGGCAGTGATTGTGATGCCGACGACAACCCCTCTGATTAAAATTAACCGTACAAAAAGTTATGGAGCAGAAGTTGTGCTGTATGGAAATGTATATGATGAATCCTACGATTATGCCATGAAGCTGGCAGAAGAAGAGGGATATACCTTTATTCACCCCTTCAATGACTTGGATGTGGCTGCCGGACAGGGAAGCATCGCCATGGAAATCGTGAAAGAACTGCCCACGGTGGATTATATTCTCTGCCCCATCGGAGGCGGCGGATTGTGTGCCGGAGTGTCCACGCTGGCAAAGATGTTAAATCCCAAGATCAAGGTCATCGGAGTGGAGCCGGAAGGTGCCAACTGCATGCAGAAATCCATCGAAAACGGTGAAGTGACGACACTTCCGAACGTCAATACCATCGCCGATGGTACTGCTGTAAAAACGCCGGGCGATGAGGTATTCCCGTATATCAGGGACAATGTGGATGAGATTATCACCGTGGCCGATGATGAATTGATCGGCGCATTTTTGGATATGATTGAGAACCATAAAATGGTGGTGGAGAATTCCGGCCTGCTGACGGTGGCTGCGCTGAAGCATCTGAACGTAAAGGGAAAGAAAGTGGTCGCCATCTTAAGCGGAGGAAACATGGATGTGATCACCATGTCTTCGGTGGTACAGCATGGCCTGATCCAGAGAGGCCGTATCTTTACCGTTTCAGTCCTGCTGCCGGATAAGCCGGGCGAACTGGTGAAAGTGGCCAGCGTCATCGCCGATCAGAAGGGCAATGTGGTCAAACTGGAGCATAACCAGTTTGTCAGCATCAACCGAAATTCCGCTGTGGAACTGCGTATTACACTGGAATCCTTCGGACATGAGCATAAAAATCAGATTCTGCAGGCATTGGAGGAAAATGGATATCGTCCCAAGCTGGTGAAGCCGAATCTGTAAACACAGGGGATTCGTCAAAGAAGGGGTTTGCGAACAACTGCAGGATCGGAAACCTACATAAATAATTATAAAAAGATCTGTATTGCTGCAAATAGACGAGGATGAATATGTCTGCAGCAGAGCAGATCTTTTTTTGATGCGCAGAACATCAGGTATATGAATGGCGATCCGGACGCCTGATGGGATAAGTAATAGATTGAGCACAAAATGAATACCGGACGGCAGAAGGGAAGTGCGCAAAATCAAATTCCTGTTGACAAATATCCTTGTCATTGCTATACTGGATTTGACAAGGATATTTGTCAGAATGACAAAAATCAATGTCAAAAAGTAAATTGTGTTGAAAAAGCAGGTCTGGGAAGAAGAGAAAGAAGGGGGATGGAAAGGAAGGTGGATCTTATGCCATTGTATAACCGGTTAAAAGAATACAGGGCCAGACTTGGAGTGAATCAGCAGGAGATGGGCAGACTGGTGGGAGTTTCCAGACAGACCATAAGCCTGATTGAGAGGGGAGACTACTCTCCCTCCATTACGCTGGCATTGAAGCTTGCGAAAGCATGCCGGGCAAGTGTGGAAGAACTATTTTGGTATGAGGAGGATGGAAATGAAGAAGAAAGCTAGAAAGGAGAATCCGCGAAGGTCGTTCCTGTTGTTTTTTCTCATTATGATTATCAGCATGATCATCGGGGGAATCGGCGGAGGTTTGATGGTTGACCAGCAAAAAAGTGTGGAAGATATCCTGCAGACTGTGTTCAACTGGATGGAACAAGGCAGCGGCTGGGCGGCCCTTGGCGTGACAGTTGTGGGGATGACGGCCTCTGCCGGAGTCTATCTTTGGTGTCGGAGAGAGGCAAAGGCCTGGGACGGAGAAGACGAGAAATATATCGAGAGGGTGGAAGATTGGCTCAGTATGGGCCAGATTATGATGAATATCGTCATGATTTTGTCTTTTTGCCTGGATGCCATGGCTTTTTCCGGCTTATTTGAAACTGCGGAAGAAGAATGGATGCGATTGCTGATTCCTCTGATGGATTTGATTGTGGTTTTGGCGTTCATTGTGATCTTGCAGCGAAGTTATGTGGAACTGGCCAAGCGCATCAATCCCGAAAAGCGAGGCGATACCTTCGATTTTAATTTCCAAAAAACCTGGCTGGAGAGCTGCGACGAACAGGAACAGATGATCATTTATAAAAGCAGCTATCGGTCGTTTCGGGCGATGCAGACCGTTTTTCCCATTTGCTGGTGTGTCCTTCTCATGCTCAGTATCGCTGTGGAGATCGGTGTGATTCCCTTTCTTCTTATCGGTGTTCTGTGGATGATACATACTATGACATATTATATGGGTACAATGAAAGCCTATGGGAAAGGCAGGAAAAATAAAAAATGAGAATTCAGGAGGAATGTATGATTCAGATTGAGGAGTTAACAAAAATATACAAGCTTTCCAAGAGGCAGCAGAAAGAGCAGAATATAAAAGCTGGAACCAAAATAGCCGTGGACCATGTTTCCATGCAGATTAGAAAAGGAGAGATTTATGGGATTCTCGGGACCAATGGCGCCGGGAAGACAACGATGCTGCGCTGTATGGCTACGCTTTTGAAACCGACGAGCGGCAGAATAACCGTGGAAGGAGCGGATACGGTCAATCAGGGAGAGGAAGTGCGCAGGAAGATCGGATTTCTGACCAATGAAATTAAGCTGGATCCCCAGTTCCGCCTTTGTTACCTGGTACATTTTTTCGGACAGCTGCACGGGATGACAGAAGAAGCCATTGAAAAGAGGAAAGAGGAATTGTTTCACCGTTTTGATATTATGGATTTCCAGGACAAATTAATCGAGGAGCTGTCCACCGGTATGAAGCAGAAGGCAGCCATCGCGGTCAGTCTGATTCATGATCCGGACGTGATTATATTCGATGAACCGACCAGCGGCTTGGACATTATCACCGCCCGCGCTGTGACCGATTATCTGCTGGAGCTGAAGGAAAAAGGAAAAACCATTGTGATGTCCACTCACATCATGTCTGAGGCAGAAAAGCTTTGCGATCGGATTGCCATAATCATGGACGGAAAGAAACAAATGGAAGGAACACTGGAAGAAATCCTGGCACACACAGGGCAGAGAGATCTGGAAGATGCTTTTTTTGTACTGTATCAGAACGCGTAGAAAGGAAATAAGGATGAACGGAATTAAGATTATCTTTAATAAAGAAATGCACCGTGTATGGAAGGATCCTAAGATGATCCTGTCCCTTTTTGTTTTGCCGGTGGTGATGATGATATTTATTTATGGATTGATTGGGATGCTGGGAAGCAGAAGCCAGGAGGAAGCAGAGATGCATCGCTCCATAGTCAGCATTCAAAATGCACCTGATGGACTGGCAGAAAATATGCAGGAGTTTGAAGCAGGAGCAGAGATCACCTATCTGTCTTCCGAAGACAGCGTGGAGGAAGTGAAGCAGGGAATCTATGATGGAGATGTGGATCTTTTGGTGGTATTTCCCGAGGACTTCATACAGAATATCAGGGACTATCAAGAGGGACAGCAGCATCCGGACGTGCAGACCTTCTATAATCCTTCCGAGACTTATTCGGAGCTGGCCCGGGAACGGTTTGTGGGGAGCATGCAGGAATATGAAAAGCGTCTGCTGGCTGAACGGTTTGGCAGTGAGGAAGTTCTGACGGCATTTACCATTGATGCGACCAATACGGAAAGTCAGATTATGGATACGAAAAAGGCAGGGGCTGCGTATTTGAGTATGATGCTGCCCTATCTGATTACCCTTTTGCTATTTGCTGGGACCATGTCTCTGGGAACGGATACCATTTCTGGGGAAAAAGAAAGGGGAACCATGGCCAGCATGCTGGTGACTCCGGTAAAACGCAGTTCCATCGTTCTTGGAAAATTATTGGCATTGACGGTGCTGTCCCTGATTTCAGCCCTGGTTTATATCGTATCCATGGTGGTGGCCATGCCGAAGGCCATGGCAGGGATGGGAGAAATGTCCCTTACTTTAGATGCCGGACAAATTGTGATGATTGCATTTATTATGCTGACACTGGCATTTTTATATGTGGCATTGGTGGGAATTGTGGCCGTGTATGCCAGAACGGTGAAAGAAGCCGGAAGTTATGTGACACCGATTTATTTAATTGTAATTGTAGCCGGAATTATTACCATGTTCTCCGGAAACGACGGACATTCCGTGGTGGAGTATCTGATCCCTATTTATAACAGCAGTGTGGCGCTTGGAGATATTTTATCCGGTGAGCTGGAAGTGACATCCTTCTTCATGACGATTGCATCGTCACTGGCGGCAGGAGGCATTTTGACCTTTGGGATTACAAAAGCATTCGACAATGAGCATGTTATGTTCCATGCATGATAAAAAAAGGTGAGCGGTTAAAATCCGCTGGAAACAAGGCGGATATATGGGAAGGTCGGCGATAAAACGAACCCGCAGGCAGGAAAAGCACATATGGCTGTTCCTGCCTGCGGGTTCGTTCATTTTACTGACACCCCAGGATTAATTTTTCCAAAATTCCCAAAAATAGTTGGACGACTGGGACTCGGTTTCTGCCTCATCCGACTGCCGGGAGCGTTCCTCTTCCCGGGAGGGCGATTCGTCAAAAGAAGCTGCCCGGGTCGTCTCTTTTTCCGAATCGCTGTCATCTTTTGTCTCCCTTTTTGAATCACTGTCCTTTTGGGTTTCGTCGGTATCATCCTGTCTTTTGGTTTCCTCTTCCGTCTCCGGCTCCTTATGAACATCACAGTAATTGGTGAGATTATAAGGAACCGCATTTTGGGTGTCATCCGTGATAGCCGGATTCAGAGGATTATCCCCCAGATCTTCGGGATCAACGACGGTATATACGCGATTCTCTACTACGCTTTTCGGACACCAGGAGGTGGACAGCTTATTGGATACCTTACAAACCGAGTAAGAAACATGGCGAGTGCATTTGGTGGTGGGAGCGGTTCCCTTGGCAAAATATTCGTCATAAACCACACAGCCGTCATCTTTGTCACAGACATCTTTTACGGCCAGCTGGCCGGATTTGCTGCAGATGGTGGCCACCTCCAGGTCGTTGGCCTGCTCAAATCCGATATCGGTTTTTCCTTCATGGATTTGAGCCATGACTCTCTGCCAGATGACTTTATGATAGTCTCCCTCAGAACCCAGGGTGACGGACTCGTCATATCCGGACCAGATACCGCAGGTGACATAGGGAGAGTAGCCGACAAACCAGAGGTCATTGTGATCGGTGGTGGAACCGGATTTTCCGGCCAGACTCATATTGGGAATCTGGCAAAGCTCTCCGGTGGGAGCGATGCCATGGGAACGCCAAGGGCTGTCGCCGGAGATGGTATCTTCCATGGCCTTTGTCAGCAGAGACGCAGTGGAACTCTTGATCACAGTATATGTCTCCGGTTCCGACTCCAGAATGACCTGTCCGTTTTGATCCAGAACCCTTGTATAATAAATCGGTTCTGTGTAGACTCCGCCGTTGGCGATGGAGGCGTAGGCAGCCGTCAGCTCGCTGTTGTAAACACCGTAGGTGATTCCGCCCAGGGCCAGGGAGGGGGTTCTGTCTTCCGGCACCAGGGTGGTGATCCCGAAGTCTTCGGCGTAGTCGATGCCGACTGCCGGAGTGACGGTATCCATCATACATTTGCTTGCGATGATATTCATGGAATAGGCAATACCCTGACGGATATTGGCATACCCCACATAGTCCGTTCCCCACCAGTTGGAGATGGAGTGATTATCCACCGTATAGGGACTGTCGTAATACGTGGACGCCAGTGTGGCGCCTCCGCTGTCCAGAGCCGGTGCAAACGTGGTGATGACTTTAAAGCAGGAACCGGGCTGGCGTTTGGAATCTGTAGCGCGGTTTAATGTTAGGCTTCCGGTTTTTTCCCCGCGGCCGCCGGTGAGCGCCAGAACATGGCCGTTGCTCTGATCCATGATGAACATGGATACCTGCGGCTCCAAAATGGGAGTTAAGGATTCTGAACTGATGGTGTCGCTGCTGCCGACGATGAATTGCTTGAATTGTTCAATATAGGAGTCCATGCTCTCCGTGTCGTCAAACAGAAGCTGGAAGTTGGTCTGCCCCAGCGTATTTCTGAAATAATTTTCCAGATCCGATTCATTATACGTATCCGTGGTACCGTCTCTGTGCTGCAGTGTTATGCTGTAGCTCATGGAATACTGGGTGATCGGGTAATTATCGGGATCCTTGGTTTCTTTATCCACAATCGCCTGAATATCAGGATCCATGGTCGTGTATATACTCAGGCCGCCGCTGTACAGGAGGTTATATGCCTGGGTTTCCGTGTATCCAAGCTGGCTTTGAAGATCAGCCGCCACCTCTTCAAATACGGTATCTGTAAAATAGGAAAAAACCTGTGTGGAAGAGGTGTCCGTGGGCGTCATCTGAATTCTGGAATATACATCATCCCGCATGGCTTCGTCGTATTCTTCCTGTGTGATCATATTGTCCTGCAGCATGTAGTTCAGGACAATCTCCCGCTTCTGCTTGTTCTGGTCCGGATGACGGATGGGATTATACAGGGAAGGATTCTGGGTGATGGCGGCAAGTACCGCGCATTCCGAAAGCATCAGCTCGGAGACATCTTTGTTGAAATACCGCTTGGACGCGGACTGGACTCCCAGCGTATTGCTGCCAAGATTGATGGTATTCAGATAATACTGCATGATGGTATTTTTATCCAGCTGCTCTTCCAGTTTCAGGGCAAGATATTGTTCCTGGATTTTGCGCTTCAGCTTCTCGACAAAATTGGTCTCCAGACCGCCGTCAAAAATATTGTTTTTAATCAGCTGCTGGGTGATGGTGCTGCCCCCTTCGGAAAAATCCCCTGTCGTGATGCCGACCATGGCAGCACGGAGAATTCCCTTGATATCCACGCCATTGTGTTCCCGGAAACGGGAATCCTCTATGGCGATGAAGGCATTGACCAGATTCTGCGGAATTTGATCATAAGAGACGTCTTCCCGGTTGGTGCCTTCTTTTACCAATTTCTGCATGACATTGCCGTTGGCATCATAGATGGTGGAATAATGCCCTTTGGGCTTTACCGCATCAATCAGGGAAATATCCGGAGCGTCGTCCAAAATACTGCGGAAAATTCTGTAACCGGCACAGACGCCGACGATCAGCGCTACAACCAGAATGACTAAAAAACTTTTAAAAATAGTAATGCCCACTTTGCGTTTCGTTTTTGGAGCGGTGGAAGTCTGGGCGTTTAGCCGTTCCTTCACCTTTCTTTTGCCAAAATTCATACAATTCTCCATTTCAAAGCATAAATCTATGGATTTTCTTGTGTCCTATGGCTAGTATACCACATGTGAACGGGGCTGTATACCGGATTGACGGGATTTTCCTGCGCTTTTTTGTTGTGAAAATGAAGCATATGTATTAAAATAAAAGCGATAAAAGGTCTATTTTGCAGGAATTGAGGAATACTATGGTAAAAGAATACAAAACAATCTATGAGGATGGGGCGGGAGAGATCGTGGAAAAAAAGTCCCGTTTTATCTGCCACATTTTCCATGTAACCTCCCAGGAGGAAGCCGAGGCCATTCTGGAAAAAATGCGGAAAAAATACTGGGATGCAACGCACAATTGCTATGCGTACTGTATCGGCAAAAAGCAGGAATTGATGCGCTGTTCCGACGACGGCGAACCGGCGCAGACGGCAGGACGTCCCATGCTGGATGTGCTGGCCGGACAGAAGCTGTGCGATGTGCTGGCGGTGGTCACGAGATATTTTGGCGGGACATTGCTTGGCACGGGAGGGCTGGTCCGCGCATACGGAGGCGCTGTCAAAGAAGGACTGAACCATTCCGTGATCGTGGAAAAGAAGCTGGCCGATTTATTAAGGGTTACAGTGGATTATACGGGAATCGGAAAAATCCAGTATCTGCTGGGACAGGAAGGCCTGGTACCCACGGACAGTGAATATGGAGAATGTGTGAATGTGACTGTCCCTGTACCGGTGGATGATGCGGAACGGATTCGTGCCGCAATCACAGAGGGAACCAATGGAAAAGCCAGGATGGAAGTTCTGAAACAGCTCTATTACGGCAATGTGGACGGCCGGACTCTGCTGTTCGAAGAGTGACCTTGGAAACGATTCACAGGAGACTGCGGAAAGGGACTGTCTGACCAGTATGAGCGGCAGGAAAAAGTGGTGAATGATGATAAAAATAGGAATTTGTGATGATGATTTGAAATCTGCCGGACTGATTCAGCGCTATCTGGAAGAACTGGAGCAGAAATATCAGTATAAACTGGAAATCGAAGTCTATTCTTCCGGGGAGGAACTGATTCAGGATTACGAGGAGGGTTCCGGATTTGATCTGATTTATCTGGATATCGAAATGAAGCAAATGGATGGGATCGAGACCGCCCGCTGGATTCGGGAACACCAGTATCATATGCTTTTGATTTACATTTCCAGTTATGATACGTATCTGAAACAGCTGTTTGAGGTGGAGCCATTCCGCTTTCTGCAGAAACCGGTTTCCATGGAGGAATTTGAACCGGTTTTTTTAAAAGCAGTGGAACGGATCAAAGAGCAGAAGGGAGAATATTTCCGATTCCAGTCGGGGCGCAACATGATCAATCTTTTGTGCCGGGATATCCTATATATGGAAAGCTCTGGAAGAAAGGTGATCGTCCATACCATAAACCGGACATACGAATATTATGATAAACTGGATCATGTGGAAGAACAGCTGAATGGAATGCGTTTTGTGAGAATTCATAAGGCATATCTCGTGAATATGGACAATGTGGAGGCCTTTCAGTATGAACGGCTTTCGTTAAAGGATGGGACCATATTAAATATCAGTGAAAAGAACCGGCCGAGAATCCGCAGCATTTTCTGGAATTACTGCCACGGGGAGGAGACAAATGGCAGATAAATTGCTTTTTATTCTTTTGAATATATTCTATATTTATATCAGCTATGGGTATTATATGCTTTTTTGGAACAGAAAAAAGGACCGGCGGATTTTCATGGTGGTTGGATGGCTGACCATTTTTTTGGTACTCAACTGTGCCTACCGTCTGGTATCCAATCGAAATGACTGGATCCAGTTTTCAGCCACCATTTCCATCACATTCATTCTGGCGGCCGGTGTGGTCATACAGAACTGGCTGAACCATGTCATTGACCGGGCGGACTCTTATCAAAATTATTTGAACCGCCAGCTGGCAGGCTATTATGCCAGACAATTTCAGGAGATTGAGAGAAACCAGGAAAGGACCAGGATCCAGCGCCATGAATTGAAAAACAGCTATATCACCATAGAAACGATGGCAAAGCAGGGAGATACGGACGGGATCATCGCGTTTGTCCATGAATGCTTTCGGGAACTGGATGACCATTATTCCGTCGTGCACACGGGCAATATGGCGGTGGATGCGGTGCTGAATTATAAGTTTGGCATGACAAAACAGCTTGGCATCCGCACCGAGCAGCATCTGAATATTCCCACGGAGATGAATTTGAGCCCTGTGGTCATATGCGGGGTTCTGGGAAATGGGATGGACAATGCCATGGAAGCCTGCCGCAAGCTGCCGGAAGAAGACCGATGGATTTTTGTATCCATGGAGGTGGAAAAGAGAAATCTGTTCATCGAAATCGTCAACACATTTGACGGGAAAATTCGTTCCGACAAGAAGGGAAATATTCAGACGCGCAAGGAAGACCGCGCCAATCACGGATTCGGACTGGATGTGATGCGCCGTCTTTTGGAAGAAAAAAATGGAACGATGATGATCCGCTGGGAAAACAATCGGTTTCATCTCCAGGTGATTGTATACCATGTGATTTAAGCTGGCGCAGCCGTAAAAATGACAAAAACAGCCATGATCCATTACATCCGTGTGTCATGGCTGTTTTTTTGTGGTATTTTGTAAGTACCGTAAAGAAAGGAGGGAGATGAGAAGATGGAAGTTATCAGTTGGCTGATCGTTTTTATCATACTGATAGGCGCGGAACTGGCCACGCTGCAGCTGGTGTCAATCTGGTTTGCGGTAGGAGCTTTGGGAGCACTGGCGGCCTCTCTTTTGGGCGCGGGAATTGAAATTCAGCTTATCATTTTCATTGCGGTCTCATTGATTCTTTTGATTTTGATGAAGCCAGTAACTTCCCGTATTATGAAAAAGCATGTAACCAAAACCAATGCGGACAGCCTGATCGGACAGACCGGAAAAGTGACGAGTCTGATCAATAATCTGGCCGGCTACGGCACCGTGGTGGTCAGGGGACAGGAGTGGACGGCAGCTTCCGTGGATGACCAGGTGGTGATTGAAGAAGGAACCAATGTGGTAATCCGCAGAATCAGCGGTGTGAAATTGATTGTTGAGGCAAAAAAGGAGGAATAAGTGTATGTTAAGTGCTGATATTATAAGTCCTGGCTTTATAGCGGTTATCGTGATTTTAATCGTTATTCTGTTAATTTTGAGTTCTTGTATCAAAATCGTACCTCAGGCAACCGCCATGGTAGTCGAACGACTGGGCGGATATCTTGCGACATGGAGTGTCGGTGTTCATTTTAAGATTCCGTTTATCGACCGCGTTGCGAGAAAAGTAATTTTAAAAGAACAGGTTGTGGATTTCGCTCCCCAGCCGGTGATTACAAAAGATAATGTTACCATGCGGATCGACACGGTGGTATTCTTTCAGATTACCGATCCAAAGCTTTATGCATATGGTGTGGAAAATCCGATCATGGCCATTGAAAATCTGACCGCCACCACACTCCGTAATATCATCGGTGATCTGGATCTGGACCAGACGCTGACATCCAGAGAAACCATCAATACGAAGATCCGTTCTTCTCTGGACGTGGCAACGGACCCATGGGGAATCAAAGTAAACCGTGTGGAATTGAAAAACATCATTCCGCCGGCTGCCATCCAGGATGCCATGGAAAAACAGATGAAGGCAGAGCGTGAACGGCGTGAGGCCATCCTTCGCGCAGAAGGAGAAAAGAAGTCCACGATTCTGGTGGCAGAAGGTAAGAAAGAATCGGCGATTCTGGACGCGGAAGCGGAAAAACAGGCGGCTATCCTCCGCGCTGAGGCGAAGAAGGAAGCCATGATCCGTGAGGCAGAAGGTCAGGCGACAGCGACCTTAAAGATCCAGCAGGCCAATGCCGATGGTATCCGCTTCATCAAAGAGGCAGGCGCCGATGACGCAGTCATCCAGCTGAAGAGTCTGGAAGCCTTCGCCAAGGCCGCGGATGGAAAGGCCACCAAGATCATCATTCCGTCCGAGATTCAGAGCTTGGCCGGTATGGTAAAAAGCATCACAGAAGTAGGAACGGATGCATAAGAGAACGAGTTATTCAGTACGGTATGAGTAGAAAAGTATGGGGAATCAGGTGCCGCTGCATGGTGTCTGCTTTGGCAGGCAGGGTGTGGCGGCACCATTTTTGCGGCGGAAAAATCCCTTGCATTCCTGAAAAATTGTGATAGAATATAAAAGTTAGTGCAGCCATCTGTCCGGATGAGCTGCAAAGGGAAATACAGAAGATCTGTTTTTATGCGTTGTGTGCATGTGGAAATGAGGATTGTTATGAATATGAAACGAGAAGATATCAGAAATATTGCCATTATTGCCCATGTCGATCATGGCAAAACCACATTGGTGGACCAGCTGCTGAAGCAAAGCGGGGTGTTCCGTGCCAATCAGGAAGTGCAGGAACGCGTCATGGACTCCAATGATATTGAAAGAGAGAGGGGAATCACCATTCTCTCCAAAAACACGGCTGTGTTTTATAAAGATACCAAGATTAATATTATTGATACCCCGGGCCATGCGGATTTCGGCGGTGAAGTGGAGCGTGTCCTGAAGATGGTGAACGGCGTGATCCTGGTGGTGGATGCCTATGAAGGCGCCATGCCTCAGACCAAATTTGTACTGAGAAAGGCCCTGGAGCTGGATCTTTCCGTCATCGTCTGCATCAATAAGATTGACCGGCCGGAAGCCAGACCGGAAGAGGTGATCGACGAAGTACTGGAACTTTTGATGGATCTGGATGCCAGCGACGAGCAGCTGGACTGCCCGTTTGTCTTCGCTTCCGCAAAGGGCGGATATGCCATGAAGAATCTGGATGATCCAAGGGAAAATATGGTTCCTCTGTTTGAAACCATCATCGATCATATCCCGGCGCCGGAAGGCGATCCGGAGGCGCCGACCCAGGTGCTGATCAGTACTATTGACTACAATGAGTATGTGGGAAGAATCGGCGTGGGTAAGGTAGACAACGGAAAGCTGAAAGTAAATCAGGACTGCGTTCTGGTGAACCACCATGATCCGGATAAGAAAAAGAGAGTCAAAATCAGCAAGCTGTATGAGTTTGACGGTCTGAATAAGGTGGAGGTACAGGAAGCTTCCATCGGCTCCATCGTGGCCATTTCCGGTATCGCGGATATCCACATCGGAGACACCATCTGCTCCCCGGAGAATCCGGTTCCCATTCCGTTCCAGAAGATTTCAGAGCCGACCATCGCCATGCAGTTTATGGTCAATGACAGCCCTCTGGCCGGACAGGAAGGAAAATTTGTGACCTCCAGACATCTGAGAGACCGGCTGTTTCGCGAGCTGAACACCGATGTTTCCCTTCGCGTGGAAGAGACCGATAACATGGACTGCTTCAAAGTTTCCGGCCGCGGTGAGCTGCATCTGTCTGTCCTGATTGAAAATATGAGAAGAGAGGGCTATGAATTTGCAGTCAGCAAGGCAGAAGTCCTGACAAAGAGAGATGAGAGAAACCGCGTCCTGGAGCCCATGGAGCTGGCTTATATCGATGTCCCGGAAGAATTTGCCGGAAGTGTCATCCAAAAACTGAGCAGCCGTAAGGGCGAGCTTCAGGGAATGAGTACGGCGCAGGGCGGATATACCAGATTGGAATTCCGCATTCCTTCCAGAGGTTTGATCGGATACCGCGGGGAGTTTATGACCGATACCAAAGGAAATGGTATCATGAATACCATTTTCGATGATTATGATTTATATAAGGGAGATATCCAGTATAGAAAACAGGGTTCCATTATCTCCTTTGAGACGGGAGAATCCATCACGTATGGTCTGTTTAATGCTCAGGAGAGAGGGACGTTATTTATCGGGCCGGGAGAAAAGGTATATGCCGGTATGGTTATCGGACAGACCGGAAAACCGGAAGATGTGGAAGTCAACGTTTGCAAGAAAAAGCAGCTGACCAACACGCGTGCATCCGGATCGGATGACGCGCTGAAGCTGACGACGCCAAAGAAAATGAGCCTGGAACAGTGTCTGGATTTCATTGATACCGATGAGCTTTTGGAAGTGACGCCCACAAGCCTGCGCATCCGCAAAAAAATTCTGGACCCTACCCTGAGAAAGAGAGCAGCCATCCGCAAATAAGGGTGAAAAAAGCTCTGTAAAAATGGATGGAGTTATGATATACTAGTTGCATGAAATCCACATCGGATAGAAAGAAAGGAGTCATTCCAATGGAATTGAGAACAGCAGTCAGTCCAAGAGACGTAAAACATTACACAACCGAGCGTCTGAGAGAAGAATTTTTAATCCAGAATCTTTTTACGCCAGGAGAAATCAAACTGGTATACAGCCACATTGACCGTATCATCACAGGCGCAGCCACTCCGACCAATGAGGCGCTGGTTCTGACAGCAGGGGACGAGCTTCGTGCAAAGTATTTCTGCGAGAGAAGAGAGCTGGGTGTCATCAACATCGGCGGCAAGGGTACGATTACCGTGGACGGCAAAGCATATGCGGTAGACCATAAGCAGGGAATGTACATCGGCATGGGATCCAAGGAGATTTCCTTCGCCAGCGAGGATGCTTCCAACCCGGCCAAGTTCTACTTAAACAGCGCTCCGGCCCACAAGACGTATCCGACCGTTTTGATCAAACCAGAAGGCACACCGGAAGAAGGCGTAGTCATCGTAAAGGATGAAAACAAGGTGGAATTGGGTACGCTGGAACAGTCCAATCACAGAACTATCTGCAAATACATCCTTCCGGGCCAGGTGGAAAGCTGCCAGCTGGAGATGGGTATGACAAAGCTGGAACCAGGCAGTGTCTGGAACACCATGCCATGCCATACACATGACAGAAGAATGGAAGTATATCTGTACTTTGATATTCCGGAAGATGCGTTTGTTATGCATTATATGGGAGAGCCGCAGGAGACACGCCACATTGTCATGCGCAATGAAGAAGCGGTCATCTCCCCAAGCTGGTCCATCCATGCAGGTTCCGGTTCCCAGGCTTATACCTTCATCTGGGGAATGGTAGGAGAAAATCAGGATTTCGATGATATGGACGGCATCGACAATAAGGACTTAATGTAAGTATGATTTTCACATAATCGACATATTTGTCTGATAAGATCAAAATGTGATTATGTGTAATGACAAAAGGGTATTGTGCAGCCCGGTGACACATGTCACCGGATGGCAATGCCCTTTTTTAGTATAAAAGGAGGAATCGGTATGGAGCGTTTGAAGATTTTGGTGGTGGATGATGAGAGCAGAATGCGCAAACTGGTAAAGGACTTTCTGGTTCGCAACGATTTTACTGTTTTGGAAGCGGAAGATGGAGAACAGGCGGTGGATGTTTTTTTCAAAGAAAAAAACATTGCTTTGATTATTTTAGATGTGATGATGCCGAAGATGGATGGATGGCAGGTGGTAAAAACCATACGGGAATATTCCCAGGTCCCCATCATCATGCTGACGGCAAAGGGGGAGGAACGGGACGAACTGCAGGGGTTTGATCTCGGGGTGGATGAATATATTTCCAAACCATTCAGCCCAAAGATTTTGGTGGCCAGAGTGGAAGCGATTCTGCGCCGTTCCAGACAGACCAAGAGCGACGTCATCGAAGTGGGCGGCATCACATTTGATAAGTCAGCCCATATGGTGACGATTGACGGAAAGAGTGTGGATCTGAGTTATAAAGAGTTTGAACTGCTGGGCTACTTTCTGGAAAACCAGGGCATTGCCCTGTCCAGAGAAAAAATCCTGAATAATGTATGGAACTATGATTATTTCGGAGATGCCAGAACCATTGACACCCATGTGAAAAAGCTGAGAAGCAAGATGGGAAGCAAGGGAGAATATATCAAGACCATATGGGGAATGGGATATAAATTTGAGGTGGATGCAACATGAAACATTCTCTGCGGCTGAAAATAACCAGTATTTTTGTGGGAATCATGGCTTTGACGCTGATCGGGCTGTGGGTCTTGAATAATTGTTTCCTGGAAGATTTTTACTGCCGTAATAAAGTTAAAATTTTTGATGAAGCGTACTTGAAATTAAACCAGATGGTTAGCCAGGGAAACGACAGTTCCATTGATTTTGAAATGAATCAGTGGAGGGAAAGTCAGAATATGTCTGTTCTGGTGGTACAGGGAAGTGAGTGGACCAACATCTATAAGGTGCAGATGACGTCACCATATGAACGGGAGCGCATGATGCAGCGCCTGCAGCAGGACGTGATCAACAGCAACCAGGATAATGTACAGGTTATTGAAAAAAGGGATTCTTATACGATACAGAAAGTATTCGATGATAATACACAGACCCATTATATGGAGTGCTTCGGGTTTATCCCTGTGATCGAGTGGAACAGTTCAGGGCTGTTTCTGATGTCTATTCCGTTGTCCACCATTCAGGATAGTGTAAAATTGGCCAATGAATTTCTAATCAATATTGGTATCGTGGCTTTGGTGATTTCAACCGTTGCCATGTATATGGCTGTATGGAGTTTGACCAAACCAATTTTGGTTTTGTCCCATATTTCAGAACGAATGACGGCTCTGGACTTCAGTGCAAAATATGAGGGCAATGATAACAATGAAATCGGAATCCTGGGCAACAGTATGAATGCCATGTCGGAAAAATTGGAGCGCACCATCCGGGAACTGCAGAGCGCCAATGCGCAGCTGAAGAAGGATATTGAAGAAAAAATTCAAATTGACGATATGCGCAAGGAATTTTTGTCCAATGTATCCCATGAGCTGAAGACGCCGATCGCTTTGATTCAGGGATATGCGGAAGGATTGAAAGAGGGGATCAGTGATGATCCGGAGAGCATGGATTTTTACTGTGAAGTCATCATGGATGAAGCAGATAAAATGAATAAAATGGTTCGCAAATTGCTGACACTGAATCATCTGGAGTTCGGACAGGATGAGGTGGTCATGGAAGCCTTTGATGTGGTGGAATTGATTAAGAGTATCGTCAATTCAGCCAATATTATGGTGCAGCAGAAAGAAGCGGATATCTCCATTGGCGGTATGTCCATGGCGATTGTTATGGCGGATGAATTTAAGGTGGAAGAGGTAGTGACCAATTATGTGAGCAATGCGCTGAACCATCTGGATTATGCAAGAAAAATTAAGATTTTTGTGGAAGATATCGGCCCTGATATTCAGATATCAGTATTTAATACGGGCGATCCCATACCGGAAGAGGATTTGGAAAAAGTGTGGATTAAATTTTACAAAGTGGATAAGGCCAGGACACGGGCTTACGGCGGAAGCGGAATCGGTCTTTCCATCGTAAAAGCGATCATGGATTCCTTCCATCAAAAATGCGGGGTTTACAACCGGCCGGACGGTGTGGTATTCTGGTTTACGCTGAAAAAAGCGCAGAGAGAAGAGAAGAAAGACTGAAAATAGAGAAAAGGGACATTATGAACAAGGTTAATTACGAAGAAATCAGGGAAAAAATACATTCCTGCGATATGCTGCTGATCGGAATCGGCCAGGAGTTTGAGGAAGGGCAGGCAAAAAAGGAAGAACGGCTGGAGACGATGGAGCAGCTGGCTTCCTATTTAAAAGGATTGAATTATTTTGTCTTGTCAAGCAATAAAAACGATTTGGTGGAGCAGATTTCCTGGAGAAAGGACGCAGTGGCAGCGCCTCTGTGCCGGGAAGATGAGGCTGCCTGGGATCGGTATATGAAATGGATCAGTTATACACTGAATCATAAATTGCTTGTGCTGGAATTGGGCGAGGGATTTTTAAATCCGGCTGTCATGCGCTGGCCCTTTGAGCGCATGGTGATGATCAATCAGAAGGCGGAACTGATCCGCGTGGGAGAAAAATTTTCTCAGATTCCGGAGGAAATAAAAGAAAAGGGAATCGCCGTTCCCCTCTCGTCATTGAAATTTGTAACAGAATTGTGCAGTGAGGATTAGGATTTGTATCTGAAACAAAAATGTGATAGAATAGTATTCTAAGTTTCTATGAATCACCAATGCGGAAAGAGATGAGGAATATATGATTGCAATCATTGATTATGATGCCGGGAATTTGAGGAGCGTGGAAAAGGCGCTGGCATTCATCGGGGAAGAAAGCAGCATTACAAGGGACAGAGCACAGATTTTGGCGGCAGATAAAGTGATCCTGCCGGGGGTTGGTTCCTTTGGAGACGCCATGGAACATCTGAAACGCTATGGCCTGGATGAAGTCATACGGGAAGTGGTAAAAAGACAGATCCCCCTTTTGGGAATCTGTCTGGGGCTTCAGCTTTTATTTGAACGGAGTGAAGAAAGTCCGGGAGTGGAAGGTCTTGGAATTTTGAAAGGGGAAATCTTACATATCCCGGAAAAAGAGGGGCTGAAAATCCCCCATATGGGATGGAATTCGCTGAATATAAGGGATGGAGCCGGATTGTTTCAGGGAATCGCACAAAATGCATACGTCTATTTTGTCCATTCCTATTATTTAAAGGCAGGAGACGAACGGATCGTGGCCGCGACCACGCATTACAGCACTGAGATCCATGCGTCGGTGGAAGACGGCATGGTATTTGCCTGTCAGTTCCATCCGGAAAAGAGCGGCGATGTGGGACTGCGTATTTTGAAAAATTTTGCGGCGATTGGCGGCGGCAGGAAGTAGCGGGTTTGCCTGCGCCATATGGAAATGAGGGAAAGCGATGTTTACAAAACGAATTATCCCCTGTCTGGATGTCCATGCAGGGCGAGTGGTAAAAGGCGTTAACTTTGTGGATCTGCGGGATGCCGGAGATCCGGTGGAAATCGCAGCGGCCTACGACAAATCCGGGGCAGATGAGCTGGTATTTTTGGATATCACAGCCTCTTCCGATGCGCGGAACATCCAGCTGGATATGGTCCGCCGCGTGGCGGAGACCGTATTTATCCCCTTCACGGTGGGGGGAGGAATCCGCAGCGTGGAAGATTTTCGTATGATTCTCCGGGAAGGGGCCGATAAGATCGCGGTCAATTCGGCGGCCATTGACCGGCCGGAATTGATCCGGGAAGCGGCAGAGAAATTCGGAAGTCAGTGTGTGGTGGTGGCCATCGATGCAAAGCGGACTGCAGATGGGTTCCATGTGTTCAAAAAAGGCGGAAGAGAGGATACGGGCCTGGACGCCATATCCTGGGCGAAACAGGCCGCCGCTTTGGGCGCCGGAGAGATTTTGCTGACCAGTATGGACTGTGATGGTACCAAGGACGGATATGACCTGGAATTGACCAGGCAGGTGGCAGAGAATGTTCCCATTCCGGTCATCGCTTCCGGAGGAGCGGGAACCATGGAACATTTTTATGAAGCCCTGACCGTGGGAAAAGCGGATGCGGCACTGGCAGCCAGCCTGTTTCATTATAAAGAAATGACGATCCGCGATTTGAAAGAGTATCTGGACAAAAGGGGAATCTCTGTGAGAAAATAATGGAGGCGGCAAAGCGGATGATGAATATCCGCTTTGTTTTTGCCATAGAAATGAAGAGAAGAAATCTGCCCGCGGGCAGAGGGAAAGGAGTAGAGATGGGAGCGATCGCAAACGATTGGTTAAAGCCTCTCAGCGCAGAATTTAAGAAGCCGTATTATGCCAAATTATACAAAAAGGTCCTGCAGGAATATCAGACCCATTTGGTGTATCCGGCATCCGATGATATTTTCAATGCATTTAATCTGACCCCCCTTTCACAGGTAAAGGTGGTGATTTTGGGACAGGACCCCTATCATGGCGACGGGCAGGCCCATGGCCTTTGTTTTTCCGTCAAGCCGGATGTGGAGATTCCTCCGTCTCTGGTGAATATTTATCAGGAGCTGCACGATGATCTGGGGTGTCGGATTCCCAATAACGGATATTTGGAAAAATGGGCCAGACAGGGCGTACTGCTGCTGAATACGGTTTTGACCGTTCGGGCACATCAGGCATATTCCCACAGAGGAATCGGCTGGGAAGAGTTCACCGATGCGGCCATCCGTATTTTAAATGAACAGGACAGACCGATGGTATTCATTTTATGGGGAAAACCGGCCCAGAGCAAAAAGAGCATGCTGAACAATCCGAAGCATCTGATTCTGGAAGCGCCCCATCCCAGCCCTTTGTCTGCGTTCCGCGGGTTTTTCGGAAGCCGTCCGTTCAGCCAGACGAATCGTTTTCTGGAGGAAAACGGTCTGGAACCGATTGACTGGCAGATTGAAGACCGATAGAAGAGGGGGAGGAAAACGTGAATTTTATTGAATGGCTTCGGGTTATATTTTTGGGTATCGTGGAGGGAATCACCGAGTGGCTGCCCATCAGCAGCACCGGGCATCTGATTCTGGTGGATGAGATTTGGAAAACCTCGGCGCCTCAGGTGTTTACCGAATCGTTTACCAACATGTTTGAAGTGGTGATTCAGCTGGGGGCGATTTTAGCGGTTGTGACGGTATTTTTCCATAAGCTGAATCCGTTTTCAGATAGGAAGACCAGCGAACAAAAGAAAAATACCATCAACCTGTGGAAGAAAGTCATCATAGGCTGTATCCCGGCCGGTGTGGTGGGAGTTTTGTTTAATGACTGGATGGAGGAGCATCTCATGAGCTGGCAGGTGGTTGCGGCCATGCTGATTTTGTACGGGGTGCTGTTCATTGGAATCGAGTGGCTCAGCCGGAGAAGAGACTTTCGGATCACCCGCTTTTCGGAGCTTTCTTACCGGACGGCATTTCTGATCGGTGTGATACAGATTTTGTCCCTGGTTCCGGGAACCTCCCGCTCTGGCGTGACGATTTTGGGAGCCATGCTTCTGGGATGTTCCCGCTATATTGCGGCGGAATACACCTTTTATCTGGCGATCCCTGTCATGTTCGGAGCCAGCGGATTGAAAGTGATCAATTTCTTCCGGGAGGGAGGCGGATTTTCCGGGGAACAGTTTGCGGTGGTTCTGGTATCCATGGCAGTGGCTTATCTGGTATCGATTTATGTGATTCAATTTTTGATGGGATATATTAAGCGCCATGATTTCCGCGTATTTGGTGTATACCGGATCGTTCTGGGAATCCTGGTGATCGTATGCTTTACCTGGATATTTGGATGAGAAAGGAAGACGGATGAAAAAATTAATTTCTTGGAATGTCAACGGTCTGCGGGCCTGTGTGCAGAAGGGATTTTTAGACTATTTTAAAGAGGCGGACGCCGATGTGTTCTGCCTTCAGGAGACGAAGCTGCAGAGCGGACAGATTGAACTGGATCTGGAGGGATATCATCAGTATTGGAATTATGCGGAGAAAAAGGGATATTCCGGTACGGCCATGTTCACAAAGGAGGAGCCGCTTAAGGTGACGTATGGGATCGGCATCGAAGAGCATGACAAAGAAGGGAGAGTCATCACAGCAGAATTCCCGGAATACTTTGTGGTGACCTGTTACACGCCAAATTCCCAAAATGAACTGACCAGGCTTGCGTACCGGATGGAGTGGGAAGACGCTTTTCTTGGCTACCTGAAAGGATTGGAAAAAACGAAGCCCGTCATCTTCTGCGGGGATCTGAATGTGGCCCATCAGGAGATCGACCTGAAAAATCCCAAAACCAACCGGAGAAATGCGGGATTCACCGATGAGGAACGGGCAAAATTCACCGCACTTCTCGCAGCCGGATTTGTGGATACCTACCGGTATTTTTATCCGGATAAGGAACAGGTATATTCCTGGTGGTCTTATCGGTTTAAAGCCAGGGAAAAGAATGCCGGGTGGCGTATTGATTATTTCTGTGTATCCGATTGTTTAAAAGACCGTCTGGTCAGCGCAGACATCCATACAGAGGTCATGGGGTCGGATCACTGTCCGGTTGAGGCAGTGATTTCATAAGATCTTCGTAGAGAGAAGGATGGGTTTTCTTCAGCTGGATCGGATGAAAGGATTTGTCTAAAAAGCAATGGCTGGTGGTGCCTTTGGCCCGCAGTTCATTGCTTTTTTTATCCCGGATTTCATAGGCAAGGTCCAGCTTGATGCCATTGAAACGGGTGGTGCAGACCGAAATGGATACGGTGTCTCCATAGCGGACCGAAGAGCGGTAGTCGCAGGAAACCGAAAGAACCGGAATCAAAATCCCCTGTTCTTCAATGCTTTTATAGGGAAGCCCCATCTGATTCAGATAATCAGTGCGGGCTTCTTCCATGTAGCGAATATAATTGGAGTGATGAATGATCCCCATCTGATCCGTCTCGTAGTAGTTGGTTGTGCGTTCGTAAGGCTGATACTGCATAATGATTGTGTCCTTTCTTAAAATTGTAAATAACAGCGGAATCCATGTATTATACCGGAGTGACGGCCCGGCGGATGGCTTCCGCCATGACATGGGCAGACAGCGTCCCCACCAGATTGATATCCGCCCGGACATTGCCCACAGAAAGCGCATAGACGGTGTCCCCGTCTGCGGTTGTGTGAATGGGGCGGATACAGCGCGCATAGGCGTCCTGGGCCATGGCCGCGATTTTATTCATCTGTGCTTTGCCAAAGGAGGCATTGGTCAGGATGACACCGATGGTGGTATTGCCCGCGGGAAGGGGATGGGCTGCCAGCTGATCATACATGTGATACATGGCTTCCTCGCTGTCGCAAAACGGATCCTGTTCATGGATGGCCATACCGGCAATCCGCTTTCCGGTCCGATGATCATATACATCGCCCAGGGCATTGACACAGACGACGGCTCCGATTTTTAAATCTCCCAGGGAAACCGCATACAGGCCGAGACCGGATTTTTGGGCATCTGCCATTCCCCGCAGTTTGCCGACGGTGGCTCCGCAGCCGCAGCCATAGTTTCCGCCTTTTGGCCGGTTGATTTCGGCATCCAGGCAGGCCTGATAGGCCATGGCTTTGTCTGGCCTGATTTTGGACTGACCATAGGAGAGATCAAAAATACAGGACTGGCATACCAGAGGAACCCGTATGTCCCCCACAGAAAAGCCGATGCCGCGTTCTTCCAGATATTCCATGACGCCTCCCGCGGCATCCAGACCGAAGGCGCTGCCGCCGCTGAGCAGTACGGCGTGGATGGCTTCGCAGGCTGCCACGGGATTCAAAAGCTCACTTTCCCGGGACGCCGGGCCGCCGCCCCGCACATCGATTCCGGCGGGAGCGCCCTGGGGGCAAAGGATGACGGTGCATCCGGTTTTGGCTTCGCTGTTTTGCGCATTGCCGATTTTTACATGTTCGATTTCATAGATAGGAATTTCCTTTGGCATACATACGCTCCTTTCCAGTGAAAAAATGGTATCCGCAGACCGCTTGAAGCCGTCTGTTCCTACTATTATAAGATGGGTGAAAGAAAATGACAAGGAAAATGCGCGGATGTCAGGTATGTGTCCATTCTGACGGTTGACAAGACAACGGCGCATTCGTATAATGAGGGTGAATGCGTGGTATCTTAGAGTGAGAACGACAGCAGTCTTAAGGAGCACATCGGCACTGAGGTATGTTCCTGAAAAGAAAATCCAGTGCAGAAATGAGGAAAAAATGAATATTGAGAGAAAAACGACAAAGATGGTATTGACTGGGATTTTTTCAGCAATAATCATCGTCATGGCTTCCATTCCATTCCTGGGCTTTATTCCATTGGGAGTCATCAATGTAACCATTCTTCAGGTGCCTGTTATCATTGGGGCCATTTTGCTGGGGCCGAAATACGGCGCGTTTCTGGGCTTTATGTTCGGATTGTGCAGCTTTCTGAATGCGACGCTGCGCCCTTCAAGTTTGTCCGCGTTTGTATTTACGCCGTTTTTGTCCAATGGAAATCTGCTGAGCCTGATTGTATGTTTTGTGCCCAGGATTTTGATCGGTGTTACATCCTATTATTCTTATAAATGGGTGAAGGGCCATTTTGATAAGAAGAATAGGGAGAAAGATAAGAAAGCCAGAAGAGCCGGTGAGAGCAAAGCGCTGTTGATCGCAGGGGTGGTCGGATCCATGACCAACACATTGCTGGTTATGAATTTCATTTTTTTATTTTTTACGGATACCTATGCGCAGGTCATGGGAGTGACAGGAGGGGCGGCATCCCTGTACTGGTTTATTTTAGGCATTATCGGAATCAACGGTGTGCCGGAAGCCATAGCATCGGCACTGATTACAGCGGCTGTGCTGAAAGTGCTGCTTCATATCAGACCAGCTCATGCATAAATCATAAACATAGAGAAAACGGGAAGACAGAACACGCCCCACAGGGGATGGTTCCGCGGTGGAACGGGTTTTGGCTTCCCGTTTTGTATGTACAAATCCATGAAAAATCAGGAGAAAAAGCGCTGATGTTGCCGCAGAACAAAAAGTTGAAATTTTTGAAAAAAAATGTTGACATAAAAAAAAGGATATGATAGAATATCATTCGTTGACAGCAAAGAGCTGACAAAGAAAAATAAAGAGCGATGAGCAGTCGTGGCGGAATTGGCATACGCGCTAGACTAAGGATCTAGTGAGCATTGCGCTCGTACGGGTTCAAGTCCCGTCGACTGCACTTTATCTCTTTAATATTTGATATGCAGTTGTGGCGGAATTGGCATACGCGCATGATTCAGGTTCATGTCCATGTACTTGGGTAGGGGTTCAAGTCCCCTCAACTGCACTGCCTGAAAAGGCAAAACAATTGGATATCGTATCCTGAGCAGTTGTGGCGGAATTGGCATACGCGCATGATTCAGGTTCATGTGAGCATTACGCTCGTGCGGGTTCAAGTCCCGCCAACTGCACGCTTAAGGCCTTGGTTTTCCAAGGCCTTATTTCGTGTGCGCTGCATTTCGTGTTGCAAGATAAAACGATTGGCGTAAATGACGGAAAATAAAATCATAGGAAAATCACAGGAACAAAAGTCTGTAAAGAAAAAATACTTGACAAACGAAAGGTCTTCGTGTATGATACCTAAGGTGGTAAGATCCGTGTGATGTTTCTTCCCCAAAGACGCAGGCAGAGAGACGGAGAATTTGAATGGAAAAGATAGTGAAGCAGACTTTGCTTTATGATTTTTATGGTGAACTTCTGACCGATCACCAAAGAGCTATTTATGAAGATGTGGTATTCAATGATCTGTCGCTGAGTGAAGTGGCTGAGATGCAGGGAATCAGTCGGCAGGGCGTCCATGATTTGATCAGGCGCTGTGATAAGATTCTGGCCGGTTATGAGGATAAACTGCATTTGATTGCCCGCTTTCATGAAACGAGACGGTCGGTGGAAGAGATGTATCAGATGGTAAAACAGTACGCGGAATCAAAGGATGAAGCGCTGCTGTCCAAAATCACAGATTTGTACCACAAGGTGCTGGAAGAGATTTAGCGAGGATAAGGAGAGTTATCTATGGCTTTTGAAAGCTTGGCGGATAAGCTGCAGAACGTATTCAAAAATCTGCGCGGAAAAGGACGTCTGAGTGAATCGGATGTGAAGACTGCCCTTCGGGAAGTAAAGATGGCGCTGCTGGAAGCGGATGTCAACTTTAAAGTAGTAAAGCAGTTTGTCAATGCAGTACAGGAAAGAGCCGTTGGCCAGGATGTCATGAATGGGCTGAATCCCGGACAGATGGTAATTAAGATTGTAAATGAAGAACTGGTCAAGCTGATGGGTTCTGAGACAACGGAACTGGCGCTGAAGCCGGGCAACGAGATAACTGTGATTATGATGGCTGGTCTTCAGGGCGCCGGTAAAACGACAGCTGTGGCAAAGATTGCCGGAAAGCTGAAAGCGAAAGGACGAAAGCCACTGCTGGTTGCCTGTGATATCTATCGCCCGGCAGCGATTAAGCAGCTGCAGATCAACGGGGAAAAACAGGGCGTGGAAGTCTTCGCCATGGGTGAAAATCACAAGCCTGTGAATATCGCTAAGGCAGCCCTGGAACATGCACAGAAAAACGGGCAGAATGTGGTGATGATCGATACAGCCGGACGTCTTCATATCGATGAGGGCATGATGGATGAGCTGATTGAGATCAAAGAAGCCCTTCACGTGGACCAGACGGTTCTGGTGGTAGATGCCATGACAGGACAGGATGCGGTCAATGTGGCGTCCACATTCAATGAAAAAGTCGGGATCGACGGCGTGGTTCTGACAAAGCTGGACAGTGATACCAGAGGCGGTGCGGCGTTGTCCATCCGCGCGGTGACCGGAAAACCGATTTTATTTGTCGGCACAGGAGAAAAACTGAGTGATATCGAGCAGTTTTATCCGGACCGTATGGCATCCCGTATCCTTGGCATGGGAGATGTCATGAGTCTGATCGAGAAGGTGGAAGCCCAGGTGGATGCCGATAAGGCAAAGGAACTGGAGCAGAAGCTGAGAAAATCCCAGCTGGATTTCAATGATTATCTGGATCAGATGCAGCAGATGAAAAATATGGGAGGCTTTGGAGAGATCCTGAAGATGCTTCCCGGCATGGGATTTGGAAAACTGAAAAATATGCCGGAGGTGGATGAAAGCCAGTTTGACCGGATTGAGTCCATCATTCTTTCCATGACACCGCAGGAGAGAGCAAACCCGGATTTAATGAATCCATCCCGGAAGAACCGGATTGCCAAAGGGGCAGGTGTGGATATCAGCGAGGTGAACCGACTGATCAAACAGTTTGAGCAGAGCCGCAAGATGATGAAGCAGATCCCCGGCATGATGGGCGGAAAAGCTAAAAGAGGCAAGTTTAAACTTCCCTTTTAACAAACTTCTCTGTCGATAACGGCAGGAAAGTCATATATTATATTTTTTAAAATTCCACGGAGGTGAATAAAAATGGCAGTAAAAATGAGATTAAAGAGAATGGGACAGAAGAAGGCTCCTTTCTATAGAGTAGTAGTTGCAGATTCTCGCTCCCCAAGAGATGGTAAGTTCATCGAGGAGATTGGTATCTATGATCCAACCAAGGATCCAAGCGTGATCAAGTTCAATGAGGAAGCTGCTAAGAAGTGGCTCTCCACAGGTGCTCAGCCAACTGATACGGTAGCAAAGCTGTTAAAGATCGCTGGTATTGAGAAATAATTCATACCATAGATCTTTGGCTGCATGACAGCAAGGGGTTTATGTGCCTGCGCATGCAGGCGGATGGGAGTTGGGATGAAAGATTTAGTGGAAGTGATTGCAAAATCACTGGTGGATCTTCCGGATGAAGTGGTGGTGACCGAAGAAGAGACGGAAAAAGGCTTGGTCGTTTCTTTGAAAGTGGCGCCTTCCGATATGGGAAAGGTGATCGGCAAGCAGGGGCGCATTGCGAAAGCGATCCGCTCTGTGGTGAAAGCAGCCGCATCCAGAGAAGATAAAAAAGTAATTGTTGAAATTGAGTAATCAAATGGGACGTGTATGTTCTGCTGATTCGTTCAGGCAGGATGTACACGTTTTCTGTTCCAGGGCAGATGGGATAGGGAAAAGATACCGGATTTGATGAGACTTTCCGGGGCTGATTGCCGATGGAATCGGCAGAAATACGAAAAACAGTGGAGGAACGGCAGATGCTGGATGGTTTGCTTAGAGTGGGAGTGATCACATCTCCCCATGGGATTAAAGGTGAAGTAAAAGTATATCCGACCACGGATGACCCGCAGAAATTCAAGAGACTGAAATCCGTGATTTTGTATAATGGAAAAGAAGAAAAGACCGTAGATATCACCGGGGTGAAGTTTTTTAAGCAGTTTGTAATCGTAAAACTGAAGCAGTGCAATTCCATGAATGAAGCAGAATTGCTGAGAAAACAGGAGCTTTACATCACGAAGGAGCAGAGCGGAACCTGCGGGGAAGATGAAAATTTCGTGGCGGATCTCATCGGCCTTCGGGTGGTCACCGACGAGGGAGAGGTACTGGGACGTCTGACGGATGTGATGGAAACCGGAGCCAATGATGTCTATGTGGTGGAGCTGGAAAACGGGAAAGAAGTCCTGCTTCCGGCAATCAAGCAGTGCATCCTTCAGGTGGATCTGGAAAAACAGGAAATGCTGGTCCATATCATGGATGGACTGCTGGATTAAAGACATGCAGTGGGATGAAAATGAAGGGGCCGCAGGCATATGCGGCGGGAATGAGGTTATATGAATTATCATGTGTTGACGCTTTTTCCGGAGATGATTCTGGATGGATGCAATACCAGCATCATCGGCCGGGCCGTGGAGAAAGGACTTCTGTCCGTGGAGGCCATCAATATCCGGGATTATACGACGAATAAACATTTTAAAGTGGATGATTATCCCTATGGCGGAGGTGCCGGTATGGTGATGCAGGCTCCGCCGGTTTATGATGCTTATCAGGCGCTGGTGGAAAAACTGGGGAAAACCCCCAGGGTGCTGTATATGACGCCCCAGGGGACGGTGTTTAATCAGAAAATCGCCGAGGAGCTGGCAAAAGAAGACGATCTGGTTTTTCTGTGCGGCCACTATGAAGGAATCGACGAGCGGGTGCTGGAACTGATCGTCACGGATTATCTTTCCGTGGGGGATTATGTTCTGACCGGGGGAGAACTGCCAGCCATGATGATGATTGACTGCATCTCCCGCCTGGTTCCCGGTGTGTTAAATAATGATGTTTCGGCGGAGGTGGAATCCTTCCATGACAATCTTCTGGAATATCCCCAGTACACGCGGCCGGAGACATTTATGGGAAAGAAAGTGCCGGAAGTATTGCTGTCCGGGCACCATGCCAACATTGAAAAATGGCGCAGAGAACAGTCCATCCTGCGCACATTTCAGAGGAGACCGGATCTTTTGAAAGATGCCGTGCTGTCCGAAAAAGAACGGGAATACCTGGAAAAACTGATGCGGGAGCGTCAGTAGCAGAAATACCTGTCTACCATTCAGTTTCTCAAATTCAGAGTTTTGTAAGAAAAGAACGGACTATTTTTACAGGATTATGCCGTATGATAAAGATACCGGAGCAGATCCGGAGTGCAGGGAAATGATTTTGAAGAATGTTGGGAGGAAGAGGTATGGGCTGTTTGGGTAATGTTCTTTGGTTTGTTTTTGGCGGCTGCCTGTCGGGACTGGGATGGTGTCTGGCCGGTGTTTTGTGGTGCATTACCATCGTGGGAATTCCGGTGGGACTGCAGTGTTTTAAATTTGCCAAACTGGCATTTTTTCCATTCGGAAAAGAGATCGTATACGGCGGCGGAGTCGGTTCGTTTCTGCTGAATATCATCTGGCTGGTGGTATCCGGCATTTGGCTGGCTCTGGGGTCTGTCGTGACGGGATGCCTGCTCTGCATCACCGTCATCGGGATCCCCTTTGGACTGCAGCATTTCAAATTGGCCAAGCTGGCGCTGATGCCGTTTGGAAGTGATGTGGTGTAGAAAGACCTGATTTTGTTGACAAAGAAAAACGCATTTAGTAGAATAAGATAACATCAGAAGAAAAATGGCTGCTCCGGGATATCCGCAGGAGCCATTTTAACCATTGGAAAAACGCGAGGTATGACTATGCTGACTGATTTAAAACAGGAATTTCTGCACCCATCGGAAGAATTTTCTCCCATTCCGTTTTGGTTTTGGAATGATGAACTGTCGGAGGAGGAGCTGGACCGGCAGATGCGGGAATTCAAGGACAAGGGAGTGGATGGATTTGTAATTCATCCGCGTCTGGGACTGCCGGAATCCATCGGTTATCTGACAGAGGAATATTTTCACTATGTGCGCCACGCGGTGGAGCGGGCAGCGCAGTGGAATATGAAAGTCGTTTTGTATGACGAAGCCATGTATCCGTCCGGCTCCTGCCATGGCAAGGTGGTTCAGGAGAATGGGGAGTTTGCTTCCAGGGGGCTGCTTATGAGGGCAGAAAGGGAAGGGAATCCGGGAGAGACGCTGGTGGCAGAAGCGGCCCATGATGGGAAAATGTATTACTTCTATGAAGCGTTTTCCGGCGGAACCATCCGCGGGGTTCACTACGGTGAGGATGACGGGGAGGCCCATGCTCCGGCCAGTACAGATCTGCTGAATCCGGAAGCGGTGGCGTGCTTCATCCGACTGACCCATGAAGCATACTATCAGCAGCTGAACGAATATTTCGGAACGACCGTCATTGGCATGTTCACCGATGAGCCCAATATTCTGGGCAGATGTTCGAAGAAGGGGATGATTCCTTGGACAAAGGGCTTCCTGGAGGAATTAAAAAAGCAAGGCGGCACAGAAGAGGATTTGTACTGGCTCTTCGCCGAAAAGGACAATGCCGAGGGCGATGGGGCAAGAAAACGGTATGAGAGCGCTGTGTATGAGCAGATGTCCAGGGCGTATTACAAGCAGATTTCGGATTGGTGCAAGGCGCACTCCATTGCCATGACCGGCCACCCGGAAAAGAGCACGGATATCGGCTATCTGCAGTACTTTGACATTCCGTGCCAGGATATTGTCTGGCGGTTTGTGGCTCCGGAAGATGGCAAGGCCATCTGCGGAGAGCACAGTACCATGGGAAAATGCAGTTCCGATTCGGCGAGACACCGGGGAAAGAGGCGGAATGGAAATGAATGCTTCGGGTGCTGCGGCGCGCCGGATGATCCATACCGGTTTACCAAAGAGGATATGAAATGGTATCTGGATTGGCTGTTTGTCAGAGGCGTCAATCTGGTTTATCCCCATGCGTTTTACTATTCCCTCCGGGATAAGAGAAGAGAGGAGCGTCCGCCGGAAGTGGGCATGCACTGCGGCTTCTGGGAGGAATACCGCCAGGTGACGGATTATATGAAACGGATGTGCAGCCTTTTGACCGATTCGGTCAACCAGGCGAAGGCGGCTGTATTGTGCCAAAGGGAAAAACTGTCCTGGGAGATGGCAAAACCGCTCTTTGAACATCAGATCGAATTCAATTATCTGGAGGAGGAGCTGCTTCCTTCCTGCCGCATGGAAGAGGGATGTCTGCTGATTGAACAGCAGAGATATGAGCTGGTGATCACAGATGGAGCCATTTCGGACCGTTCCAGAGGGATTCTGGAACAGTTTGAGCAGGCAGGCGGCCGTGTATTGTTCTGGGAAAGCGACATGGAAGGCAAGAAAGCAGAAACCCTTGTCAGCCTGGATTACCGGTTTTCACCGATATCCGAAGACCTTCGGTGCACGTACCTGAAAAAAGACGGCGTGGATTTCATGATTCTGGTCAATGAAGGAGAAGACGATCTGGATGTGACGCTGCACCTGGCGCACGGAGCAGCTGCGGAAGTTTGGGATGCCTGGGAAGGCAAGACATGGTGTCTGACAGACTGCCCGACAGAGGACAAGGCAGCCTCAGCCTGCGGGGGCGTGTCTTTGGATGCGTCTGCGGGAGAGTGGAAGATTCATTTAAGCCGAAGGGAAAGCCGGATTTTGATTCTTTGTTAGATCACACGGCAATTTGTGCCGGAGCGTCGCAAATTGCTTTTATGGTATGTCCCGTCGCTAACGCTTGAAAATGGAGATTAAGACGAAGAGGGTGTTGCAAAATTCGCATAGTCACAGAAAAATAATCCTGCTGTTTGACTTTTGAAATACAAATCTGGTTGAATGTACGATATAAGCGGACAGTCAGACAGATTTGTATTTCA
>DVJD01000013.1 GCA_018710785.1 Candidatus Fimimorpha excrementavium
TGGGCGGCATGTCCAGTTCTCTTCCGGAAGATGTCCAGTATGCCATGTACCGGACGGTGGCCGGGCTGGAGCATGTAAAAATTGTGAGAAACGCATATGCCATTGAATATGATTGCATTAATCCTAATCAATTGAAATCAACTCTTGAATTTAAGAAAATAAAAGGACTTTACAGCGGAGGACAGTTCAACGGAAGTTCCGGCTATGAGGAAGCGGCCGCTCAGGGATTGGTGGCCGGGATCAATGCTGCCATGCATGTGCTGGGAAGAGAAGAACTGGTTTTGGACCGTTCCCAGGCATACATTGGAGTGCTGATTGATGATCTGGTGACGAAGGAAACCCATGAACCATACCGTATGATGACTTCCCGCGCGGAGTATCGTTTGATTTTGAGACAGGACAATGCGGATCTCCGTCTGACAGAAATCGGACATGAAATTGGTTTAATTGATGAGGAACGCTACCAGAACCTTTTGAAAAAGAAAGAGGCCATTCGGGAGGAAATCCATCGTCTGGAGCATACAACCATCGGAGGAACAAAGGAAGTCAATGAAATCCTGCAGGCGCATGGAAGCACACCATTGAAATCGGGAACGACGCTGGCGGAATTGATACGGCGTCCGGAACTGAATTACGAGGATTTGGAGTCGCTGGATGAAAAGAGACCGGAGCTTTCATGGGGTGTGAGAGAGCAGGTCAATATAGAAATTAAGTATGAGGGCTATATCAAACGGCAGATGAGCCAGGTGGAGCAGTTTAAGAAGCTGGAAAAGAAAAAGCTGGACCCGGAATTCGATTACTCCAACGTACCGAGTCTTCGTATCGAGGCGGTGCAGAAGTTAAATCAGATTAAGCCTGCGTCCATCGGACAGGCTTCCCGTATTTCGGGTGTATCGCCGGCGGACATTTCGGTACTTCTCATTTATTTGGAGCGGGGAAGACACAAGGAAACGAAGGGAAAAGAAGAATAGCAGACAAAGATCAGACAGGGCTGAGAAAAAAACATGCTATCCTGAAGGGAGGAATGAATGCCATGGAGCGTTTTGCGGAAAAAGAGGAGCGCATCCGCTATCTGGAACAGGAACTGATACAGGCCGGAATCCATTTGGAGGAGGGGCAGATTCATCAGCTGGAAACGTATTATCAGATGTTGGTGGAAAAGAATAAGGTAATGAATCTGACGGCCATCACCGCATTTGAAGATGTGGTGCAGAAGCATTTTATTGACAGTATGATGCTGCTTCGCTATGCGGATCTGAAGGGAAAAAAGGTGATCGATGTGGGCACCGGCGCCGGCTTTCCGGGAATTCCTTTAAAGATCGCCTGTCCGGATGCAGAAATAGTGCTGCTGGATTCTTTGAACAAACGGGTTCAGTTTTTAAAGGAAGTCATGGACGCACTTCATTTGGAAAAGATCGAAGCCGTTCATGGAAGGGCGGAGGATATGGCAAAAAAGGCGGAATATAGAGAACATTTTGATTACTGTGTTTCCAGGGCCGTCGCCAATTTGTCCACGCTGTCCGAGTATGGCGTGCCCTTCGTCAAAGTAGGCGGCTGTTTTATATCCTATAAATCGGGTGAAATGGAAGAGGAGTTGAAGCAGGCAGAAAAAGCAATCCGCATCCTGGGAGGAGAAAAAGAAAAAATCGAATCCTTCCGGCTTCCAGATTCTGATATCGGCCGAAGTCTGATATTTATAAGGAAGAAAAAGAAAACATCAAAAAAATATCCGAGGAAAGCAGGTCTGCCCTCCAAAGAACCGCTGAAGTAATCGGATACGAGCAAAAAGGGGGTGCTGCAAAATTCGCACCGTACGGAAAAATAATCAGCCGTTTGCCCATTGAAATACAAATCTGTCTGACTGTCCGCTTACATCGTACATTCAACCAGATTGGTATTTCAAAAGTCAAACAGCAGGATTATTTTTCTGTGACTATGCGAATTTTGCAGCACCCCCTTTTTTTAATAAGAAGGTATCGTATATCATAAACAGACCATTGGAAATTCGTTTGCATATGTCGCCGGTTTATTAAGAAATCAGGATTTTCATCAGTTTTTCCGGCGATTCCAAGGCGATCAGGGAACCGGTATTCTTTAAAATACAAGTTTCAACAGACGGATTCATCTCCTGATATTCGTGCAGTGTTTCTTCCATATTATTTACACGGTCTCCGCCCACCAGAAGTATGCTGTTGTTAACATCCCGCAGGGCATTGGAAATATTGATGTTCATGTACTTTCCCCGGAGAGAAGCATAAAGCATTTTGCAGTTATATCCTCCGATGTGCGCGTTATGATAAAAATGCTCCAGATCATCACTGGAAAGACGGACATTGGAAAAGGAAGCATATTCTTTCAAAAAGCGTTCTTCCAGCATCCGTTTGGAGAATGCAATATTGTATCCGAGTGTTCCGATGACCGGCAGGTTATAAAAATAACGCATCAATTTGCTCTGAGAAGATGGAATCTGCAGAGTTTCACTGATGGGTTCCGGATTCAGCATGGTAATCTGATCAAACAGGGCGTCGTTATTTCGGCAGGCCATCAGAATAACGGAAGAGGAATTACCGGAACAGATGACATCGGTTCTCCTTCCGATGATGTCTTTTACAAAATCATTGATTAACTGGACATATAAGAAATTGGTATATAAAAATCCTGGTTTTTCTGAAAAACCACATCCAATCAAATCCATGGCATAGACCGTATGATTTTGGGATAAGGGTTTTATGATTTTCTTCCACTCATAGCTGCTCATGCAGGGATCAATGGAATGAATCAGTAAAATGGGACGTCCGCTTCCGCATGTTTGATAGCGAATCTGGCCAAAACGCCAATGGTATGTGAGAGAAAGGTCAGTCGGAAAACCTGATGACAGATTATGAGATTCTGCTTTTGCAAAAATAATTTTATTAATGGCTGAAATGGCAGCAGCAGTGGCGACTGTCAATGTGAATGCAGACAAAATTTTTTCTTTCAGTTTCATGGATTTCATACCTCCTGTACTGATAAAATGCAACAATCTATTTCTGCTATTTTTGCAGCTATTCTTATAAAACAGCTTTTGAAAAAAACTGTATTTTCCCTTCTTGCTTAAATGATTGCCATAAATAATGCTGTCAATCCTATAATCCCGTGGTCAGAGATTGGCAGTCATCGTGTTTACTGATATTCATTATATCATATGGAAAGAATGGTTGTCTATGGAAGAATGGAAAGTATCAGGACAAACGCATGAGTAAATAAATTGTGAACAAAATGGAAATCCGGACGGCCGGAGAATGTTTTTCGGAAATAGAAGAATTGGTGAGAGCGATGAGAATGGTAAAGCCTGGCGTCCGGTTCACAGATTGTTCATTCATGCGTTTGTCCTGGTAAGGTATCTGAGTATATCTAACTTTCACTCAGTGGGATGCGTTGGAAGTATGCAAGGTATGTGTGCCGATTGGTTTCAGTGTTATGAAGACTGCAAAATTTGGTTGATAAGGAATGTTGTATTATGCCTTAAAGTTGAAAAACAGAGAGGATATGAAAGAAAATGTCTGTTCCGGAAAAAATGCATGAAAATACAATTTTACTAAATTGTGAAGGAGAACGACAGAAGATGTTCCACGTGGAACAAACAGAGAGAAAATGGCAAAAATGTTCCACGTGGAACATATGGGGGGAATGATGGAAAAAGTCAACTGTGAAACACAGAAATATGTGCGGCAAATAATCGGAGATGTTCCACGTGGAACATCTTGAAAACGAGAAGTCAGCTTTTCACTGAATCGGAAAGCCTACGTTTCTATTGTGAAGAAGAGAAATAGAAAAAACTGTCTCAGAAACCGTGAAACCCTTCTTTGGCCACGAACAGGTATTGAAGTAAATAGAAAATGCATGGCCCTGGAATTGCTGTATAGCATGCCGCCGACAGCATTGGTGAAATTATTTTCTTAAAAAAATCTTAAAATGTTCCACGTGGAACATTTTGAGGTGGAAAAAAGAAATAAATAATGTTATACTGAAACCCAGGTGACGTTCGTCAAGACAATGAGAACCTTGGAAAGCCGCCAAATGTACATAGATAAGTGATTCGCCTGACTTGAGTCGGTGAAATGTGGTTAGCGACAGGGAACAGAAGAAAGAGGTGTATGGTTAAATGGGAAGAATTATTGCCATTGCAAATCAAAAAGGCGGAGTTGGGAAGACGACTACTGCGATTAATTTATCTGCCTGCCTGGCGGAAGTGGGGCAGAGAGTGTTGACCGTTGATATGGATCCGCAGGGCAATACGACAAGCGGTTTGGGCGTGGATAAAAACGGAGTGGATAATACGGTGTACCAGCTGCTGATAGGGGCCTGTACCCTGGAACAGAGTATTATAGAAAATGCAATTGAAAATCTGGATTTGATTCCGTCCAATGTGAATCTGTCGGGAGCTGAAATTGAATTGATTGGTATTCCGGAAAAGGAATACATCTTAAAAAAGCAGATTGATACAGTGAAAGAAAAATATGATTATATTATTATTGATTGTCCGCCGTCTCTGAATATGCTGACGGTAAATGCCATGACGACGGCCGATACGGTTCTGGTTCCGATCCAGTGCGAGTATTATGCCCTGGAAGGATTGAGCCAGCTGATGCATACGATTAATCTGGTAAAGCAAAGATTGAATCCGGAATTGGTCATGGAGGGCGTGGTATTTACCATGTATGATGCGAGAACAAATCTGTCTCTCCAGGTGGTGGAAAATGTAAAAGACACTCTGAAACAGAAGATATATAAGACAATTATTCCGAGAAATGTTCGTCTGGCGGAGGCCCCCAGCCATGGACTGCCGATTAACTTATATGATACCAAATCTGCGGGAGCGGAGGCTTACCGGCTTCTGGCGGAAGAAGTGATACACAGAGGGGAGGATGATGAATAATGGCTAAAATAGGAGGTCTTGGAAAAGGATTGGATTCTCTCATAGGAGGGGATTTTCAGAAAGAAGCAGAAGTGATATCAGGGAGAAAAAAGACGGCAGAAAAGAAAGAGGCGAAGGATTCCCAAACAGAGATCATGATGAAAATCAGTCAGATCGAACCCAATAGAGATCAGCCCAGAAAACAGTTTGAAGAAGACTCCCTGGCAGAACTGGCAGAATCCATCAAATTGTATGGTGTCATTCAGCCATTGATTGTGAGAAAAAAGGATGGATATTATGAAATCGTGGCCGGTGAGCGGCGCTGGAGAGCGGCAAAGATGGCGGGGCTGAAAGAAGTGCCTGTGCTTGTGAAGGCATACTCGGAACGGGAAATTGCGGAAATATCTCTGGTGGAAAATCTGCAGAGAGAGGATCTGAATCCCATTGAAGAAGCCATGGCATATCAGAGATTGCTGAAAGAATTTCATTTAAAGCAGGAAGAAGTGGCGGAGAGGGTGTCAAAAAGCAGAACAGTCATCACAAACTCCCTTCGGCTTTTGCGGCTGGACAGCAAAGTACAGACCATGTTAATCGAAGGACTGATCACTACGGGCCATGCAAAGGTTCTGCTGGCGTTGGATGACAGAGAGCAGCAGATTTTGGCGGCGGAAAAAATCGTAGATGAGCGTCTGAGTGTAAGGGAGACCGAAAATTTTGTAAAGCAATTATTATCACCAAAAGCTCCGAAAGAGAAAAAAGTGTTGGGAAATGAAACACTGTATCATACGATAGAAGACCGTATGAAGGAAATGATTGGGACGAAAGTACATATTCAGAGAAAAGATGAAGATAAAGGAAAGATCGAAATCGAATATTATTCTTCCGATGATCTGGAGCGAATTATGGAAATTATGGGTATATACAAAGACAATATTACAAATGTCTGACTTACATGATTCGCCAATTTTGCCTTTACTTCCATTCAATAAAAAAATGGATTTGAGAGATTCTAATAATGAGTCTTTGAATATAATGATAAAGTTATTCTATGTCAGGATAAAAAGAGGGCAGGGATTGCGAAAAAGTGAAACGGAAGAAAAATCAGCATTTTTTATGGACTCAATACATAGAATGAGATGTCTGATTGTTCCGGCAAAACAGCTGTAATGGGAAAAGACAAAAGAGGGAAAAGAAAATAACAGGAGGATAAGAATATGAACTCTTTTTTGAATGATATTGGTATAGATCCCGGATTTATTATCATCGCATTGGGAATTATCGTTTTGGCGCTTTTGATTATGGTAATTATGCTGATGTTTAAATATGCCAAGATTCAGCGGTCTTATGAAGCGTTTATGGAGGGGCGGAACAGCAAGTCTTTGGAAGAAATATTGATCAAGGTTGTGGAAGATAATAAGAAGGTAAAACAGCAGTGCAAAAACAATATTGACGCAATTATTGACATGAAAAAGAAGATTAAGGCCTCTTACCAAAAAATCGGCCTGCTGAAGTATGATTCCTTCCGGGGAATGGCCGGCAAGCTGAGTTTTTCCATAGCGCTGCTGGACGGAGAAAACAGTGGGTTCGTTTTAAACTGTATGCATACCCAGGATGGATGCTACAATTATATGAAGGAAATCATACATGGAGAACCGCTCAGTGTATTAAGCGAGGAAGAAAAAGAAGTTCTGGAGATTGCGATCCAGTGTGAAAAGATGTCGGATTGAAAATGGAAAAAGAATAATCAGGGAAAAGAGAAAAGAAGCGCAAAAGATGCGTGACGGGATACCCCTTAAGCAGACAAGGAAAATAACCAAATCTGCTTAAGGGGTGTTTTTTTGGTGATAAGCCCGGAAAACGGATCCACCATCTTTTTCAAACGTCTTTTTCGGCTGCTGCGTCAAGGTCCCCTCTTCTATAAATAAAAAGTCTGACAATAATGCAAATTAACACGCAATAATTCATACAAAAACATGGACTGCGGTTCTGTGCAAAATGCACAAGAAACTGCTCGGAATAAATTCGACAGTATAAAATAAAATGATAAAAAAATAACAATCTACGGAGCTATATAGGGGTTTCGTTCAAAGGAGAATGGAGGGAGACGTACGTTTTTGTCCCTTAAAAAGAATATAAAATAATTGAAAAAAAGATATTGACATAATTTTAACGATATCATATAATGAGATTGTCGTTAAATTAACCACAATCTTTTGGAAAGGAAATGGCATAGAGCCGCCGCGCAGAAGATGCGGAATCCATTCACAGAAGGATTGTCTGATCAGGTCAATACCGTCTGCCGTAAAAGAGCAGCAGACGGAGCGAAAAGTAAAGGAGAAAATCAAATGGCAAAGGCAAAGGAAGTAGTATCCCCACAGATTGTTGACAGTGTAGAAGCATTACAGATCAGAATGAACGAAATCAGAACCGCTCAGAAAGAATTTGCAACATTTACACAGGAACAGGTCGATAAAATTTTCCTTGCAGCAGCAACGGCCGCAAACCAGAAGAGAATTCCGCTGGCTAAGATGGCAGTGAAGGAAACTGGCATGGGCGTTGTGGAAGACAAAGTAATTAAGAATCATTATGCAGCCGAATATATTTACAATGCTTATAGAGATACCAAGACATGCGGTGTGATTGAAGAAGATAAAGAATTTGGTATTAAGAAGATCGCAGAACCCATCGGTTTGATCGCGGCAGTTATCCCGACGACAAACCCGACCTCCACCGCGATTTTCAAGTGTCTTCTGGCATTGAAAACCAGAAATGCCATCATCATCAGCCCGCATCCCCGCGCAAAAGCGTGTACGATTGAAGCGGCAAAGGTGGTAAAGGAAGCCGCAGAAGCAGCAGGCGCACCGAAGGGCCTGATCGGATGGATCGATAGTCCGTCTCTGGAACTGACCAATGAGGTTATGCGGGATGCCGACATTATCCTGGCCACGGGCGGACCGGGTATGGTAAAGGCCGCTTATTCTTCCGGAAAGCCGGCATTGGGCGTGGGACCGGGAAACACACCGGTTATCATTGACGAAACCGCTGATATTAAGATGGCGGTATCCTCCATTATCCATTCCAAGACCTTTGATAATGGTATGATTTGTGCCTCCGAGCAGTCTGTGACAGTACTGGAACCGATTTATGAAGCGGTTAAGAAAGAATTTGAAGTACGCGGATGTTATTTCTTAAAGGGTGATGAGCTGGATAAAGTGAGAAAGACCATCATCATCAACGGCGCGTTAAATGCCAAGATCGTAGGACAGAGCGCGCATACCATCGCCGCATTGGCCGGTGTTTCCGTACCGGAAGATACGAAGGTACTGATCGGTGAAGTGGAATCCGTCGATATCTCCGAAGAATTTGCCCATGAAAAGCTGTCTCCGGTTCTGGCCATGTATAAGGCAAAGACCTTTGATGAGGCTCTGGAAAAGGCAGAGCGCCTGGTGGAAGACGGCGGATATGGCCATACCTCTTCCCTGTATATCAATGTCAACGAAAAAGAAAAGATGGAAAAGCATGCAGCAGCCATGAAAACCTGCCGTATTCTGGTAAATACACCATCCGCACAGGGCGGTATCGGTGATTTGTATAACTTTAAGCTGGCTCCGTCTCTGACGCTGGGATGCGGTTCCTGGGGAGGAAACTCGGTTTCTGAAAACGTGGGCGTGAAGCATCTGTTGAACATTAAGACGGTGGCAGAGAGGAGAGAAAATATGCTGTGGTTCCGTGCACCGGAAAAGGTTTACTTTAAGAAAGGCTGTCTGCCAGTGGCATTGAGAGAACTGAAAGATGTCATGAACAAGAAGAGAGCGTTCATCGTAACAGACTCCTTCCTGTATATGAACGGATATACAAAAGTGATCACCGATCGTCTGGATGAAATGGGAATCACACATACGGTATTTTCCAATGTACAGCCGGATCCGACCCTTGCCAATGCACAGGAAGGCGCAAAAGCCATGACCGCATTTCAGCCGGATGTGATCATCGCCATGGGCGGCGGTTCTGCCATGGATGCCGCAAAGATCATGTGGGTAATGTATGAACATCCGGAAGTGGATTTCCAGGATATGGCCATGCGCTTTATGGATATCAGAAAGAGGGTTTATACATTCCCGAAGATGGGCGAGAAGGCCTATTTTGTCGCTGTTCCCACATCCTCCGGTACCGGCTCCGAGGTGACGCCGTTTGCGGTTATCACCGATCAGGAAACGGGAACCAAGTATCCGCTGGCTGATTACCAGCTGATGCCGAATATGGCCATCGTCGATACGGACAATATGATGAGCCAGCCCAAGGGACTGACTTCCGCATCCGGCGTGGATGTTCTGACCCATGCGCTGGAAGCCTACGCTTCTTTGATGGCTACGGATTACACCGACGGCCTTGCCCTGAAGGCAATGAAGAATGTATTCGATTATCTTCCGACCGCATACAACGATGGAACTAATGTGGAAGCGAGAAACAAGATGGCCGATGCCTCCTGTATGGCAGGTATGGCGTTTGCCAATGCATTCCTGGGTGTCTGCCATTCCATGGCTCACAAACTGGGCGCTTATCATCACCTGCCCCACGGCGTGGCCAATGCGCTCTTAATCAGCCTGGTTGTGGCTTACAACGCAGAAGAGTGCCCGAGAAAGATGGGAACCTTCCCGCAGTATGAATATCCGCATACCCGCGCCCGCTACGCAGAGTGCGCCCGCTTCTGCGGAATCACAGGAAAGGATGACGCGGAATGCGTACAGAAGCTCATCGAGAAGATCGAAGAGCTGAAGGCGGCTGTGGGCATCAAGAAGACCATCAAAGACTATGGCATTGATGAAAAATATTTCCTGGATACCCTGGATCAGATGGTGGAAGATGCCTTCGACGATCAGTGTACAGGGGCAAATCCGAGATATCCGCTGATGAGCGAGATTAAGGAAATGTATCTGAAGGCTTATTACGGAAACTAATTTCAGGGAAATTAATTTCCCGGACAAAGCGGATCCTTTGATCGGCTTTGGCGCCTGTCGGATGAAATGAATTACGTGTATTGACAATATTTGTTTATCTATATTACTTCTCCCTGAATCGGGGCTTTCCTTGCAAAAAAGGAAGGCCCCGATTTCTTATGCAATAAACATTATTTCATCAAATCACCCATGACAATACGAAAATCATCATAGATGGTGGATGGTATCGGCTGATCAAAGCGGAACTGGCCGGAATTCGCATCATTTTCAAACCCGTACACCATAACGGTTTCCGTCGATGGATTGATCACCCAGTATTCCCGAACACCGGCGGTTCGGTATTTAAACAATTTCACTTGGTAATCCATGCGGTGACTGCTGGGAGAAACGATTTCGATGATCCAGTCTGGAGCGCCTTCACAACCCCTGTCGGAAAGTTTATTTTTATCGCAAATCACGCTGATATCCGGCTCCACATAGTTTTTATCATCTTTGTTCAAAAACACAGCAAAAGGCGCAGCATAGACTTCGCACTCTCCGTGCTTACCAGTAATATAGTGATCGATTACGCTGACAAGGCGAGTGGATATACGCTGATGTATCCGGCTGGGCGGAGCCATCATATACATATCCCCGTCGATCAGTTCGGCACGCTGGCCGTCAGGAAGATTATAAATATCCTGTATGGTATGGATATGTTCTTTGGGTAATGGCATAGTACACTTCCTTTCTGAACGATTATTGATTTAAAATCCTCCTGCAAGCAGGCTTGCAGGAGGATTTTTAACCGCTTGATTCTAGTATTATGTTATTAATATAACATAGTTTGATCCGGGAAGCAAAAAAAGTTTCGTTCAATCAAGAACGTTTCCTGTCTCGATTGGGAATATCGGTTTTCTATTCTGTTTCTATTCTTTTTGGGAAAAGAATGATATAATGAAACAAAGAGTGAGAGCTGTGAAATCGGCATAACTGATTTCACAGTCCCTACTAGAGAAGTTTGGATCATGTCGGCAAAAATCCTCGTTTGAAGAGAAAACCATCGAAACAGCAGTTGAGCTGGTGTAAAGAGAAAAAGAATCATGAGGGCGGATACAGCAGAGAGAAAAGATGAGGGGGATACTTATGGGGAGGAAAAAATGGAAAGCGGATTTCCGCTCTGATGAATGATTTTCGTGAAGAGGCAGAAAAGTATGAGGATATCGAGAGCCCGGAGCAGGCAGATTCGATTTATGGACAGTCATGGAACGAAGAAAATAGAAATTAGTTGGGAGGATGGTGCAGGGATGACAGCAGTCAATGAATTTATGAATGGTTTTTATATTCTGGACGATGGACGTGTCAGACAATTTCTCATAGTGGGAGAGCAAGACGCGCTTTTGGTGGATACGGGATTTGAGGACGGCCATGTCATGGAGGCGGTTCGGTCGGTGACGAGCCTGCCGGTTCGGGTGATCATGACCCATGGAGACAGGGACCACACCGGAGGCCTGAAGGCGTTTGGCGAATGCTTTATGCATCCGAAGGATTGGCATCTGGTTTCGGGCAATATCACGCTGCATCCGCTGAAGGAGGGGGATATGTTTTCCTGCGGCGGATACCGGCTGGAAGTGATCGAGATTCCGGGGCATACCTATGGCAGTGTGGCCTTTTTGGACAGGGAGAAAAAGCTGCTGCTGCCGGGAGATTCCGTGCAGAAGGACGGACCGATTTACATGTTCGGCAGCCACAGAAATCTGGATCTGTACATAGAAAGTCAGAAAAAGCTTCTGGAAAGGAAGGATGAGATCGAAACCATTCTGCCGTGTCATCATACCTGCCCCATCGATGCGGGCTATATCGAAAAAAATCTTCGGGACGCAGAGGCTTTGAGAGACAAAACGCTGCCGGGCGAGCCGCATCCTTCCATGCCATGTTTCTGTTATCGGGGACAATGGACGGAATTTTATTATAACACGCCAGAGGCAAAGTAAGGAGGGACGGACCATGATTCGGCTGCTGATATTGGATTTGGACGGGACCCTGCTTCGCAGGGACAAAACCATTTCCGCGTATACGAGATCGGTTCTGGAACGATGCAGAGCGAAGGGAATCCAAATCGCGGTGGCGACCGCGCGGGCGGAGAGAAATGCCAAAGCGCATACGGAGCTGATCCAACCGGATATCCTGATTTCCAGCAACGGCGCGTGGGTGACCATGGGAGAGACGGTGATCTCCAGCTGCGGATTTACCAGGGAAGAGACGAAAACCATCATCGAGACCGGATTCCGGGTCACGAACCATACCTGTGAAGTGACGGTGGATACTGCCGATCGTTCGTTTTGGAATTATAAAACAGACCCGCATCTGATTGCGCCTGATTGGGGAGAGGTGTGCTGCACCGATTATACGGATTTTCAGGAAGAGGCCCTAAAGATCTGCATCGAACTGAAGCGGCCGGAAGAGGCCGAAACCATCGCAGGAAGCGTCACCGGCTGCGTATGGACCAAATTTTCCGACGGAGACTGGTACCAGTTCACAAAAGAAGCGGCGTCCAAATGGAATGCGGTCCGGGCGATCAGCCAACAGACCGGTATCGCGGTGAGCGATATGGCAGCCTTCGGCGATGACCGGGTGGATATGGAAATGATTCGTCACTGCGGAATCGGTGTGGCCATGGAAAATGCGCTGGATGAAGTGAAACAGGCGGCCGACGACATTACCGGTACCAATGAAGAAGACGGCGTGGCAAGATGGCTGGAAGCCCATCTTTTGACATAGAAGCCTGAGATAACACCATTCATTTCAATAAATCATTCATAATAATTTCAAAGTCATGATAAATATTGGATTGTATGGTCTGATCAAAGCGAAACTGACCGGAATGTGCATCTTCTTCAAATCCATACACCATAACTATTTTCGTCGATGGATTAACCACCCAGTATTCCCTTACCCCGGCAGTCCGATATTTAAACAGTTTGATCTGGTAATCCATGCGGTGACTGCTGGGGGAAACGATTTCAATGACCCAGTCCGGAGCGCCCTCACAGCCCCGGTCAGACAGCTTATTTTTGTCGCAAATCACGCTGATATCCGGCTCCACATAGTTTTTGTCGTCTCTGTTCAGAAAAACAGCGAATGGGGCTGGATAGACTTCACAGGAACCCTGTTTATCGGCGATATAGTTTCCAATCAGGCGGTCAAGCTGATGAACCAGTTTCTGATGAATCCGGCTGGGCGGCGCCATCATGTACAGGTCTCCGTCGATCAATTCGCCGCGCTGACCATCAGGGAGGTTGTAAATATCCTGTATGGTATGGATACGTTTCTTGGGGAATGGCATACGAACACTTCCTTTCTAATCTTTCCTTTGCAGCGCTTCCGATCATTTTTTCAAGCCGTGAAGCAGTTCTTTGGTTAGGGACAAGTTTCTGTATGAAGATACTATAACATAATTTGCGTGAACAATCAAAAAAAGTTCACGCTATGTAAACTTATTATGGTTCGTTCTGCTGTTAAGGACAAACGAATGAGTAAATAAATTGTGAACAAAATGGAAATCCGGACGACCGGAGAGATGGTAAGATATCAATATACGGGAACACAGATGCGAACACGGGAAATCAATCAAGCGGCACGAAGCAGCACATAGGGCTGTGATTAAAATAAAATACAAAGAAAAGGAGATGAAACCATGGTATTTCAGCCAAAGACATTGGATTTTGAATTAAGCCCCTATACGGGCCTGACCAGGGAAAGCTGGATCGAGGCTGGGGAATATCTGCTGGGAGGCGTGTTTGGAAATATTGCGTCCTTTGAGGATCCGGTGGTGATGCCGAGAAAGGAGACGGAGATTACCTACCCCCATCTGAAGGCGCCCAAAGGCGTGCAGGAGTCCCAGAAAAAAGCGGAGATTTTCGAGGGTCTGACCCGTTCCTTCTTCATCGGCGCGTCGCTGATTTCCATCAAACCGGATTTGAAATTGAACGGATATTCGGTGCGGGATTATTATAAGAATCAGATTCTTCGGGTGTGCACTAGGGGAGATGAAATCTATGTGGGAACGTATGAGGATCAGGTACGCATATCCGGTACAGACGATCCGTTCCGCAGTTTCCAGCAGACGGTGGAGACCTGCGCGCTGGTGATCGGCCTTTGGGTATCGAAGAAAGAGATATGGGATACCTACACCAAGGAGGAAAAGGACACGATCGCCGCTCTTTTGGACAGCTATGCCAGAGCCAACACAGTGCCTCAAAACTGGAGATTGTTCAACATGCTGGACATGGCGTTTCTGAATATGGAAGGCTATCCCATCGACCATGAGATTATGATGGATCATGCCCAGGCGATTCTCAACTATTATGCGGGGGATGGCTGGTATCGGGACGGACACGCCTTTGATTATTATTCCTGCTGGGCCTTTAATGTTTATTCTCCCATCTGGAATCTCTGGTACGGATACGAACATGCGCCGTATGTGGCTCAAAAATTTGAGGAGCATTCCAATCAACTGATGGAAACCTATGGGGATTTCTTTGACCGGGACGGATTCACCAACATGTGGGGCCGCAGCAATATTTACCGAAACGCAGCCACCAGCGCCTTTGACGGAAATATGCTGCTTCGCCATTCCACTGCCGATCCGGGACTGGCCAGAAGGATTTCTTCCGGCTCTCTGATGCAGTTTTTATCCAGGGAAGACTTTTTGTATAAAGGCGTGCCGACACTGGGCTTTTACGGACAGTTTGCGCCGCTGGTACAGGGATATTCCTGCGCGGAGTCTCCGTTCTGGCTGGGAAAGGCATTTCTGTGCCTGCATCTGCCAGAGGATCATCCGTTCTGGACGGCGAAAGAAAACAACGGTTCCTGGGAGACCTTAAAGAACGGGGAAGTAAAGGAGACCACATTAAACGGACCGGCACTCTGTTTTACCAACCATGGGGCCAATGGGGAGACGATTCTGCGTACCGGAAAAATCGTTCGGGCCGTGGAGGATATCCATGGCATGTGGAATTACTCCAAATTAAGCTTCAATACCAAGTATCCGTGGGAGGCTATGCCGAGCGGGATCGGCACGCCGAGCGGGATCGGCACGCCGAACGGAATCGTCACGCCGAACGGAATCGTCACGCCGAATGGAATCGTCACGTCGAATGGAATCAGCATGCCGAATGCGAATGTGCAGGGGGCAGTGCCTGCCGGGGAGATGGAATCTCAGCAGTATGTGCTGAAGGATCTGACCTCCGGTGAGATTTCCAGGGCGAATGTGACCTTCTGGCATGGAGAAAAAGACGGCGTTTTGTACCGCAGACAGTTTTTCGGATACCGGGAAAACAGGCAGTGCCACTGGACCCAGGCCATCAATCTGGCTGATTTTCCGGTAGCATACGGGCTGATCCGCGCGGATAAGCTGAGACTGCACCGCCGTCCGATCCAGATGACCCTGGGCGCCTATGGATTTGCAGATAACGGAACAGAGATCATAGAAAAGAGCGAAGGAAAGGCCAGGGCCATCATTCTGAAAGGGCACGATGCCACAGGAAAGGAAAAACAGCTGGCCATGACCATTTATGACGGCTGGGATTCTATCCATGTGATGCCAAGCCAGGGCACCAACCCGGATTCCGAGCGCTCCCTGGTCATCTATGCATCGCTGACGAGAGAAAAACAGTACGGCTATGAACCCTATGTTTTGATCTCTCAGGTAATTACCAAGGAAAGCCTGGAGGACTTTTCCCAGGAGGAATTGTTTCCCATCGCTTCCGTCACCTATACGGATCCCGAACAGTGCGGCGGTTACGGCCTGGTGACCATAGCGCTGAAAAACAGGGAAACCAGAGTCGTGGAGTTTGAAGGGATAGAGGGAAATCTGCAGCTGTAAGAGATACGGTGCAGATGGCATTCTATCAGTATGTCGGGGGATTTGCAGATTTATGTATGAGGGGGGAAGGGCCATGGATCGTCAAATGAAAAAGCACCGAAAACGATGGATTTTCTTAACTGCGGGAGGCGTTGCGGCTCTGGCTCTGGTTTTGGTCTGGTATCTGATTCAGCCTTATTGGTTTTTGTATCAAAATCTGACAAAGTCCAAAGCGCTGCACCTCTGTGATGTGGTCAGCCAATTTTCCGAGCCCTGGGATGACGCCAAAGCATCGGAACGGGGAATTTTGTATGAAGCGATACCGGACGGATCGGGAGAAACGGTGTTTCTGTCCAGAGAGGTGACAGAAATCGGAGATGGACTGTATATCTGCGGCCTGTACGGCATGACGAACTGGGCGGTCGATGTGGTTGTGTACAGTCATGAAAATTTTGAAAATACAGAGTGGGAGAATCCGGAGGACAGCAGGTGGAAGGTGGAAATCACCTGTGTCGGCAGCGAAGAAAATGAATATGTGAAACAATGGAATCAGACGCAGCTGCTTGTTTGGGATACCGGCAATCCGCAGCAAAAGCGAACTGTATCGATTGCAGTGGAGACCAGCCGGATTCCATGAGCGGCGCTAGGCTGATCGACGAAATTGTGATGAAAAAAGGAGTGCTGAAAAAGTCAGACGGCAGGATTCATTTTCTGCGGCTGTGTGACTTTTTCAGCGCTCTTTTTTCGTTTCTGCGATAAAATGTCAAAAAATAAGGAAATGGACACAGAATATCTTTGCAAAAACATTTTTAATTGCTTTTTTTGCTGGCAAATGCTATCATGAAAAAAAAGGATTCGGCCAGCGGTTCGCCGCAGCGCGCTGCTGCGTATGGATGACTGAATGGCCGAAGCAGATTTTTCACCGAAAAATGGGAGGAGGAATGAAGGTTATGGAACTGATCATGGAAAATATGGGGATTATCATCGGCGTCGTGGCAGCCATTGTCGTTCTGGCGATTTTGGCTTCAGGCTACGTGAAGGCTCCGCCGGATACGGCATTTATCATATCCGGTCTGAAGCGAAAGCAGAAGGTTCTGGTTGGAAAAGCCGGAATTAAGATTCCGTTTCTGGAGCGGCTGGATAAGATCAGTTTAAAACTGGTGGCCATCGATGTGAAGACGAGCGATGCAGTGCCCACGGCGGATTACATCAATATTCAGGTGGATGCTGCCGTCAATGTAAAGGTGGGCAGTGATCCGGAGAAAATGAAGCTGGCTTCGGAGAACTTTCTGAACCGGGACAGTACCTACATCGCGCAGGTGGCCAGGGAAGTGCTGGAAGGCAATATGCGTGAGATCGTGGGCCGCATGCGCCTGGAGGATATGGTGTCCAACCGGCAGAAGTTTGCGGAGCTGGTCAAGGAAAATGCGGAGCCGGATCTGGCTGCCATGGGACTGGATATCATCAGCTTCAACGTCCAGAATTTTGTGGATGAAAATGATGTCATTGAAAACCTGGGTATTGACAATATTGTCAAGATTAAAAAGGCGGCAGCCATCGCCAGGGCCAATTCGGAAAAAGAAATCAAGATCGCCCAGGCCAGAGCAAACAAAGAGGCAAACGATGAGCGTGTCATGGCGGAGACGGAAATCGCCAAAAAGAACAATGATCTGGCCATCCAGGTGGCAGAGCTGAAAACCCAGTCGGATATCAAGAAAGCGGCGGCAGACGCGGCTTACCGCATCCAGGAAGAAGAGCAGAGAAAAGTCATCGAAGTGACGGCAGCCAATGCCGACATCGCCAAGCAGGAGAGGGAAGTGGAACTTCGCGCCAGAGAGGTGGAAGTGACGGAGAAGACGCTGGAAGCAGAAGTAAAGAAAAAGGCAGAGGCCCAGAAGTACGCGGCCCAGCAGAAGGCGGAGGCCGACCTTTATGAGAGACAGAAAAATGCGGAAGCGGAAACGTATGAAGCCGTGAAAGAGGCAGAGGCAAAAAAGGCAGAGGCAGAGGCGCAGCGTTTTGCCATGGAGCAGGAAGCGGAAGGTATCCGCGCCAAAGGCCAGGCCCAGGCCGACGCCATCCGCGCCCAGGCCCTTGCGGAAGCGGAAGGTATGGAGCGGAAGGCCGATGCGTACCAGCGTTACAATAAAGCGGCTCTGGCGGAAATGATGATCAAAGTACTGCCCGAGGTGGCCGGTAAAATCGCAGAACCGCTGGCACAGATCGATAAGATTACGATCATCGGAGGCGGAGAGAGCAGCGGTATGGATGCAGTGGCTTCCAATGTGCCGCTGGTGATGAAGCGCATGTTTGAGTCCATGAAGGATGCCACCGGCATTGATCTGGGAGAAATCATGCGGGCCGATACGTATGACGCCAAGGTAAACCGAAACATCCATATCACCGGGCTGGACGGACAAAGCGGGGAAGAGGATACAGAACCGGATGACGCGAAGACATCCGCGTCCGAAGATGCGGCACAGACAGCGAAAAAGGATATGATTTCCGAAGCCGTGATCGGCGCCGTCACAGATGCAGTGGCGGAAGAAAAAGAGGATACGGATAAAAAATGACAGAGGCAAAAAGGAGAGGAATCGTATAATCTTGTCCGAAAATCGCTTTATTATGGAAGATGAAGACTATGAAGGGAACCGATTGGTGATCTGCGTCTTCTTTCCCAAGGGGATGCAGTTGGAAAAAAAGCAAGTTTAGGAATAGGGCAGATAGAGGTATGATGGCAGCGTACGTCTATCTGCCTTTTTATGCAAATAATTAATAATTTTATAAAGAATCAGAAAAATAATGTGAAAGAGTGATATAAAAAACAAATGTTATTCAAAAAAATATATGTTTTGTATAAGAAATGAAAGGAAGGTGAGTAAAATATGAAATATATTTGAATAAAAAATGAATGTTAATATAAAAAATAAAATGATATGATTCAGATAACTGTTAAAGAGGTACGTGAATAGGCGATTGCGAAACTCATTGGAAGGAATAGAAGTTTTAAAGTGAGAACCCGGACGGCCGGAGAGAGCGAACCTTTTTCCTGTCGGGGCGCTCTCGCTCCGTGAAAAACGTAGCGGTACTAAGATTTT
>DVJD01000014.1 GCA_018710785.1 Candidatus Fimimorpha excrementavium
CCCCTGTTTGACGCACACCTGATCCGACTGATTCTGAAAAATCCGGTGTACTGCGGCAAGATTGCCTATGGACGCCGCAAAACGGAAAAAGTGCGCGGCACAAGGAACGAGTATAAGCTGGTGGAGCAGGACAACTACCTGCTGGCCGATGGGCTGCATGAGCCCATTGTTTCGGAAGAAGTCTGGCAAGCGGCACAGGTGAAGCTGCTGGCACAGGCCAAGAAATACGAACACGTCAACCACGGGAAGGACGAACATGTACATCTGCTGTCCGGCATTGTGAAGTGCCCAGTCTGCGGGGCCGGAATGTATGGGAATAAAAGTATCAAGCATAAAGCGGACGGCACCAAGTACAAGGATTTTTATTATTACGGCTGTAAACATCGCTCTATGATTCGTGGGCATAAATGCGATTACAAGAAGCAGATCCGGGAAGAACTGCTGGACGATGCCGTGGCGGAAGTCATTGTAAAGCTGGTGAGTAATCCGAAATTTGCAGCCATGATGCAGGAAAAGATCAACATGAAGGTGGATACTGCCGCCATTGACCAGGAGATTGCAAATTACGAAAAGCAGCTTCGCCAGCACTATTCCATCAAATCAAAGCTGGCGGAGGAAATTGACTCTCTCGACCCGGATGACCGGCACTATGTGCGGCGCAAGGCTGATCTTGATGACCGCCTTTACAGGATGTATGATAAGATTGAAGATACAGAATCGCTGCTGATTGCGGCCAGGGCCAAAAAACAGGCCATTGAGGCAGAGAAACTGACCGGCGACAATATTTATAAAGTGCTGATCTATTTTGAGAAGCTGTACGGCGTGATGAACGATGTGGAGCGGCGGCAATTGATGGAGACGCTGATTTCTGAAATTCAGATTTACCCGGAGCGCCAGCCCAATGGCCAGTGGCTGAAATCCATCAAATTTAAGCTGCCGATCATTGAGGAAGATATGAGTATCAGTTTGGACAATGAAGAACAAGTTGAGACTGTGTGCCTCTTGAGCAACGAAAACAGTATATGGAATCCAAAGACCTTTACGAAAACGAAGAACTGATTGCTCTGCGTGAGTATGCAATAAAAATTCGGATAACATCACGATTAATGCCCGTCGAATTGATCATGTGTTTTGAAAAGCGAGTATGAGAGTGGAAATGAACGGTACAAATTGCTGTTAATAAGATATATATCAGGCACTCGGCTTTGATGCGATTCTGGGTCATACTTACGCTAAAATAAACAGATTGCAATAGTGGGAGTCAGCATGGCTCCTGCTGCATCGAAAAATCTCACAGATTTTATTCCAATCGTAGGATGAGATCTGTGAGATTTTTGTATTTTCAGAGGGCGGAAAATATGCAGGAATGTTCTGCTGTGCTTCATCAGAAGCAGATGCTGCAAGGCGGATTGCGTACAATAGGAAGTGCAGTCTGAGAATGCTACATTGTTTCTTCTGTGCAAAGAGACGCCAACGCCCGAATGTCTGTGACTGTCAATCTGCCGCGGGCAGTGGCCAAAATCCCCTTGCTGCGCAGGTCAGTCACTTCCCGTGTGATTTGCACACGGCTCATACCGAGAAGGTCCGCAATATTTTCCTGTGTCATTTCAATGGTCAACCCGGAGTTAGCCGGTTGATTCATGGTCAGCAGATATAGAAGGTTGCAGAGCTTCACCTGTGACGAATTGAACTCCTGATGGATTGTTTCAAAGAGGAAACGGTTTACGTACTTCGAGTACCAGTTGACTACGTTCTCAGCCAGTGCCGCGTTCGACTCAAACATTGCCTTAAACTGTGGGATGGTAAACTCCAATACCTTTATATTGGAGAGAGCAGTTGTACTCAGCGAAAGCTCAATGCGGAAATCGGTTGTATGATAACCGGGCAAAATGGTTCCCGGACCGTGAAAGCTGATGATCTTGCGATGTCCGCTTTCATGATCGGAGAAATGGACGGATGCGCCGGATACATAGTACTGGATGCGGTCATAGGGCTGTCCCGGTTTCCAGAGATAGTCTCCTTTTTGAAATGTACGTTCGGTATGGGGCTGAGAAAGAAAATATTGGTAAAATGCGCAGAAGTCATCCGCAAAATAATATCGCGGAACCAACATATCGATCACCTCGCTCTCAGAATAATTTAGATGCCAGGGTCAAAAGGTAAAATACCGTTCATGCTTGCATGATAAGGTATTTTGCCTTGGGACCCGCTAAACATGAGGAAGTAACGATTTACACAGTAAATCTGTGGATTCCGAATGTTTATAGTATTGTAGCATAAAATGAGGAACGTTTCTATTTGAGAAAGTAAAAAATGGAGGAAATAAGATGCAGCATAAAGTTAAAGTTACCGTTCTTGATAAAAAGTTATACCCGGAATTGCAGCAGGAGTATTGCGCTGTTCCAAACAGCGGAAAATGTCCGTGTTACTATGTTGGAGATGAATTTATTTTTTGCAGAAATGACGAGCGGGATGATTCCTGGCATTGCGGCGAGGGAACGCTTGTGAAATCCGGTCAGCCGGACGAGGGTTGTCTGCAGTCGCTGGGCACTGCGCATTGCGGAACAAAGGGCGTTCCGTTTTGCTCAGAAGCATGGGACGCCATCGCCAGATATATCTATACAGGCTTACAGGGCGGTTCCATCATGCGGGGATGGATGAAGGAAGAAAACACAATGATCGCCTGCTGTTCTGACGGAACAAGACCGGTTATTTTTAAGATTGAGAGAATGGATTGTGAGTGAGTATTTGGGCTGCCGGAATCTTTCAGGATACCAGGTATGGAAAATAATCGTACTTGCGGGAATGGGATAGAGGTCATACAATTAAAGTGGTTCGAAAATGTGACTTACCATAAGGAGGATGCAGGTATGACGAATATTGAAAAGGTAAACAAATTTTTAGATGACGCAAAGACATTTTACTTTTTGACCACGGACGGGGACCAGCCCAAGGGACGTCCTTTTGGGTTCCATCTGCTGGATGGGGATAAACTTTACTTTGGATGCGGAACATTTAAGAATGTATATGCGCAGCTTACAAAGAATCCGAGGGTAGAAGTACTCGCCGTATCCGGCCAGGAATTTATGCGTTATGATGGTGTCGTAAAAATCGTAAAGGATGAGGCCCTTTTGGAGAAGGTACGCGCCGCCATGCCGCAGATTATGAGTTTATACGACAAAAACGGATGGGAAATGGGAATGTTTTATCTCGAAAACGGGCATGTGGAAATTCGCGGAATGTTAGATTTAAAAGAAGAATTTGATGTATAATATTAACTATAAACTTATTATACGAGAGGGATTGAGGATGAAGCAATTATTCGAGACGGACACGACAATGGAAGAACGATTCGGGAAATGCCCTTATGCTACCGCACAGAGTCTGATTTCCGGAAAGAGGGCGGTTTTGATTCTGCATTACCTGGAGGATGGCCCCGTTCGTTTCAATGAGCTTCAGCGCCGTATGTCTAAAATGACCCACGCAACCTTATCCGTTCAGTTAAAAACGCTGATAGAGAATGGGTTGGTAGAACGAAAACAATATGAGACGGTACCTCTGAAGGTAGAGTATTCGTTAACCCCAATCGGAAAAGAGTTCCGGCCTGTCATCGAGGCACTGCAGGAGTGGGGACAGAAATATATTGAATATACCAAAAAAGAAAAACCGCCGGAATTCCAGAACCACTTCGCCGCTTGCGGTGAAGGGATAAGCATCCCGTACCATGGACAGGATTTCCTGCTCAAATTCCACCTTCTGTTCTTCGTTTAATACGTCCAGATAGGGGCGGAGCCTTGTACCGCGTACCCACTCAATCAAATGCTCATGGGACGGCATTGCGTGATAGTACACCGTTTCCCATATCTCAAAGCTGCCGGAGCAGGCGGACAGAATATCGAAATACGCTTCGGGAGAAAGCGTGTCGTTCCTTTCAAAACAGACGTTTTTAAAATCCCATTTGGGTTTCGCTGCCACTGCCTTGATGATACGAAACAGCGGCTCATTCCAATTCATCGGCATTTGTACCGTCAGCACGCCATGTTCCGTTAGTTTTCCCATGAGCTGAGGAATCAGAGTTTCATGGTTGGGGATCCATTGCAGGCAGGCGTTGGAAAACAAAAGATCGTAGCTTCCGGTCAGATCCTCTGCGCTGCATACCTGAAAATCAAGGCCGCTATGCTGTGCCTTTGCTTTGCTGATCATATTGGCGGAATTATCGATCCCCAATATTTTGGCATGCGGGAACACATCTTTCAAAACAGCCGTGCTGTTGCCGGGGCCGCAGCCGATATCCACAACTGTCTTTGCCTGGCAGCTCCGCACGCGGTTTGCAAGGTCCAATGCGGGCTGCGTACGTTGATTTTTAAACAATAAATATTTTTCTGGATTCCAATCAGACATGGTATCACCCTCCTGGTCAAATTTAAATTTTTTCATTTATAGGTTTCCTATATCGGCCGTTCCATGACCGCATCGGGGAAAAACCGCGCCGAATGCATTCCATAAATCATCATCCCCCCAAGGATAGTCATCATTCGGAACGTTCACCGACAGGAAAAATTCCTGCCTGTTTTACAAAAATCCCTCCTTCAAAGGAGATATCATTGCCGTTTATGTCTTTCTGAAATGAAAGGCACTCGGTTTTTTGAAGTGTAAATCCAAGCCTTTCCAGTAGTTTGCGGGAGGGCCGGTTTTCCAGTGCAGTTCCGGCAGTAAAGGCCTTTACATTTCGCTCATTGGCAATGTGGTTTATTATCGCGCCGCAGCTCTCAAAGGCATATCCCTTGCCCTGGTAATCGGAGTGAAAGCAATAACCCAAGTCGTAATTCCCGTTATCTTCGTGAAAACAGATATATCCAATTCCCGTCTCATGGAGCAAAACCAAATAGAACATCTGCGTTTCGGCAAATTGTTTGGTCAGTGCGATGATTTCAGCCTCTGCAATGGGCAGCGGCATGTCGTATTTGGATCTCCGAAAATCGGCAGCTATTTTTTGCATGAATTTCCAATCGTCCGGAGTAAGTTCTCTTATCAGCAATCGATCAGTTTTGAGCAGCATTTTTTATCCTCCAATTCCCAAAATCCGACTCATTATAGCATAATACAGAAGGAGTTTCATCAATTAAATGAAGAAATGATCCTGATGTTTTATCTTGATCGGAACGCCCATAAACTGGTACAATGATTTACGAAGGACCGTATTTCTCCGGAAAAGAGTTGGAAAGACAGGAAAAAGATAACAGAGGATCTGCAGGGATCCGGAAATGGAGGAAAGAATGAGATTAACGGCAGAAGGCTTGAAGCAGAGAAAGGACTGGGAGGCGGAAAATATTGCTCTTCCCGATTATGACGTTCAGGAAGTGAGCGATCGGACACGGAAGGCGCCGGTGTGGCTTCATTTGGGAATCGGAAATATTTTTCGTATTTTTATGGGAGGAATCGCAGACCAGCTGATTCGCCAGGGAGCCATGGATCGGGGAATTATCTGTGGCGAAACCTTTGACTATGAGATCGTGGACCGGATTTTTAGTCCCCATGACAATCTGGCTCTGGGAGTCATTCTCCACGGGGACGGCACCGAAGAGCGCCGGGTTTTGGGCTCCATGGCGGAGGCGGTGAAAGCCAAATGGGACGAGCCGGAGTCCTGGGAACGCCTGAAAGAAATTTTCTGTGATCCCGGTCTGCAGATGGTATCCTTCACCATCACGGAAAAAGGATACGGACTGACGAAGACCGATGGCACCTATACAGAAATGGTGCAGAACGATATGGAAAATGGTCCGCAGAGGGCGGTGAGCGCCATGGCAGTGACTGCCGCCATGCTGCTGGAACGCTATCGCAGCGGAAAATGGCCGATTGCATTGGTATCCATGGACAACTGTTCCAAAAACGGAGAAAAGCTGGGAGATGCGGTTCGTACTGTGGCTGAGGAATGGATCAAAAGGGGATATGCGGATGAAGGATTTCTTGCGTATTTGAGCGACGAAACGCAGGTGAGCTTTCCGTGGACCATGATTGATAAAATTACCCCGCGTCCCAGCGAGCGGACGGCAAAGGAACTGGAAGACGCCGGTGTGGAAGGGATGATGCCCATTGTCACCGCAAAGCATACATACATTGCACCCTTTGTCAATGCGGAGGGCCCCCAATATCTGGTGGTGGAAGACCGTTTCCCCAATGGAAGGCCGCCCCTGGAGAAGGCCGGGGTCTATATGACAGACCGGGATACGGTGAATCAATCGGAGCGCATGAAGGTAACGGCCTGTTTGAACCCCATCCATTCCGCATTGGGACCCTATGGCTGCCTTATGGGATATGAACTGTTTTCCGACGAAATGAACGATCCGGATATGCTGGCTCTGGCCCGCCTGGTGGGATATGGGGAGGGACTGCAGGCAGCTCCCGATCCCAAAATCCTGTCGCCGAAGAAATTTTTGGATGAAGTACTCAATGAGCGTTTCCCCAACCCCTATCTGGGGGATACGACACAGCGTCTTTGCGTGGATCTTTCCCAGATGGTGGGAATCCGTTTCGGGGAAACCATCAAGACTTATGTTTCCAGGTACGGGGATGCGAAAAAACTGATTGGAATTCCCCTGGCGGTGGCCGGATGGCTGCGCTATCTTCTGGCTGTGGATGATGAGGGAACCCCCTTTGCATTGGCGCCGGATCCCATGATTCCGGAACTGCAGAAGCGGATGGAAGGGATTTCATTCGGGGATCCGGCCAGCGTTGGAGAGAAACTGCGTCCGATTTTGTCCGAAACGTCCATCTTCGGCATGGATCTGTATGCTGCCGGAATCGGAGAACGGATTGAGGAAATGTTCTGCCGGGAAATTAAAGGACCGGGAGCGGTCCGGAAGACGGTGCAGACCTATCTGTCCTCCGGGGAATGACTGCGATTCCAAATCCCCGTGCAAAAGATTGTACTGAATCATGCCGCATGATATAATCCTATCAAACGCAGGGCAGCTGCACGAAAATACCAGATGCGGCAGCGGTTGGGAATTTATAAGAGAATGAATGTGGTACAATCGCAGAAATATTCCGTAGACATGGCACATATTGGAGGTGGCGGATGGACGCACGAAAAGGAAATATATATGAGATTTTAAATGGAAACAAACAATTTCTTATCCCTGTTTACCAGAGATTTTACAGTTGGGATGTGGACCAGTGCAAGCGCCTTTGGAATGACATAGCCACAATGCAGAAAAAGGGTAAGTCAGGACATTTTGTGGGTTCCATTGTAAACATTGCGGAGCAGGCAATGCCTACTGGTGTTCAGAAATATATGATTATCGATGGTCAGCAGCGAATGACCACACTGACTTTACTGCTGCTGGCACTGCGTGATTATGTACTGGATCATCCAGAGGATACTTCGGTCAATGCACACCGCATTGATGGTATGCTCCTCAAAAATGAATATGAGAGCGGCGACGAACGATACAAGATTTTGCTGACGGAGACAGACCGGGAGATACTTATCCGTCTCGTGGAAAGAAAGCCGATTCATCCGGATACCAGATCCAGACTGTTGGATAATTACAGATTTTTTGCTGGCAAGATTGCGGATAAGGAACTTACACTTACAGAAATCTGGAATTCAATCGGTAAACTGCAGATCGTCAATATTACATTGGATCGCGAAGTGGATGACGCACAGGCGATTTTTGAAAGTTTGAATTCTACAGGAAAAGAATTATCCGAATCGGATTTGATCCGAAATTATGTGCTCATGGGCTTAGAACCATCGGAGCAGAGTTTTGTGTATGAGCATCTATGGCGTCCTATGGAGCAGCTTTTTGTATATGAAACACAGAGTACGGTGATGGATGCTTTCTTCCGGCATTATTTGACCATGAAGACCGCACGGATACCGAAACAAGGCCGTGTATATGAGGAGTTCAAACGATATCATTTGAATTGTGAATTCAGCACCATCCGTGAACTTTGTCAGGACTTGTTCAAATTTGCAAAGTATTATACGGATATTGTATTCAAGAGAAGCCATGATATCGATTTAAAAAGGCGATATGAAGATATTGTTGATCTTAGGATGGAAGTTTCCTATCCATTTTTGATGAAAGTACACAACGATTGCAAGGAGGGCGTGATAACGGATGCAGAGCTTAAGGAAATCCTGAATCTGTGTATCAGTTATGTACTCAGACGCGGCATTTGTGACATTCCTACGAATTCTCTGAATAAGACATTTGCCACATTCAAAAATGCTGTTCGGCCAGATGATTATATGAATTCTGTGAAGGCATTCTTTATATTACAGGATACCTATAAAGAGTTTCCGGATGATGATAAATTTGCGGCGGCCTTTGTTTCGCGTGACATTTATAATATGCGTGCAAGAAATTACATCCTCAGCCGCCTGGAAAACTACCAGAATAAGGCGCCGATCGTTGTCGAAAATTATACAATTGAACATATTATGCCTCAAAACAAAAATCTTTCCGCGGAATGGCAAAAGGACCTGGGCAGCAATTGGCGGGAGGTTCAGAAGAAGTATGTCAATACCATTGGAAACCTGACCCTGACTGCATACAATTCTGAAATGAGCGACAGACCATTCATGGAAAAAATGAATATGACGGGCGGATTCAAAGAAAGTGCACTTAGGTTGAATAAATACGTTATTTGTTTTTCCGAATGGAATGAGGAACATATACAGGAGAGAGCGAAGAAACTCGCCGAAAAGGCCGAGAAAATATGGCCATATCCGGAACTGACAGACGCTGAGCTGGCCCCATATCAGTCAGAAGCAAAGCCGACACAAAAGTACAGCTTGGAGACGTATGATACGAATGCTTTCACTAGGATGTTATTCGAATCTCTGGACAAGAGAATTATGAATTTATCTCCGGCGGTAAAGAAAGAATATAAAAAATTGTACGTGGCATATAAGCTTGATACAAATTTTGTTGATATTGTATTCCAGAAGCAGCGGCTTCGCATCTCCATCAATATGAAATTTTCTGATGTGAATGATCCCGATGGCATTTGCAGGGATATCACTGGCTTAGGACTCTGGGGGAATGGTGATGTGGAAGTGTTTATGGAACATCAAGACGAACTCGATAAAGTAATGGGAATCGTGGAACAATCCTATAATGCCCAGGCTGATTAATCAATAAAAAACGTGATAAAAAATGATTGGTACGAAGACCTATACATCCCGGAAGGGAAACGGCCTTCCGCTGCACACGAGTTCCTTTGGTCCAAAATCATATCAAATCCCAAAAATGTCAGCCAAGGCTGGATTCCTTATCTTGTCGGCATTTCCAGGATTTAACATAAGATAATCAAGCAGGCAATGGTCGAATTATCAGACAATTTATTTACACACTTTTTAAACAAACTCAGAAGTGTTATGGCCGTAGCGCTTCACTGCTCTATTTAGTCGGCTTTCTCTACTTTTGCACTATGCATGATATCCACGTTGCACGGGAAACACTGTCTGATTGTATTCTGACCGTATTGGTATTCTGAAAGACGGCAGTAGGAGGGAGCGGTATGTCAAAAAGTTTATTTTTTCAGGCGGTGGTCAAATTCCTGTCCGGCGCCATATTGATTGGATTGTTGATCTTTCTCTCGGCAGGCACGATTGCCTTTTGGAAGGGCTGGTTGCTGATGGCTATTCTATTGATCCCCATGTTCCTGGCGGGCATTGTTATGATGCTTAAAAATCCCGAGCTGCTGAAAAAGCGCCTGCATGTCAGGGAGCAGCAGACGGAGCAATGTCTTGTGGTCAAGCTAAGTGGACTGATGTTTGTGATTGGCTTTCTCTTGGCAGGACTGGACTTTCGATTTGAGTGGTTCCCGTTACCGGATTGGGTTTCCTGGGGGGCAGCCGTGTTATTCCTGCTTTCCTACTTGCTTTACGCTGAGGTATTGCGGGAGAATACATATCTGTCACGGACAGTAGAAGTCCAGCAGGGGCAGAAGGTAATCGATACGGGGGTATATGGCGTTGTCCGTCATCCCATGTACAGCGCTACGCTCATCCTGTTTCTCTCCATGCCTCTGGTGCTGGGCTCCGCAGTTTCCTTTGTGGTCTTTCTTGTATACCCTGCCATCATCGCCAAAAGAATCAGAAATGAGGAAAAAGTGCTTGAGGAAGGGCTTGAAGGGTATGTGGCGTACAAAAAACGGGTGAAATACAGGGTGATTCCATTTGTGTGGTAATGGAATAAAATTCTGTATGAATCGGTAGTTCCTGTAGAAGTCAGATCACAAAACGGCCGGAGCTGCGTATATATATCGAAGCATTTGGCACACGCAGGGGAGATCACTGCTTAGTTGCCGATTACGGTGGAAAAGTGGTTGGAGCAGTGTGGACAAGGATTATGAATGATTACGGTCATGTGGATGACGAGACCCCGTCCTTTGCCATATCGGTACATCTTTGAAATGGGATTTCTCAGCCGAAAAACCGTTGGAGAAATGCGTAACGGATATTACTGAAATTCCTGCTCGGAACGGCATTCAAAGCATGAACAGAGATGGTGGCAGATGCCATGATAATGCCCGCTGTAAGGCGATGTGGGCGAGAATGAAGGAGGAACTCCTGTATGGCAGATATGATACAAAACAAATGACCATGGAAGAGCTGAACCCCCTGATCTGGAGATATATCAAACCCCGCCAACAAGCAAATTGTGCCAGCACCAGCCGCAGCCCCATGATTTCCTCCTTCCAACCAGCAAAAAGAAAAGGCCTGCGTTTTGTGTAACGCAGGCCTACTGCACAATCAAAAGTCCTGGGCGGGCTGTTCTTGCATTTATTCTGGTTTTACTTTCGTTGTCTTGCCAGTTCAATCGCTTCTTTCCCGGAAATATGCTCCGGTATCATTTCCAGGGTACATAAAGGCTTCCACTCTTTTTCGATGGCTTCTTGTCGGTTTTCCATCGTATCATCAGGAGCGTATTTCAGCGCCAGTTTTTCAATAGCGGCCCGCTTTTCTCCGTCCTCTTCCAAAATTCGAATTTTCCCAAAGACAATTACGCTTCTGAAATAGGTGGTATATTCCTCTGATACAATCTGATCTTGATCTATGACACAGAAAGAGGCTTTTGGATTTCTGCAAATCGCGTCCAGCTTATGGCCGCTTTTTGCACAGTGGAAATAGAGCTTTTCTCCGTCATAAACATAGCTGATGGGAACAGCATAGGGATAATCGTTATCACCGGCAAGGGCGAGAACACCGGATGTCCCCCGATTTAAGATGGCAGCGCAGTCCTCTTTGGGCAGCGCCTGTTTTTTTCTTCGCATTTCTCGAAACATACTATTGCCTCCTGATTTTTCAAGTATCTTACATCCCGTATTATACACTATTTTGCCCGATAGAGTTTGGAATAGAAAGAATCCCAACTCAAAAGTTCCTCGTGGGTACCGGTCTCAATGATGTCACCGTCCCGCATAACAAGAATCAGATCGGCGCCCCGAATTGCCTATACGGATTACCATACGTTTATCAAGACGCCGGAGGGCTGGCGGATTACGGCGAAGCTATACCACACCCACGAGGAGGTACAGGAATGAGCAAGATTTTATTAACCAATGGCAGTCCCAACGAAAAGGGCTGTACCTATACGGCGCTCTGCGAGATTGCCGACACCCTTGCAAAAAATGATGTGGAGTCGGAGCTCCTCTATCTCGGTAAGAAACCTGTGGCCGGGTGTATCGCCTGCGGAAAATGCTTTCAGACCGGGCGCTGTGTTTTTGACGATAAGGTGAACGAGGTTTTGGAAAAGCTGGACGAATACGATGGAATGGTGGTCGGCTCCCCGGTTTATTATGCAGGCCCCACCGGACAGCTTTGCGCTTTCCTTGACCGCCTGTTCTTTTGCAGCGAACGGCGGATGGCCGGTAAGCTGGGCGCGGCGGTGGTTTCCTGTCGCCGCGGCGGAGCCAGCGCAGCATTTGACCGCTTGAACAAGTATTTCACCATCTGCAATATGACCGTAGTCGGCTCTCAATATTGGAATCAGGTACACGGCTTCACCCCGGAGGATGTCCGCAAAGACGAAGAAGGCTTGCAGACCATGCGCACGCTGGCACAAAATATGGCGTGGCTTCTGAAAAACAAAAACGCCGGGAAAGAACAGGGAATTCCTGTTCCCGTTTACGAAGCCAGAATCAGCACGAATTTTATCTGATTATCGTTTGGCATAAACCACATACACAAGCTATCCTGCCTCGCCCGACGGGGGAAGAAAAAACCGTTGCAGGGCAGGCAGCTTTGTGCGTCTATAATGGATCACCGGGCGGCATCTGGATCTTCACGTCCAATGAAAATTTATGTCATTGAAGGCCTCTGATAAAGATTATCATTGCCATAAGCGGCAGCACAGTCCATGCGATATACCGACTTGCAATTTCCCAGTCAGATGGTTCTGCCTGATCTACATTACGAATCCGGAAGACTAAATTCCAACGGAACAGTTCATCGGCAAACAGAATGAGAATTGTTGTGACGATGCAGACAAACACACCACCGAACCATGCGGGCCATCCTCCTTTATGCGTCAGTTCAGGGCCAGCCATCAAATCAAGTATGGTGGAAACAGAAGGCTCCATTGGATCAATTACATTTCCATTTTCGTCCATTACAATTCCATCACTTGTTGTCACTGAAATATTGATATTTTCCAAGCTCCCGTCCTCGCTGTATAGCAAATGGTAGTCTCCCAGATCTAATACGCCTCCACGGAAGAGAATTTCCTCTCCATGGCGAAGTTCAACACCAGTCATAGATTCTCCCACCTCACTATCTTTTGGGATGGCAGTTGGATCCTCTTTGGCGATATAGGGACCGTAGATTCTTCCATTATATTGGAATTCCACTGTTTTATCCGCATACACGGCAAAGCTGGCCTGCTTCCCTTGGATTTTGCCGGAATATATAGTATTACCATTTTCCTGATGGGGGATAAGGATGGCATTCTTGTATTCGAACCCCTCCCGAGCGATGGTTATGGGATAGAGTATGGTAAAAACCAGAACCATAACAATCATAAGAAGCAAGACTCCCTTTGGGTATCGTCCCAAACATTTAACTCTTTTCAAAACTACACCTCCGCTCTATAAACGTTTTATCGTTTTTACTTCCGTCCCCGCTGGCAGTTTCCGCAGCGGCTTGAAAAAATCTTTCAATTGAGATGGTACATTTTCAAGCATTGTACCCCTTCCGCAAATCCTGATTTTTCGTTCTGTTTCTTCTATTCTACCACAATTCCGAGATCGCGGAAATAGCCTGTTATGGTGTCGGCGATGGTACATATGGACGAGAAGATATGCAACCTGAAACCAATCGGCAGAGCCGGAAAAGCGTAGGTATCAGGACATGGATGCGTCTGATACCTACGCTTTTCAGAAGGTTAAACTGTATCATGTGCGCTGCTTTCTTTGCTCAAGGGATTATTCCTGTAAGTCCCAATGATTATAATCTGTAAAAAGTGCTTGCCGAGATATCTCGGAGCATTGGAAACAACACCCCTATTTTTTCATCAAATCCGCTCCGCTGTGCCATGCCTGGCCGATTTTTTCTCCAATCGCATAATAACCATTCTGCATCTGATCAAAGGCGAATGCATGGAGCTTTCCGGCATCGATTTTTCCGTTTTCGTCCAATACCTTCTCATCCGCAACCACGTTGATGATTTTGCCGAGAACACGCAGTCCATACGGCTGCGTCTGCATTTCCACAACCTCACATTCCAGGGTGAGGGGATATTCGGTGATAATCGGCGCATCGACGTTTTCGCTCTTGATCGCATGAAGACCGCTGCGTTCAAATTTATCCACCATCTTATTTGAGGTGGCGATGCCAAAGAAATCCGATTCCCGCAGGGTATCGGTGCCTGGAACCGCGAGGGTAAAGGCCTTGCGGGTCTCCAGATTTGTCACAGTTTTATGTTCCGCTTCCAGATTCAGGGCGACCATATCTTCGGCGCAGATTCCTCCCCACGCCATCATCATGACATCGACGCTGTCATCTTCGTTATAGGTGCCGATCATGTAGGTCGGCATAGGGAACAGATAAGGTTTAACTTCAAAATTTTTAAACATAATGATAACTCCTTTCCATGCCGCAAAATTGACTCTTGCCGCAGTTGCTATTATAATTGTAGCAAGAATGCCAAAAAAGGCAAGAACGCACATAAAGGTAAGATACTTACATGGAATTTAGATACTTACTTTTATTTCAGTGGCAGACCGTATGGGTAAATGGAACAAAAAACAGAATCAAAGGTGGAAACGATGAGCAGAGGATTATCCCATTCAAAAACGGTGTGCGTCCTGTAAGCGGAGGCATTCCTGCAATGGATGCCGGTGGTGCGGAAAATGCCAAAGTACGGAAGCGGCCGCCGGAAAAAGAAATGGAACGGAAGGCTTTTATCATCGGCTCTGACAATAATAAGAAAGGGTTCCGGTAATCGGAACAGTGGTGGAAGATATATATGAACGAGGAATGTCTGATCTGTAAAGCGCCCCTGGAATATCTGAAGGAAGATATGGAAATGGAGTGCGAACTGTGTCACAAAAAAGAACTAAGCAAAACCAGATGCGTGAACGGACATTATGTATGCAAGGAATGCCATATGCAGGGGATTGACAGTCTCATTGGGATGTGTATGGAGGAGACATCCAGAAACCCGGTTATCATTCTCAATCAGATGATGGCCCAGCCTTTTTGCCATATGCATGGCCCGGAGCATCATATCATGGTGGGAATGGCGCTTCTGACAGCTTACAAAAATTCCGGAGGGGATCTTGATCTTAAAAGGGCGCTGGTCGAGATGAACAGCAGGGGAAGGACGGTGCCGGGAGGAGCATGCGGATTCTGGGGAGCATGTGGTGCAGGGCTTAGTACGGGCATGTTTCTCTCCATTGTGACTGGTTCTACACCTTTGGGAAACGAGAATTTTGGCCTTTCCCATAAGATGACTGCCAGGGCGCTTGGCGCGATCGGGGAAATCGGAGGTCCCCGGTGCTGCAAGCGGGATTCTTATCTTTCGATCCTTCAGGCAGTCGATTTTGTAAAGGAAAACCTGGGCATTCCTATGGAACGGCCAAAGATACGCTGTTCCTACAGCAGTCAGAATAATCAGTGCATCGGAGCACGCTGTCCATTTTGTAAAAGGAAAAAGAAGATTGCATTTATCTGTGTCCATAACTCCTGCAGAAGTCAGATCGCAGAAGCACTGGGGAAAAAATATCTATCCGATTGGTATGACTGTTATTCTGCCGGAACGGAGATTAAGCCGCAGATCAATCCCGATGCGGTGAGGCTGATGAAGCAGGAATACGGAATCGACATGGAACAAAACCAGTATTCCAAACTGCTCCGGGATATCCCGGAAGCGGATATTTATGTGTCGATGGGATGTAATGTGGCATGCCCGAATATTCCCGGAAAACAGGTGGTCAACTGGGGACTGGATGATCCGACGGGAAAGGACGACGAAGCATTTATGCATGTGATCCGGCAGATCGAGAAACAGATATGGGATTTGCGTATTCCCCGCACCTTTCCCCTGGAACAGGAACAGGCGCTGCTGTAATTCTTACAGGACAATGTGACCCAAGGGTAGCTGCATTACCTTCCCGTCTGTTTTTTCAATTTCCAGTAATGATAGCCGAACGATGCCGTTACCCCGGCGTAGATGACAAACAGGATCAGAAACAGTGCCAGCAGGATGGGAGTATCAGCGCCGGGGCTGTGAAACTGTGTGTACAGATTGGGCAGGATCAGCAGCATCAGGATGATGAAAATCGGCAGATACCGGCCTGCGAACATTCTGCGCAGCATATCCAGCCTGGATTCATTGTCGCAAAAAATTTCCTCGTTCCCCTTCATTTCAGAAACCGGCTTGCAGAAATAACTGTACCCGCCGAATTCCTGAATGTACTCCCATCCGCAGTCTTTGAACATTTGTATATACTCTTCCTTGTGCGCCAGACCTTCCGGGTTATAGTCCAGCTGGTAAACCACATCCTCGGGCTGGCATTTCAAAAAGTGGTAAATACCCGGCAGGTCTACCCGCACAAACTTCCACCCTTCGCGGTGCCGTTTCCGGAGATATTCCTGCTCCCGCTCCCAATCCGCTATGGTAAATATCCGCAGTTCTGTTTTCGTTCCGTTCTTTTCTTTCATTTCAGCGCACCTCCATCATCGTCCGGTACAATCGCTCGATTCGTTTCATTTCCAGTTCCAAAACCTGTCTGCCCAGATCGGAAATAACATAAATTTTTCGCTTTTCCTCTTCCCTCACAAAATGGATCAAACCATCTTTTTCCATCTTGGACAGACTGCCATACATCGTTCCGGGGCTGATCCGGATTTCACCATCCGTCACTTTTTCTACCTTGCGGACGATGTTATAACCGTGGGATTCTTCCCGAAGGCACAGCAGGATGTAAAAGCTGGTTTCCGTCATGGGGACATACACTTTTCGGATATGAGCATCCATCCCATTCACGCCCTTTCTAAAAATTTTACTGTGTATATATATCGCACTGCTATATATAATAGTATCGCACTGCGATATATGTTTGTCAAGTAAAATTTATATTAGTGTCAGCGTTACGCGAAACGAGATGGTCCTCGGCGTGGGTATGGAGTCAAACTGTACCAGGTAAGCGCCTTTGCTCGTATCAATGGAGAGGATGGTTCCCTCGCCGAGGTAAGCATGCCGGACGCGCGTCCCCTGGGAGAACTGTGTATGCTTCTGATTTTCCGGCAGACAGCGTTCGCTGTATGCGATATGGGATCGGGCCGCTGTGATCAGGGTATCGCTGGGCTTTTTTGCATACTCCAGATGTTCGGCGCCGATGTCCAATACGAAGCGGGACGGATAGCGGGGAGAACCGTCAAAATTGCGCCCTTCTGCGCCGGAGAGATACAAGCCTTTTTCCGCACGGGTCATAGCCACAAAGGCCAGCCGCCGTTCCTCTTCCATGCCGGACAGGTCTTTGATTTTTCTGGAGGGGAAGACGCCTTCATTCATGCCGCAGAGGAGCACATAGGGGAATTCCAGGCCTTTCGCGGCGTGGACGGTCATCAGCTTCACCTTATCCGATGTGTCCTCGGCATCGCTGTTTGTAAACAGCGCCACATGGGCGAGATAGTGGGCCGCCGTAGCCTCTTCCCCGTAGGTCGTTTCGTATTCCAGGATGGACTGCTTCAGTTCCGCCAGATTATCCAGCCGTTCCTGGGAGCCTTCGGTGCGGAGCATGGTTTCGTAGCCGCTCTCATCCAAAATGGCGGAAAACAGATCGGAGATCCGCTCGTCTTCATGACCGGTGCTGAAGGACTCGATCAGATCGACGAACTGCTGGGCTTTGGTTCCCCGGAAGATGTCATCGTCCAGGGTTTGCTTCAGCGCGTGATAGAGGGTACAGCTGTTTTTCGCGGCATATTCTTCCAAAAAGGCCATGCGCCGTCTGCCGATATTCCGCTTGGGAAGGTTGACGATGCGCCGGAAGGAGAGATCGTCCTGGGAAATCGTCATGCGAAGGTAGCTGAGGGCGTCTTTGATCTCTGCCCGTCCGAAAAACGGGACACCGCTGTAAATATGGTAGGGAATTTTTTCTTTCAGCAAAGCTTCCTCCACCGGACGCGTCACATAGTGGGCGCGGTAGAGTACGGCCATATGGCGGTAGTTTACGCCGCTTTCATGCAATTCCTTGATTTGAGACACCATCCAAGCCGCCTCATCCTCCGTATGTTTGGCAAAGTAAAGCACCGGCTTTCGGCCGCCCGGACATTCAGAGATCAGATCTTTTTTGATCCGGTGCCGGTTTTTTTCAATCAGTGCGTTGGCAGCCGCCAGGATCTGCGGCGTCGAGCGGTAGTTTTTCAGCATCAGGATCGTTTGGGCTGGCTGAAAATGCTGGTCAAATTCCAGCAGATAGTTTACATTGGCGCCGCGCCAGGTGTAAATGGTCTGGTCGGGATCGCCGACGATAAACAGATTCTTATGGTAGGCGCACAGCACCTCCATCAGTTCATACTGCAGGCCGTCGATGTCCTGAAACTCGTCAATCATAATATATTCCAGCCGCTTCTGCCATTTCAGGCGGATATCCGCATGCCGGGCGAAGGTGTACAGAGTGAACTTGATCAGATCGTTATAGTCCAATCCGAAGCACTTCTTTTCCTGATACAGATACCCGTAGAAAATGATCTCGTCTTTTTCCCTGGCATTTTGGTATTTTTCGTGCAGGGCCTCCAGGGACATGCCGATCATATCCAGATAATAGTCCGGCTTTTTGGAGAGCTTTTGGATCTCAATCATGTTCCGGGCATCGGAAAATGTCCGATCCCGCAGGGTCAGGCCGCGTTCTTCATAGATGATGCGCAGCATGGCGTCGATATCGCTGTTGTCCAGGACCAGAAAGCTTTTGGGATATTGTACGGCATGGCTGTCCTCCTGCAGCACGGACACGCAGAATCCGTGAAAGGTGTTGATATATCCCGTATCATTGTCGCCGATCAGGTTGTGGATGCGCTGGCGCATCTCGTTGGCTGCCTTGTTGGTAAAGGTGACGCACAGGATGTTTTCCGGCAGGATGCCCATCTCGTTTACCAAAAAAGCAAACCGGTGGGTCAGCGCCCGGGTTTTTCCGGAACCGGCGCCTGCGATGACCCGCACAAAACCTTCCGTTGAAGTGACGGCAGCAAGCTGCTCTTGATTCAATTGTTCCATGGTCTCACCGCCTTTCTTTTCCATGGTGCTTCGTACTTGTTCATCCCAGATAGCGTTTCAAATACAGGCCGGTTTTGCTGTCTTTGCACCGGCAGATCTCTGCGGGCGTGCCCTGGGCCACGATCCGGCCGCCGTCGGCGCCGCCGCCCGGCCCCATGTCTATGATATAATCGGCATTTCGGATGACATCCAGGTCGTGTTCGATGACAATCACCGTGGCGCCGTTGTCGATCAGGTGCTGAAATACCTGCAGCAGCGTTTTCACATCCAGCGGATGCAGGCCGATGGTCGGCTCGTCGAATACGAATACGGAATCGGATTGGCCTTTTCCCATCTCACTGGCCAGCTTCAGCCGCTGTGCCTCGCCGCCGGACAGGCTGGGGGTTTCCTCGCCCAGGGTCAGATATCCCAGTCCCAGGTCATGGAGCACCTGCAGCTTTCGCTCCACACTGGGAAGATCCCGGCATGCGGTGAGCGCTTCGTCGATGCTTTGCGCCATCAGTTCCGGCAGGGTATAGCCGGTGTCGGATTTTTTGGGAACTCTCCGGATCAAACCGGCCTCTTTGGAATAGCGGGAGCCGCCGCACTCCGGGCAGGGAATTTCCACATCCGGCAGAAATTGGATGTCCAGGCTGATGGTGCCGGTTCCGTCACAGACCGGACAGCGAAGCTTCCCGGTATTGTAGGAAAAGTCGCCCGCCTTGTATCCGTTTTCTTTGGCGTCAGGCGTGCGCGCGTACACTTTGCGCAGCTCGTCGTGCACATCGGCGTAGGTGGCCACCGTGGAGCGCACATTGATGCCGATGGGCGTGGCGTCAATCAGCTTGACCTGCCGGATGCCGTCCGCCGATATTGACTTCACATGGGCGGGCAGCTTTGTCCCCTTTATACTGGCTTCCAGGGCGGGAATCAGACTTTCCAGGATCAGGGTGGTTTTCCCGGAGCCGGATACCCCGGTGACGGCGATCATCCGTCCCTTGGGGATATCCACCTCCAGGGGCATTACCGTATGGATGGCGGAAGTGGAGAGATGGATGGTGCCCAGATCAAAGATTTCCTTTGCCGGAACATGGTTTCCCACATCGATCACCGTCTCCCCGGTGAGGAATCCGGCGATTTTGGAGGCAGGATTTTTGGTCACCTCGTCGATGCTTCCCTGGGCGAGGATGGTGCCGCCGTTGGCTCCGGCTTCCGGCCCCAGTTCGATCAGCCAGTCGGCTTCTTTCAGCACATGGATGTCGTGATCCACCAGAACCACTGTATTGCCGTCGGCCAGAAGATCGCGCATGACGCCGGTCAGCCCTTCCATGTTGGAGGGATGGAGGCCGATGGACGGCTCGTCCAGCACGTAGAGCACGCCGGTGGTTCGGTTGCGCACCGCCCTTGCCAGCTGCATCCGCTGCCGTTCTCCGGTGGAAAGGGTGGATGCAGCGCGGTCCAGGGTCAGATAGGAAAGTCCCAGATCCATCAGCCGCCTGGCGGCTCCCTGGAAGGAGTCACAGATGCTTTCCGCCATGGGGCGCATCTCTTCGGGCAGGGACTGGGGCACACCGGCCACCCAGACGGACAAGTCAGAGAGGGTCATCTCACAGGCCCGGTCGATGGAAATACCCCGCAGCAGGGGCGCCCGGGCGGCTTCGGAAAGCCTTGTGCCGCCGCAGTCCGGACATCGGTCCTGGCGCAGGAATTTCTCCACCCGTTTCATGCCTTTTTCGTCTTTCACTTTGGACAGGGCATTCTCCACCGTATACGTCGCATTGAAATAGGTAAAATCCATGTCTCCGGCTGCGCCGCTGGTTTTGTTTTGGTAAATGATATGTTTCTTGACGGCGGGACCGTGGAAGACGATATCCCGTTCTTTTTTGGTCAGATCTTTGAAGGGCACATCGGTGCGAACCCCCATTTCCCGGGCAATATCCTTCATCAATGACCACATCAGTGTCTGCCACGGGGCCACGGCCCCCTCGTCGATGGTCAGGGATTCATCCGGTACCAGTGTGGATTCATCCACTGTGCGGACGATTCCGGTGCCGTCGCAGCGCTTGCAGGCCCCCTGGCTGTTGAAGGCCAGCTCCTCCGCTCCGGGGGCGAAAAAGCGGGCGCCGCACACGGGGCAGATCAGTTCCAGCCCGGCGGCCACATTCAGGGAAGGAGCGACATAGTGGCCGTTGGGACACCGATGGCTGGCCAGCCTGGAATACATGAGGCGCAGGCTGTTTAACAGTTCGGTTCCCGTGCCGAAGGTACTGCGTATCCCGGGCACGCCGGGGCGCTGGCGCAGCGCGAGGGCGGCCGGGACATAGAGGACCTCATCCACCTGGGCTTTTTCCGCCTGTGTCATCCGCCGCCTGGTATACGTGGAGAGGGATTCCAGATAGCGCCTTGATCCTTCCGCATAGAGGATGCCCAGGGCCAGCGAAGATTTTCCCGAACCGGACACTCCGGCGATTCCCACGATTTTGTGCAGCGGGATATCCACATTAATATTTTTTAAATTATGCACGCGCGCGCCGCGGATTTTGATATGCGACGGCGCTTTCATTTCCCTTGGTTCCAAAGAATTCACCTGCCTATTGATTTTTGTTGTTTTCGGTATTGTTTAATCCATGATTGCATAGAAGGGAACGGATGTCAATACTTTGAACTAAAAAGCAAAACGCCCATACGGCTTACTTGACAAAAAGATTCCGAGTATCTACAATGAATTTAAAATTTTGCAGAAATACCTTTGCGTTTGTCGCCTCTGAATGGAAGGAGTAGGAATACGATGAGCAGGATTAAGATTATCAAAAAGAATGACGAATACAGTTCGGAATACACCGTGGGAGATATTTTTACCGTAGAGGGGACCTGGTATGGAGGCGTCCATATCATGGGAAAATCCGGTGTGCCCATCTCACTGGACAAGGAAGAGTATATGGAGCTGGACACCGAGCAGGATTCCTCCAAGGATAAGGAAGGACAGCGTGTGTTCCGACCGGGGGATATTGTCCGTCATTTTAAACGGGAGTGGGTCCGCGAGGATACATCGGAATATTTGTATCAGGTGCTGGCTGTGGCAAAACACACGGAAACCGGGGAGAAGCTGGTGGTGTACCAGGCGCTGTATGCGCCGTTTCAGGTCTGCGCCAGGCCCTATGATATGTTCGTGAGTGAGGTAGACAGGGAAAAATATCCTGAGATCAAGCAGAAATATCGGTTTGAGAAAGTGCAGGTGTGAGACGGATGGCATCGGAGAGAACAGAAGAATTGTATCGGCTGCTTTTAAGCAAGGGATATCCCGAAACGCTCTGCAGGCAGATTGCCTATGAGCACATGAATACCGATTATACGGCCACCCGCATGCTGGGGTATCTGTATCGGATGAGTCATCCGCGTGTGGAAGATGTGGTGGATGAGATGCTGGCCATCTTAAGCGACCGGGAACAGATCATCCGAAAAAAAGAAATGGAGCATGCCCAGGCCGTGATCAATGATATATATAAGAACGGATTATAGGCAGTGCCGGGGAGGCAGCAGCAAAGGAGGAATACAGCGATGGACAATGAAAAAGTATTTTCCATGCGTTTTTCCAAAGTATATCCCCTTTTGATTCAAAAGGCGGAGCGGAAAAACCGATCCCGGCAGGAAGTGCTGGAAGTGACGGCGTGGCTGACGGGATATTCGGCTTCGCAGCTTATGGACATGCTGGACAGCGACATAACCTACGGGGATTTTTTTCGAAACGCACCGGCTATGCATCCCAATCGGGAAAGGATTACGGGAAGCATCTGCGGCGTACGGGTGGAGCAAATCGAAGACCCGCTGATGCGGGACATCCGCTGCTTGGATAAGCTGGTGGATGAGCTGGCCAAGGGAAAACCCATGGAGAAGATTTTGCGCAAATAGAGAAACACGGAAAAAACGCGTAAAGGGGGAGCATACGATGAAGGGAAGCGAATCCAAGCTGATCAAATACATGGAGGGCGCCGATAAGCGGTTTGTCATTCCGGTATATCAGAGAAATTATGACTGGAAGACGGAGCACTGCAAGCAGCTGTATGACGATCTGAAGAAAGTGATACAAAACAAGAGAAAGAGCCATTTTTTTCGGCAGCATTGTGTCTGTTTATAATCCGGAGGGCGAACAGGAAGAATACCAGATCATTGACGGGCAGCAAAGGCTCACCACGGTGTCGCTGCTGATGCTCGCCATGTATCATCTGATCCGGCAGGGAAAAATCGTGCCGGAAGATCCCACCCCCGATCAGCTGTTTCAGGCCATCCGCAGTCTGGAGATCATCCATATCAAGCTGGATCCGGAGGACAATCCCCAGCTGATTTTCGAAAGCCTCAATTCCACCGGGCTGGATTTGTCGGAGGGGGACAAAATCCGCAACTATATCCTCATGGGACTTCCCGCGAAAAAGCAGGAAGAATACTATGAAAAATACTGGAATAAAATTGAACAATCTACCAATTACCAGGTGGATCTGTTTGTTCGGGATTATCTGAGCGTAAAGCAGCAGGCCACGCCTGCGCTGAATAAAATTTATCGGACTTTTAAAACGTATGTGGAGGAGCGGGACATGGAGATGGAGTCCCTTCTGGCCGATCTGCTGTTCTATGCCAGACTGTACCGCATTCTTTTGACGGGGGAATTCCCCGATAAACGGCTGCGTTTTTGTATTTACCGGCTGAATCGCCTGGAGACCACCGTCACAAGGCCGTTTTTCCTGGAGGCGCTTCGCCTGTATCAGAAGGGGACGCTTGGCACCGAGGATCTGGTGTCTGTATTTTTGGTGACCGAAACGTATCTGCTTCGGCGCACCATCTGCGAGCTGCCCACCAATCAGCTGAATAAGATTTTTCTTCTCCTCCACAAGGAAATCCTCCGCTGTGACGGTACGGAAGAACAGTATCTGGAAAAACTGAAATATACCCTGCTGTCGAAAAAAGACCGGGCCCGTTTTCCGGATGATGAAGAGTTCGCAGAGGCCTTTGGAACGAAGCAGATCTACCAGATGAATGCCAAAAATAAGCGGTACATCATGGAGCGGTTTGAAAATTTCGGTACCCTGGAGGATAAGGATGTATACCGGCATTGCGATGACGGAGAGTATACCATTGAGCATATCATGCCCCAGCATCTGACTCCGGCATGGGTCAAGAGCCTGGGAGAGGAGTATGAGCGGATTCACCGCACCTGGATTCACCGCATGGCGAATCTGACGCTGAGCGCCTACAATTCCAAGTACAGCAACGCGTCGTTTATGGAAAAACGGGATATGGAGCACGGATTTAAGGACAGCGGGATCCGCATGAACCAGTGGCTGGCCTCCAGAGAAAAATGGGACGAAGAAGAGCTGGAGGAACGGAATGGCCTGCTGAAACAAAAGGCATTGGAAATCTGGAGCTATCCCAGGACGGCATTTCATCCGAAAGAGAAGCAGATGGATACCTGTACGCTGGATGATGACGCCAATCCCACGGGGAGAAAAATCGCCCGGTTTGCCTATAAAACATTGGAACAGCCGGTCACCAACTGGCAGGATATGTTTGAGCGGGTAGTGCGCATGATCCACACAGAGGATAAATCCATCCTAAACCGTCTGGCTTATGAAACGGATGAAAATGTGGACTTGTCGGTTTATGTCAGCCACAGAAAAGAAGACCTGCGCAGCGCCGTCGAAATCGACCATGGAATCTATGTGGAGCGCAATACCAGCACCTGGACCAAGCTTTCCATTTTGAAGCGCCTGTTTGTCCTGTATCACCTGGATCCCTCGGATCTGGTTTTTTATCTTCGCGATGAGGAAGAACAGGAAGAGATGGGATCCGGGACGATAAAGGAAACCCGCAAAAAGTTTTGGACGTACGCCCTTCCCATACTCAAAGAGGCCAATGCCAACGAGCATTTATTCGTATATGCCAACCCGGTACAGGCCAATTGGATCAGTACATATTTTGGAATCGCAGGCGTCCAGCTGTGCTGTGTGGCCAACCAGGATGCGGTGAGGGTGGAAGTCTATATTCGAACGGACAGCGAGGAGATAAACAAAAGGCTGTTTGATTCCATTGCCGCCCGCCGGGAGGCCATCGAGCAGACGCTTGGCGTTTCCCTGACATGGGACCGGGGCGAAGATAAAAAATCGTCCAAGATCTATTATGAGATCACCGGCGTGGGGATCGCCAAGGAGGACGACTGGCCGACAGCGGCCAAGTTCCTGGCAAAATGGACAGGAAAGCTGTATCGGGAGATTGTACTGAAGTATATAAAAGGAAACTGAGTATTTGGAAGGGGAGCTGAGAAATTATGTTAAACAATAAAGGCTTCGATTTATGGGCCGATGGCTATGATAAGAGCGTGGGCCTGTCCGATGAAGATGGGACCTATCCCTTCGCCGGATATAAAACTATTTTAAATGCCATTTATGGGCTGGTGTTGTCCGGTTCCGGCAGAATGGTTTTGGATATCGGTTTCGGCACGGGAACGTTGACCGCAAAGCTTTATGAGCAGGGATGCACCATCTATGGCCAGGATTTTTCCGGGCGAATGCTGGAACTGGCCCGGAAAAAGATGCCGGATGCCGCGCTGTACCAGGGAGATTTTTCCCTGGGCCTGGCAGAGAAATTGAGACAGAAGAAATACGACGCCATCATCGCCACATATTCCCTGCACCATTTGGGTGATAAACAGAAGATCCGTTTTATTAGAGAACTGCTTCCTCTTTTGACGGAAGAAGGCAAGATTTACATTGGTGATGTCGCATTTGAGACGCGAAGACAGTTAAACGAATGTAAGGCCAAAGCTGGTGATGAGTGGGACGATGAGGAAATCTATTTCGTGTACGAAGAGCTGAAAACATATATTCCGAATTTGACATTCAAAAAATATTCGGATTGCGCCGGACTGTTTGTGATAGGCAAATAGGGCAGTGCGCGGCAGGGAGGAAATAGATGAGACATGTGGTGTATATTTGTGGGGAAGCTGATTCTGGTATACTGGGCAGAACACTTTGTGAAGAATTGGGATACGAATTTATGAATACAAACAGTGATGACCGGATACCACTGGATCTTTTTAAAGGAGAGCATTCCGGACATGACTTTTGGCATAGCATGCGAGTGTATCAAAATGCCATGCGGATTGCTTGGGGAGAAACGTGTGATAGGGAGGTTGTGGCGCTGGCTGCTCTTCTGCATGATGTGGATGATACCAAACTATTTGAGACGAGAGATTACGCCAATGCCCGTAAAATGTTGAAAGAATGCGGGATAGACGGCGATAGGGCAGAGAACGTTATTACGGTGATTAAAGGTATCTCTTTTGGGAAAAATGGAACCAATCCGCCGGAAACGCTGGAGGGAAAAATCGTTCAGGATGCGGACCGATTGGATGCCATTGGAGCGCTGGGGATTGCCAGGGCCTTTGCTTTTGGAGGAAGCAGAGGGAGAACGATGTATGAACCGGAGTTTATGATGGGCGAAGGGGATATGGTTCCTCCGGGTGTTCCTAGTACAACCATTTTCCATTTTTATGAAAAACTATTTTTATTAAAGGATGGAATGAACACCGAGACAGCCAGAACAATTGCAGTACAAAGAGACACAGTGATGCAAGCATTTCTGGATGAGTTTTTCGCGGAGTGGAATGGCAAACGGTAGGACGGTATGGCATATAAAATGCATGGAAAAATAAACAAACATGGGGTATAATAGAAACATCGCATCCAGTGTGCGCAGAAAGATGGAATTTTTCTGAAAATTTAAAAGAATTCAGAAAATAAAATGATTTTATTGGAAATGCGAATGGATGTTTTTGCTTCGAAAAAACAGAAAAAGGAGGATTATACAATGTTGCTGAAGGGAAAAGTAGCCGTAGTTACCGGCGGAACGAGAGGCATTGGACGTGCCGTTGTGGAAAAATATCTGAAGCATGGAGCCAAGGTGGTTTTATGGGGATCCAGGAAGGAGACGGTGGAGAAGGCTTTGGATGAATTGAAGAGCCAGAATCCGGACTGGGAGGTAACCGGCATGTATCCGGATCTGACCGATGCCAAGGCAGTGGAACAGGCGGTTCAGTCGGTGAACGAACAGTATGGTTCTCTGGACATTTTGGTTAATAATGCCGGGATATCCCAGAGCACTCCGCTTTATGACTATCAGCCGGAAGAGTTTGATAAGATTCTGAAACTGAATGTCAGCGCCATGTTCTACACGATTCTTCCTGCGGCAAAAATCATGAAGGAACAGGGAGGCGGTGTGATTATTAATACCAGCTCCATGGTCAGTATCAGCGGACAGCCAAGCGGTGTTGGATATCCCACGAGTAAATTTGCAGTCAATGGTCTGACGATTTCTCTGGCCAGAGAATTGGCTAAAGATCATATCCGTGTCAACGCAGTGGCACCGGGTGTGACAAAGACCGATATGGTGGCCGCACTGCCGGAAGCCGTAGTGGCGGCGATTTCGGCACAGATACCATTGGGAAGACCGGGAGAACCGGAAGATGTGGCCAATGCGTTTTTGTATCTGGCCAGTGATCTGGCATCCTATGTCACAGGGGAAATACTCTCTGTGGACGGCGCATGCCGGGTATAGTCGCCAGATTTGTCTTGTTTTTCTGTGATATATGGAGCAGACGTTACGATAAAATCTGCTCTTCATATTTCTTTTCATAGGCAATAAATTCGGGAGAGTGGATATCCCGTTCCCGTTCCAAGTTTACGGTATCCGTCATCTTTACACTGCCGTCGCCCAATACCACCACTTTATCTGCCAAATATACGGCTTCGGATACGTCATGGGTGATGAAGATGACGGTACAGTTGCTTTCCTTCCAGATTTTGAGAAGTTCGGTACGCATACTCTGTCTGGTGATCGGATCGAGGGCCGAGAATGGTTCATCCATCAGCAGAGTCTTGGGATGGTTGGCAAATGCCCTTGCTATCCCGACTCTCTGCTTCATGCCGCCGGAGAGCTGACTGGGATAATAATCTTTGTATTCGGTTAAACCGATCAGATCCAGATACTTCATCACGGTTTCTTCTCTGTCGGGCGCTTTGTTGATGGTCGGACCAAAGGAAATATTTTCATAGACGGTATTCCATGGAAACAGAGCGTGTTCCTGAAATACGACGCCGATTTCTTTGGATGGGCCGGATAAGGATTCGCCATTCGCATAGATCTGTCCGGAATCCGCCTTTATATATCCGGCAATCAGGTTCAGCAGCGTACTTTTTCCGCATCCGCTTTTGCCGAGTATACAGGTGAATTCTCCATCTTCAAACTGGAGAGAGAGATTCTCCAATACATAATTGCTGTTTTGTCCATTATTTTCATATTTCTTGGATACATTTTCTAAACGAATCATAGCAGTTCCTCCTGTTTGAAAAAGTAAAAGCGCAGGCATCTTTTGAAAGACACCTGCGCCTCATTTGCCAACCTGTTATTTTCAATAAACCAAATATAAATCACAGGAGAAGAAAAATCAATGGTACGATCGTACAGTTTTCGATGGCTCTTCCGGTATCAGAGCTTTGGTAATATCACAAATATAGAGATCATGATAATCTTTTTGCGGATAATAGTAGCGCTCAACATTCGAATCCAGAAATCCGCTGCCGCTGTATGACTGCACATAGATGGGAGTGCACAAAAATACCAGTTTTGCTTCGCCGATAAATGGAATATCATCCTGAAACAGCACCGTCAGACCGGACTTTTCCAGTTTGGGCTCATCCCGTCCGGAGACGGTTCCGAGATAAGTTAATTTCTGTTTATTTTCCTTTGTATTCTCAAAAAAGGACAGGGAAAGGCGCATGGAAGAATCGATCAATTGTTTGGTGTAACGGGTTGGGCGGATATTCAGGTATGCCACATTTTTCCGAAACATGTGTCCCAGGCAGCCGCTGGCGGCCGTCATGGTATTTACCTTCCCTTGATATTGGGAAGTGATCAGAAACCATCCGTCTTCGATCAGAGAAAAGGGATTAAAACGCAGAGATTTGATATCAATTTCTTTAAAGTTCATCGATGACTCCTTCCAGATTAATTAATTCGTTCAGCGGTTTATCGGTGTGATCCATGCGGTAGAAGATCAGTGCGATGCTTAAATATAGGCTGTCGCGGTGATTCTGAGGATGGAATCCGGTCAGCTTGTGAATCCGATTCAACCGAAACAGCAGGGAATTTCTGTGAATAAAAAGGGAATCGGCTGTCGCCACCAGGCTTTTGTTATTGTCAAAGAAAGCGGTCAGGGTGGTGAGCCACTGCTCTTGTTTGTCTGAGTTCTCCAGAAGCGGATCCAAAATGCGGTGATAAAATTTATTGCGGATGGTTTTGGGCAGAGACAAGAACATATATTCCGGATAGACATCAATAAACCGGGTCAGCCGTTTTCTGCTGCCGAAAAGATCACCTATGAGCAGCGCCGCATACGCATGCCGGTACTGCCGGTTGACATCTTTCAGATCCGATGCGATTCCGCCGATGCCAATCCAGTGTCTGCATTGCAGCTGCTGAGACAGACAACGGTCCAGATCCTTTGAAAAGGTGTTTACAATCATACCGGGATCCTTTTCTGATTCTTTCGGCAGCGGAAGCATAAAGGCGATGTCATTGGCCATGGAGATGATCTGCAGCCCGGGATACGGAAGAGACTGGGAAAGCGTGTGAATGAGAAGGTGAACCATACGCTCCTGACTGGATATGGCAGAATCATACAGATCGGTATGGCTGACGACGGATAACTCCTCGATCTCCACCGCGGCGATCAGATAAGGCTGATCGATATCCAGATTGTGCAAAGCAGACTGCTGAAGAAAATATTCTTCGTCCCCAAGCCATGGAAACTGGAGAAGACGGCGCAGAAATTTATTTCTGGCGTGGCCTTCATTCATCATTTTTTCTTTCAGAAATTCCTGTTCCAGAATCAATTCTGCCGTAAGCTGCATAAAATGACCATAGGTCAGCGCGGACTGGCTGCTGCTTCCGATGCCTATGACCCCGAGAATTTCATTGTGAAACGTGATGGGAAGGGAAATACCGGGGACAACATGGGGATAGTTTGCTGCTTCTTTTTCATCGATGACATGGGGCTGGAGTGTCGCCAAAACCTTTTTTGCCCCTTCATGGTGTTCGCCTATGCGCGATTTGTCGTTGGAGGCGATGATGATGCCGTTGGTATCCATGACATTGATGATATAGTCCACAATCTGTGATGTGCGGTCCACGATTTTTTGAGCCAGTTCTCTGCTTAATTCCATATGATATACCTCATTTTTTTCATGCCGATTCGGGGATCAATTTTACTTCAATGTAACATAGATCATTGAAAAATGCAAAATTTATTGTGCCATTCCGCAGACGACGGAGATATCATCCTGATGTTCTGCGGAAATGATGGCTGCGGTTTTTACTGCCTGAATCATGCGGTCCAGTGACATGGAAGGCATGGTAAATTCCTTGTCAATGACCATTTCAGGGGTATAGGGAACATGGATCATACCGGCTTTGATGGGAAGCTGTCTCTTTTTTATATAATTCAGAGTGCCGTACATCAGCATATTGCAGCAATAGGTGCCGGCGCTGTTGGAAATATATGCCGGAATCTGGTTTTCCCGGATGGCCGTCATGATTCTGCGAATGGGAAGGGTGGAAAAATATGCATTCTCTCCTTCTGGGTCAATGACTTCATTCAGCGCGAGATACCCGGCATTGTCGGCCCACGGAAAATCTGCCACATTGATGGCGACTCTCTCTATGGAAATTCCGGCCCTGCCATAGGCTAAGCCGGTGCAGATGACGATTTCCGGTTCATAAGCGGCGATGGCCTGTTCCATGGTGGGAATGCAGTTTCGGCGGTTCACGGGTATCTTGACATATTGAAACGTATAGTCCTTATAAGTTTGGCCATGCAATGCCATGGCGACTTCCAGGGAAGGGTTGTACGTATCCCTGCCAAATGGTTCATAACCTGATATCAAAATCGTTTTCAATCCGACACGTCCTTTCTTTGCTGTAATTTTCTTTTATAACCTATCCTAACAGATTATGAGAAAAAGTAAACTGTACGAATGTATGATGAGAAAAACGGCGTATTTTGAAGGAATGAAGAAAAAAATTCAGGGATAAACCCGGGAAGCGGTCAAAAATTCCCATGAAAAAATAGTACGAAGATCCAATTTACAAAACAGATTTTCTGGAATACAATTCGGAACATGATAACGAAACTGCGAAAAACGCGAATGAATACAAAGATGTATGCCTGTCAAAGGCAGCATCTTTTTTTTTACCAAATCGGGGAAGCCCCCTGCTTCATTTGGACGTGTTCTTTCGAAGAAAAAGGATTGGCCTCAGGCTGTAAAGAAAGGAGAAATGATTATGAGACAGGAAGCAATTACTATGAATCCGGTAAGACTTGGACATGTGATGCATGCAAAAGAAAGGGTGCCCAAGGAGAAAAAGAGCCAGCATCACTACAATAGCACCGTGGTAAAGATGACATCCATCGCAGCCTTTCTGATCCTCTGGCAGCTCTTTTGCTTCTATAATGCAGAGGCGCAGGTAATCAATCCGGTATTCCTGCCCGGGCCGCTGGATATTTTGAGAACCATGGCAGAACAGATACAGGACGGCTCTCTGGTTACGAATGTATCCGTCAGTATCTACCGAATCTTAAAGGGATATTTCTTCGGTGTGCTCGTAGCGGTTGTGCTTGGATATTTCATGGCAAAGGTTCGGGTATTGAATGATATACTGGATCCGCTGCTGGGTGTATTCGGAAGTATACCGCCGTATGCGTTCTGCCCGCTGTTTATCATCTGGTTTGGCATTGGAGAAGAATCCAAAACGCTGCTGATTGCGTATACGACACTGCTTCCCATGATCGGTTATGTGATTCAGGGGGTCAGAAATGTGGATCCGCTGCTGATCCGTTCCGCACGCAGCCTTGGAGCAAACGAGTTTCAGACGTTTCGTAAGATTGTGGTTCCTTCGGCTCTTCCGTATCTGCTGAACGGCATGAAAACCTGCCTGGGCCTCACATTCGCGGCTCTGATTGTGGCAGAAATGATGGGAGCCAGTGAGGGCCTTGGATATATTATCGTAAATGCCCGAAATTGGTTTCTGGTATCGGATATGTTTTTATCATTGGCAATGATCGCCATTACGTATACGATTATGAAGCAGATCATCTGTTTTGCGGAAGATAAATTATTAAAATGGAAGAAATTCGAACAGAAGGCGATCGAATAATTGGCAGAATGGAGAAAATTATGAAAAAGGTAATCTATGATCCCAGGGAACAAAAAAAAATCGGTATGCTGACCCCTTCCTCAAACACGACGCTGGAGCCGATCTGTTCCAATATGGTGGCAGGAAAAGAAACGATTGTGACCATGCATTATGGAAGATTTTCTGTGACGAAGATATCTTTGGAGGAGGACGCGCTGGCCCAGTTTGATATGGAGCCGATGCTCCAGGCAGCCCGGCTGCTGGCGGATGCCGATGTGGATGTGATTGCATGGAATGGCACCAGCGGCGGCTGGCTGGGCTTTGATATCGACAGGCAGCTTTGCGCGAGAATAGAAGAAGAGACAGGAATTCCTGCCACCACAAGCATGCTGGCACAGATTCAGGCCTTTCAGGAAGACGGCGTAAAGCGGGTGCACCTGATCACGCCCTACCTTTCCAAGATCAATGAATTGATCATTGAGGAATACAGAAAATGCGGGATTGAGGTGGTAAGCTCCGTCTGTCTCAATCAATTTGTAAACCGGTCCTTCGCCCTGGTACCGCAGGAAAAAATTAAGACCATGTTTGAGCAGGTATGTCAGGAACCTGCCGACGGCGTCAGCGTGGTGTGTACCAATTTCCCGGCCATGTGGAGCGCTGCGGAAATGGAAGAGACTTATCATACGAAGGTCTATGACACCATCAATACGGTGGTCTGGGCCGCGATGAAGATGATTGGCATATCCCCAGGTATTGTAAAAGGCTGGGGAAAATTGTTTGATGACTGCAGATAACAGGAAAGAGAAAGAAAGGGATGGACAATGAAAAAAATAATTTCCAAATCGATACTGCTTATAATGGCCGTTTCCATGGCGGCCGCCGCCATGACCGCATGCGGAGGAAGCGCAGCGACTGCGGCTTCGGATGAGACGCTTACCTTATATGGCGTCAATGATTTACAGATTTCCGCGGCGCAGATGGTCGCAGAGGAAAATGGATATTTTGCGGAGGAAGGATTGGATGTGGACTGTGTCTATATGGCAAACGTTCCGGAGATAGCGGCGATCATGGCCAACGGCGAAGCGAAGATTGCCTGCGCCAACAATTACTCCACTCCCACATGGGTATTGAACGGAGCCGATGTGGTCACCATAGCGCCCACCTGCAACATGGGCGGAACCCAGTGCCTGTTGCTGCGGGAAGGAATTGAGCTGACGGATGTCAGTCAGTTGGAAGGATTGACCATGGGAATGGTTTCGGGATCCACCCAGTATGTGACATTCATGAATATGTGTGAGGCCTGCGGCATTGATCCGGATTCGATTACCATCAGTACCCTGCAGTTTGCGGATCAGCTGTCCGCCTTGTCCAAGGGCCAGATTGATATTATGGCCGTTCCGGAACCATGGGTGACGAAAGCGCAGGAAGAGTGCAATGCGCAGCTGCTGTGCAGCGGCACCAAGTCGTACATTCCGGGATACGAAGGAGATGTTCTCTGGTGCAATATGTATGCGTGTATTGATGCCAACCGGGAATGGCTGGCGGAAAATGAAGAAACGGCAGGAAAGGTGCTTAAGGCCATTCAGAAGGCCACGGATTTCATCAATGATAACCGTGAGGAAGCCGTGAAGATTCTGGCGGAGCACATTGGAATGTCCGAAGAAGATACGGCGAAGATCATGACGGAAAATGTGTATCAGTTTGGGGTAGACGACACGTATGTGGAGACGACCAAAACACTGGAAGAGTTCATGGTAAAAGAGAATATTACGCCGGGCGGTCAGTCCCTTGCGTTTGAGCAGTATCATGATTTCAGCGTATTGCAGGAATACCTGCCGGATGCATACACGGTTAGCGAATAATAGGCGATTGCGAAACTCATTGGAAGGAATAGAAGTTTTAAAGTGAGAACCCGGACGGCCGGAGAGAGCGAACCTTTTTCCTGTCGGGGCGCTCTCGCTCCGTGAAAAACGTAGCGGTACTAAGATTTT
>DVJD01000015.1 GCA_018710785.1 Candidatus Fimimorpha excrementavium
CCTACCTGGCCCGTTCCTACCGCAGACACTGGCGCGAACGTCTCAAGGCTGTCCCTGCCTCCACATCTTCCCTCCGGGAACTGGTAAGGGCCTGCTTTGCGGCGTTCTCTCGGCAGTTCATGCAGATTAAATCAACCCGCAATAAACTTTTTCTGCTTCCAACATAACCTTACTGGCAGTTTTCCCTTCCTTCCTTTATCTTTATAGAAAAAGGAGGATTTCTACTATGAAACAGGAACAAAAACAGAAAATCGCCCTGATGCGTTACAGTGCGATTGCTCCACTGGTCGCTGGCCTGGACCAATCTTACAAAAACCAGACTGCGTTTTTTGAGTCCGTGTCCGCAAAAGGGATCCCCGGGCCGGATGGCAGGATACGCCATTTCGCACCTTCTACCATTGAACGGTGGTATTCCAACTATAATAAGTTCGGCTTCGATGCCCTTCTCCCAAAAGGACGCTCCGATGCCGGTTCAAGCCGCAAGCTTGACCCCGATCTCCAAGAGCAGATCCGTTATCTCAAAACCAGTTACCCCCGTATGTCTGCCGCCTCCATCTTCCGACAGCTCTCCGATAATGGGGCCATCACCCATGGGCAGGTATCCGAATCCACAGTCTGCCGCTTCGTAGGACAGATACAGGCGGAACTGAAATCTACCCCCAACCGCGACATGCGGCGTTATGAACGTCCGCATATCAATGAAGTCTGGTGCGGCGACAGCACCTTCGGCCCGAAGCTTACAGATCGCGATGGGCGCAAACGCCGGGTATATATCATCGCCTTGATTGACGATGCCAGCCGTATGATTACCGGTATTGATCTTTTCTACCATGACAACTTTGTAAACCTCATGTCCGTACTGAAATCCGCTGTCGCCAGGTATGGAAGGCCTAAAATTCTTAACTTCGACAACGGAAAATCCTACCGGAATAAACAGATGGAACTGCTTGCCGCCAGAATCGGGACGACATTAAGCTACTGCCAGCCTTATACCCCCACTGGAAAAGCCAAGATCGAGCGCTGGTTCCGCACCATGAAGGACCAGTGGATGGCCGGGCTTGACATGCGCCATTTCCATTCCCTTGAGGAACTCAAGGGGAGCCTTTTCGCATTTGTCCATAGATACAACCTTGCCATCCATTCTTCTCTCCATGGAAAGAGCCCACACGACCGCTTCTTTTCTGAGCCGGAGCAAATCCGGCGCCTCCCCGATGACGAAATCGACAGGGTTTTCCTGCTGGAGATTGAAAGGCGCGTCTCTCCCGATTGTGTTATCACCATTGACCAGGTGGAATACGAAGTCGATTACCGCTTCGCCAGACAGCGTATCCGCCTGCGTTATTCCCACGACATGCGCCAGATCTTTGTAGTGGAAACCGATGGGACTCTGACACCCATCCGCCTGCTCAACAAACACGAAAACGCCATCATCAAACGTGAAAAAACCCGCTTATGCAAAGGAGACGAATAAATGGACTATACTTCCCGCTATGGGCTTGAATTTAACCCATTCCTCAAAAATTCAAAAGATATCCTTGTAGAAACCCAGGAATTTAAGGAACTCCGTTTCCGTCTGGACTACCTGCTTTCCACCAGGGGATTCGGGCTGCTTACCGGCAGTCCCGGGCGTGGCAAAACGACCGCCATCCGCAGCTGGGCCGCGAAGCTGAACCCTTCCCTTTATAAAGTGATTTATTCCGGCCTGTCCACCCTCACCGTCATGGAATTCTACCGGCACCTGGCCATGGAACTGGGCATACAGCCCGCCCACCGGAAAGTGGAAAACTTCCGTTCCATCCAGGACGAAATCAACCGTCTTGTCCTGGAAAAACGGGTCACCCCGGTCATCATCATTGACGAGGCCAACTATATTTCCGGCTCCATCCTCAATGACCTGAAAATCCTTTTTAACTTTGAGATGGATTCCCGTGACCGTACGGTAGTCCTCCTGGCCGGGCTGCCGCAGCTGAACAATACCCTTCGGCTGGGAATCCATGAGCCTCTGCGCCAGAGGATCGTCATGAATTATGACCTGGACGGTCTCTCCAAGGAAGAAGGGAAGCAATACATCCAGGCAAAGCTGGAAGGCGCCGGGTGTCATCAGCCGGTCTTTGCTGAAAATGCTGTGGAAGCGATCCTGAACGCCGCAAACGGAACACCCCGGATCATCAATAAGCTATGCGATAAAAGCCTTCTGGTCGCTAACAGCAGCTCCCTGAATATCATCACAGCAGATGCCGTCATGCAAGCGATCAATGACTGCGAACTGGGATAGGAGGACCATCATGGAACATACTTTGCAATGCCAGCATACTTACCCTGACGGGGGAAAAGCTTCCTGGATGGTCCAATGGGATATCCTGGAACAGTCCAAAGACACTTGTGAACTTCTGGTTCTGGGCCGTGATTCAGAATACAGGATCATCCTTGGGCAATGTTCGACCGGAAGATATCTTTGTATCCCATTGCTGAATATCGGGTGCGGCCTGGCAGCACCTTCGGATCTCCGGTGGAATACGGCTCAGATAGCATCGGTTTTAAACGAAACCGATGCGGTTACAATCGCCGCAGCCATTTATGACCACAGCCGGCACGGATAAGCCTGGATCCCCGCAAATAATCTGCGGGGATCTTTCCTATCGTAAACAAAGTGACTGATAGGCCGCAAATAAAAAGAGCCGGTTCAAGCTAACCCACTTAAAAGGCCGCAAATAATCTGCTTATTTTGGCCGTATTTAATTTGCTGAATGACAACTGCCATCACCTTCCTATCCTTGATTTTCTATATATTTTCGGAGCATCTCCTCTGAAACACTTCCTACACTGCAAGCAAAATATCCGTCTGTCCAAAAAGTATGCTCTTTCCGGAAATGTTTTCGTAAGTAATTCGGATATTTTTCCCAAATATGATATGTTGTATAACTCTTCATCAGATTTACTATTTTACTAATGGACATTGCTGGTTCTGTTTCTATCATGTAATGAATATGATCTTGATCTGTCTCCATATATCTGATAACGGCTTTGTGCTTTTGACATATCTCATAAGAAAACTGCTTTATATCATCTGATATTTGTTTTGACATCAGTAATTTCTTTCTGTACTTGCATACAAAAATAATATGATATTGTAACAAATACTTGTGCCTGTTTTTTGATTTCCATGTTCCCATAACGTAAGCATAGCACAAGCCACCACTTTTGGCTGCCTTAACCCACCGTCTAAACACGACAAACGCATGAATGAGTTTCCCAATCAAACCCTTAAAATATGCCCAAATTACATTTCCATAATCTTCTTTAAATGTCTTTCCGGGTTTGTCCCGATTGCGTAACGTTTCTTTTTCAGACTCATAGGCTTATTTCCTACTTCTATCAACTTTAAAATATTGATTGCCAGCTTCCTTATGATGTTTAGATTATACGATGACTTCTTCTCTAATGTGTGGTTCCCGTCTTCCCGAAATGTCACATCCAGATGCCAGTGATAACTTTCTACCATCCAATGTCCCCTTACTGCCCTCTCTATTTCTTCTATTCCCAACGGCAGACTGCTGATAAAATATCTCTCTTCTACGGACACTTTCCCTTCCTTTCCTGTAACTGTGTTCCGTGTCATGATAATACTCCTCAGCCCTGTCCACTCTTTCCTCTGACTTAGCCACGCGATGTCTCCCGTCTGCCAGTATTCCCGTTTCTCTATTTTCCCTCTTGCCTTTTCTACTTTCTTTTTATATGCGCAGTTCTCTAAAAACTCCCTGTCTGAAAAATACAGTTTCACATCTTCCAGTAAATTCCCCTGGTTTGCCTTTAACGCCAGCACATAATCCGCGTGCTTCCTACGGATTTTCTTCACAATGGCTGTCTGTGTTCCCATCGCGTCCGTTGTTATAATGGTCCCTTTTATGTTCAAACAGTCAAGCAGCTCTGGAATTGCTTTGATTTCATTCGTTTTTTCTTCCACCCGTTTTTGTCCCAGGCAGAAACCTTTTTCATCCACAGCGCTTACAATATGATTCGCTTTCTGGTTTTTATTTCCATTTCCCCTCTGGGTTTTTCCATCAATCGCAAGCAGACGTTTTATTTTACTTCCTTCATCGCTGTTTAACATCTCATTCCACTTCTTCTGGAAATTTTCCAGGAATTCAGGAGGCACTATCGCGAATACTCTCTGGATTGTGTCATGTGAAGGAATCCCATGGGGCAATTCCAGATAATTACGCAGAAAATCCACATGCTCGTTTCCGAACACTTCGATTTCAACCCAGTCGTCTGCCTCCGCAAGGGTGGCAAAGAAAACAAGCATAATAATGTCCATCATTTTATGAAGAACCTTTTTTTTCTGTCTGGAATCCGTTACGGTACTTACATAATCTAAAAGTGCTTTCATCGTATTAACTCCGTCCTTTTTCTCACATTATATCAGAAAAAAGACGGAGTGTTCGTAATTTATTCATTCATGCGTTTGTCGTGGATTTTCCCCTTTCCGAAGATGACAAAGATATAAAGATGTGGTACAATGAGGGAACTGACTGACATGCGCCGGCACTGCGGGTGGCAGTCAGATATATTGTGAGGATTGATTGTTTTATGGCACAGAAATGGTATAAACATCTGACGAAGCCCATCCGTCAGGCCAGGGCCCGTCTGGAAGAGAAGAAGTGGGCGCCCGGGGAAAAGAGCTATGGCAGCGACAATCCGGACCGGACGTTTTATCTGATCCGTTCCCGGTTCGACACCTGGGGGCTGATCGCCTGCTATAATCATGTGCTGGGGCATATTAAGCTGGCTCTGGATCAGGGGATGATCCCGGTGGTGGATATGAAATATTACCCCAATACCTATCTGGACCCGGAGAAGCTGGGCAGGGAGAATTCCTGGGAGTA
>DVJD01000016.1 GCA_018710785.1 Candidatus Fimimorpha excrementavium
ACCGGCTCAATCGCCACCAACTTTTTAAATTTTTCCATCTCCCCAGAACTCCTCTCCATTTTTATATAGGTAATTGCCAAACTCCCAAAGCCGCATAAATCCTCACTTTTTAACATCCATACGTTTCTGCGCCGCTGTCAAAAGCATCATCGGCCGCCGCATCTCATCTTTCATCCCCGGAAGATCCATCATCTCCTCCGGCGGCTGCGGCTCTACGATACGGCGGATGCAGAATCCATGATCCAAAAGCGTATTCAGATACGTCGTCAGCGTCCGATGGTATTTTACCACATGTTCCCCCAGAAAGACGGCGTCTCGTTTTCCCTCATAATAATAATTGTCCACCGGAAAATGCAGAATCTCTCCATCTTCTCCATAATACCAATCCTGCGATCCCTGGGCGGTAAACACGGGATGCTCCACGGAAAAGACAAATTCACCGCCGGGCACCAGCCATGCTTCAATCTTCTTTACCATGGCAGGAAAATCGGCCACATAGTGAAACGCCAGTGAACTGATCACCACATCAAAACTTTCCGGTTCCAGCTCCAGGTCTTCCATGGCGCTTCGGCGGTACGCAATGTTCTTTCCCTCGGATTTCTTTTTGGCCGTATCCAGCATTTTTTCGGAAATATCGGTTCCCAATACGTAGGAGGCCTTCTGGTCATGGGCATAGATGCAGTGCCATCCATAACCGCATCCCAGATCCAGCACCCGTTTTCCGGCAAAATCCGGAAGAAGTTTTTTCAGTTCCGACCATTCTCCCGCTCCCGAAAGCCCCTGAACCGATCGGTTCATCTGACTGTATTTTTCAAAAAAGGCTTCGTCATCATATCGGTTTTCTTTCATATGTTTCCGATCTCCTCCCTCATTTCTTCCATTATGATCAGCACTCGCCCTTCTCCCGTGTGAGCAATCTTCCACAGACTTCCTTTCGCTCATTGTAATCTCCATTCCCGAGCGCCACAGTCAAGACCACCGGCTTAGCCGGTGGCTTGCACTGCCCCTATAAGGGGCTTTTACCTGCTTGCGCCCGGAAGGCGCACTGACGGTCTGCCAACTGCACCACATCCACAGCTTCCCCTAAAGGGGCCTATTCAGTGCTTCCTTATTCCGGCTCAGCCCCTTTGGGGGCTTTCTGGTTTGCTTTGACTTCCTACTGCCACTCCAAGTGGTTTATTTCTTGTTTTTCTTCACCGGCTCACCCGTAAACGGGTCGATATACTCTACTAATGTCATCTGGTCATATTCTAAATCTTCTTTTATTTGATTCTGTATATACGCTTTTATTGCAGCTGTGTTTTTTCCTACCGTATCGACATAATACCCTCGGCACCAGAAATGACGATTCCCGTATTTGTATTTTAAATTCGCGTGCTTTTCAAATATCATTAGCGAACTTTTTCCTTTCAGATATCCCACTATCTCTGATACTGAATATTTCAGCGGTATTCGCACTAACATGTGGATATGATCCGGCATACACTGTGCTTCGATAATTTCAATTCCTTTCCTTCTGCATAACGTTCCCAGAATCTGACCTACATCTGCCCTGATTTCTTTATATATTACCTGCCGACGATATTTCGGTGCGAAAACAATATGGTACTTGCATTCCCATTTAGTATGAGCTAAACTATTATTGTCCATTTTGGACCTCCTGTGCTTTTATATTTGTGGTTTGCAGACCCACTTTTATTCTAACACAGGAGTACTTTAATCTAAAGAGATTCCCTCCCTCCGCATAGCAGGGGGTTTATTTTTACTGTGACACAAATAAAGGGAACGGATGACATAGCCCTCCGCCCCATTATGTGCATCCTGCATCAACACTTCGTCCAGCAGATGACTGTATTTTTTTGTTCTTCCACAGTTACCATGAATTTTTTTCCTGACGAAATACCTCATCCAAAGTATCTTCTCACCCCGCATATGGCTAATTCAAATTATGTTCACGGAAAATTCGTATATGTCCGCAATTTTATTTTTATGATACCATAATCGATATCAGGAATCAATACTATTTTGTCTCTTCATGTATTTGTGTCATGTGAGGAATGGATCGGTCTGGGACGAATCTTTTCCACGACTCCTTTGCCCAGAATCGCCGTCAAAAGCGTGACATATTCTTTCAGGGAAAGCCTTCCGTCCGGTGTAATCAGTTCAAAATCGGTACCATATACATTGACAAATAATCCGGTTTCCTTCAGTCCGTTTCTCAGATAAAAGTGTTTTCTTCTCTTCCGTTCTGCAGCGTTTGGCGCATCGGGATCTTCCTTCACGATTTCCCGTTTTCCTACAGAACCTTTCCCATCAAAATCGCATCATACCGGCTGCCGTTTTTCAGGCGAAATGCATTGGGGATACGTCCCCATTCTTCAAAACCGGCCTTTCTGTACAGGGCCCTCGCGCTTTTGTTGTCGGAGAACACATCCAGCTCCAGCTGATCATAGCCCATCCCCCTGGCTTCTTCCGTTATGGCATCCAAAAGAATCCATCCGATTCCCCTTCCCCAGTATTTTTTCTTTACAGATACACCGAAAACAGCCCGGTGTCTTACTTTCTTACACGTACCCACACAGGAGATTCCGGCATTTCCCACCAGTTCCTCTCCGATAAATGCGGCAATCAACAAATCGGTCTCACTGTTCAGGGATTCCTCCAGATACTGCTCCTCTTCTTCCCGGGTTCTCATGATCTCGTCCGGATAGCGAAGCATATGATGGGTTTCTTCCGACGTAATCCGCATATGCTCTAAAATCTGGCCTGCATCCTTTTTCTGAGGACTGCAGATTCTGCAAACTGTTCCATCTTTTAAAGTAACTGTTTTTTCCTGATAGTTCATTTTCTTACCCCGCTGCTGAAAAAAATTTTAGAAACTATATTCATGATATCATAAAACAAGAGAAAATGCACTCTTAGATTGGATTGACATGCACCATACAATGTTTCACCAGAGGAAATTCACCCTCGATTTTATCATGGACATTCTGGGCGATCTGATGGGCTTCCCAAAGAGAGAGCCTGCCATCCGCAGCAATCTCAATATCCACATATACCCTGGCTCCAAACAGTCTTGTATGAATCATATCGATCTGTTTCACGCCGTCCAGTTCTCCTATTACTCGTCTCATCCGTATTACCGTCTCATCATCGCAGGACCGGTCCACCATTTTGTCTACAGCATCCTTAAAAATATCATAGGATGCTTTTACTATAAAGAAACTGATCACCAGACCTGCGGCCGGATCCAAAATCGGAACCCCCATCCGCGCTCCCAAAATGCCGATAAATGCTCCGATGGAAGACAGCGAATCCGATCTGTGATGCCATGCATCCGCCATCAAAACGCCGGAATGAATCCTTCTTGCTGCTGCCCTTGTATACCAGTACATCCATTCTTTGACCAAAATGGACACAACTGCTGCGATCAGCGCAATCCTCTGTGGGATCTCCTTATCAGCCTGTGTATCCGACATTATTTTTTCCACGCTGCCGATACCGATTCCGGTTCCGATGACGGTCAAAAAGGCTGCCAGGAGAATGGCTGCCACGCATTCCATCCTCTCATGGCCATATGGATGATGCGGGTCGGATTTTTTTTCGGACAGTTTCACCCCAGCGATCACAACCAGGGTACTGAGTACGTCGGATGCGGAATGAACCGCATCGGAAAGCATGGCTCCGGAATGGCCGATGATGCCTGCCAGTAATTTGAGCAGAGACAAACCCAGATTAACTCCGATGCTCACAGAAGAAACCCGCATCGCCGTTTTCCCGTCCGTCTCTTTCCTTTTTTGTCTCTCCCCTGCCTGCGTTCTCTTTCCAGCCTTCCAATGTTTCATTTTGCCTCCTTTCCCTGCACAGTATTTTGCTTTGGTAAAGGCGCCTTCCGGCTGAGCAGGCGCTGCCTCCTTTCATACATGGCTTGACTGGCAACTGCTTTTTGTTATGGTATGCGATGGCTTTCAAATTTGACAATGCTATCCGTTTCTTGCTTTTACTGATGTTCTTTTCCTGTCACTTCCTCTGCCCTTAACTTTAAAATGACGACGGAATCCAGCATTTTCTGAGAAAACGCCCATTCGTTTTTTTCCGTATAATGTTCCATGATACAATTTAATGCCCGCTTCTTTTCCTCCTCTTCTTTCACAAAGGACAACGTTCCCTTTCCCATAACACTCTGATAAAAATAGGAATGGCCGCAGGCAGTCTCATGGGGCTTTAATGTATGGCTGGTATCCATCTCAAACCCGGCATGCGGATACGCCCGGATCAGATCCAGTTTTTTCCCTTCCTTCGTGCTGTGGAAATAAAAGATCCAGTCCTTTCCATCCCTCTGAAATCCAAAATTCATCGGAACAACGTACGGATGGCTTCCATCCCACAGTCCCAGATGACAGCAGTCACAGGATTCTATGATTCGTTCCAGTGCTGCCTCATCCGTGATTTCTCTATCGTTTCTTCTCATCGCTTCTCACTGCATTCCCCATTGCAGGGAACTCCTTCCTATCCTAATATTCCCATCTTCTCGGTTCCGATTCCAGTACCGTACCATCCTTATCCAATACTTGATATCCTCTGCTGAAGTAGTTGGGATTAATCCCTTCGTCCGTCTCCACGACGCCCCGGATTCCCTGGTACTCGATTTCCGTCATCGCATGATCTTCTCCATATACGACAGAATCCACTGCGTCATCCGTGATGACGCCGATCAAATAGAACTTCAGGGGCGCGTAGCTGACGGATTCCATTTCCACTTTTTCCCTTCTGCTGCCTGCGGTCATACCGCCCACCATATGTTCGGTCTCATAAAAAATCATGTTCTTCTTGATGACAGCACTGCAAATCTGTCCCTGGGGATTGCCATATACAACCAATACTTTTCCCTCTTCCAAATCCTCCTGATAGATGATCTGTTCACACTGCAGCATCTCGTTTCCCGCCGCCCCCTTTTCGATGGCCTGCTCCACCGTATAGGACTGACGGCACAGGAAGATACCAATGCAGACAGCCGCCAGGCTTATGACAATCAGCCGTTTTAAAATCCGTTTTCTTTTTTCCTTTCCTTCCAATCTCATGTCCATCCCCCCTCGCCAATACCAGGCGGATACCGATGTTTCGTATTGTCTCTTCAACAATACTTTATTTCTTTATACAGATAGAGAACCAGATCATCATTGTTGACACAGGAGGCATATGGCTTCAACTTTTCGTTCCGATACCATACGCCGGAGCCGTCCGGCAGATACCCGCGCCTGCTATACATTCTCTGTGCCTGCCCATATCCTGCGTGCAGACCCACACCAAGGGTCACCACATCGCCATACTTTTTCGCCTGTTTTTCTGCGCTTTCCATCAGCATCCATCCGATCCCATTTTTTTGAAACGCCTCGAAAACATTAAAATCTTTCAGTTCCGGATACGTTCCGGCAAATGGCCCATGCTTTGCCCGCGGCACCAGGGTAATATATCCGGCCATTTTTCCGTCCACTTCCGCCACAAACACTTCCCGTTTCCCCTCCTTTTGCTCCTGAAAGTAGGTCTCGTATACGTTGGGATTGGGATTCCATCCCTGGCTTAAAAAGGTTTGAACGATGGTTTCACAGTCTTCCTTCCTCATGGGGCGCACCCCGATTCTGGCTTCCAAAAGTGTTTCTTTCACACAGCTAAGCGCCGTATACTCCCTCAAATAGAATTCATAGATTCTGCGGCAAGTCTGTTTATACCGTTCATACTCGGAAAATATTTGTTTCGCCTGTTCATACGGAACCCATTTGGACACCAGATGCCGATCCGCCTCTTCTTTCGTCAAATGCGTTTCTGCTTGATTCACCACACGACAAATGAAATAGGTGTTGACAAACTGGATTCCGTAATGATATTCATTCACCTCCACTGCCTTTGACAGAATCTCCACCTGGTATCCGGTTTCTTCCCTCACCTCCCGAATACAGCCCTCTTCCAGAGATTCCCCATCCTCCACACCGCCTCCGGGGATGTCATACATTTCTTCCTGCTCTGCATAATTCAAGAGAATATGGGGACACCCATCTCTCCTATCTATGACAATCCCCCGCGCTCCCTGCCGGATCTGTTTGATATTCTGTTTTCCTTCTTCTCTGTAGATCGTTCGAATTACCATACGGATTCCCTCCTCACTGCCCTGCTCCGCCGCTATCCGGCATTTTCCACAAAATATGGGAATTCATTTGAAATCCATACTTTTCATACAGATGTATGGCCGGATTCCCTTCCAGCACCTTTACTTCCACTCCGGTGATTCCCTTTCTTTGAAATACCTGCATGGCCCAGTCCATGAGCATCCGTCCATATCCTCTCTTTCGGTATGCACTGCACACCACCAGATAAGCCAGTGTCCCTGTTTTTTGAACAGGCATTCCCGTGGGAGCCGATCTTTTTTCGTGAAAATCAATTTTACAAAAGCCGACAACTGTTCCTTTCTCTTCCACAACTGCAATCTGAGAAGTACCTTCTTTCAGCGCCCGCTCCATTTTTTCTAAGCTCTGCTCAAACGGTTCCCGCGGATACCACCCTGAAAAATGGATGGATACCTGATTGTGATAATCCGCCAGTTCACGCAGACATGGCAGCAGACCTTCTGTCTCCGAAGCACATAAGAGCCGCAGTCCGTCTTTCTTTTTTTCCCCACCGCACAGCACCTGTTCCAAAGAAATATCATACGTATCTTCAATCATGTGATAATTGACTCCACATTTGCGGCAATACTCCAAATTCCGCCGGTTCTCTTCCGCATATTCTTCTGCTGTTTGAGAAAAATCCGACGGCATTCTGTTCTCCACAACATTCTCAAAGGCAAGAATATCCGAAAAATGCTTTTCAATATATTTTCTGGAAAAAATGATGCAAAAATCCCTGATTTCTCTCCGATATTCTTCCTCAAAATCGTCTCTCCATGAAAATGGAATATAGCATCCCTCTACGATCAGGTTCTGATGATTTTCAATGTTGGTTTTGATCATTTCCCTGACAATGGGCCACAGTTCTGCCGTCAAAGCTTCATCACTGCTCTCCGGTGTCAGAGCGCTGTTATGACTTCGGATCAGCCCCATCTTCAAATGGTCGATGGACAGATAGGGAAAATGATACCGCTCCAGCAAACGCTGCGCCAAAAGGGTTTTTCCCGTGTGGGTCGTTCCCATAATCAGCAAAATCATAATTCTTCCCTCCTCGCTTTTATCCCGTTCATTTGTTTCACAAAAGAGATGGGCTTTGCCGTCATCTCAATCCATGCCGGACGAAATCCCCATTGAGCACATGCAGGTTCCAGATAATTTCTGGCCCGCGAAGATACCTTCGACGGAACCACCACATGTTCTTCCCGCAAACAATCGTCCGGTCGGCAGGATTCATCTCTGGCTGACTGTTCCATGGCAATCCGCAAGATTTCCTGATTCGTCATTTCTCTTTCCCCCTGTTTTACCATTTCGACAAAGAAGTCCTATTCTGCCGCAGCATGGGGCAGACTGGCTGCACCTTCTTTTCCCACATACAGCTGCGTTCCGTCGGAATATCCTTCCGGGCATCCTGCCAATTCCTTTATCAGATACTTCCGCAATTGGGCAATGCGATTTTCATATTGTTTTTCCCCCATCGCATTGTGCGTCTCATACGGATCCGTATCCAGGCGGAAATACTGCTCTTCCCCAGTCTTTGGAAACCAGATGTATTTATCTGCCTTTGTCACAATAAATTGGTTGGAATGTTTTTCATAATCCGACAGATGTTCTCCATGGAGATAGTCTCTGTGTGTCCCGCCCAGCATATCCAAGCCGTCCAGGCCTTCTGCCGGATCATGGGCCAGATGGAGAAGCGTCGGCATAATATCCCTCAGCTCCACGATATCGTCACGCACCTCTTTCCGCCCGCCGATCAGATGTCTCGGTCCGGACAGAATCATGGGAATCCGCACACTTCCCTGATACGGCACATTTTTCCGGTTCAGACAGTGATCCGACAGCATCTCCCCATGATCGGAAGTGAACACAATCACCGTATTATCCATCAGATTCTGGGCTTCCAATGCCTGAAGCAGGCGTCCGATCTGATGATCGATGTGGGTGATGCAGGCGTAGTAACCAATCTGCTGTTCCCGTATCATATCTGTATCCGACGGGCCGCTGTGGGAATCATAGATATGGCCGTTTTCCTCCAGATACTCCCGGTCATCCCAGTCCCCGTAAAAAGGAGGACGCAGCTCTTTCTTTCGGTACATATCAAAATAAATCTGGGGCGCATCATAGGGCGCATGGGGACGCACAAAGCTTGTCATCAGGAAGAACGGTTTCCTTCGATCCCTTCTGCGCAGAAAATCAATGCTTTCCGTCACCACCCAATTGGTCGGATGGGACATTTCATCATAAATCCACGGCCTTGTCACCCAGCTGTTGCACTGAAGACCCGTATCAATCATATCAGCCCGGATTCCCTTTTCATTTTTCAGCCAGTAATAATAATCATCGGCATACTGCTGATTTTCATAAAACGGAATCTCCACATTCTGATAGGCCTGGAGAGTTCCGTCGTGGAGCACCACGTTATGAAATCCCATCAGGCTTCGAAGGGGATGCACATGCATCTTGCCCACGCACTGGGTATAGTAACCCTGTTTTGCCAGTTCTCCCGGAAGGGTACGCTTGTAATTCCAGTCCACGCCGTCCTCATATCCCACGCGTCCCGTATGGCGCTGGGAAAGACCGGTAAATAATTCTGCCCTGGCCGGAATGCAGCTTGGGCAGGCCGAATACGCATTGGGATAATAAATTCCCCTCTGGACCAGCGTATCCAGATACGGTGTTTTCACATCCGGATGCCCCGCCGCCCCCATGCAGTCACCGCGCATCTCATCGGTCATAATCAGTACAATATTTAGTTTTTGCTGTTCCATTTGATGAAACCTCCCCGATTTTTCTTTTACATCATGATTTCTTGAACCCCATCATGATTCCTTTCATTTCCACAATTCATCGTAATAATCCAGGGTATAAACGGATTCCCACTTGGTCCCTGTCAGCATATCGCTGAAATTCGCATTGGAAATATCAAAACTGCTGATATCCAGCTCATTTAATGCGCTGCAGTTTTCAAACATCCTGCTCATATCTGTTACACTTGAGGTATCAAAATTTCACACATCCCCGAAACAGCTGACTGCTGTCTGCATTGGCCTTCACGCCTCCCTCACCGGCAATGTACAAAACGCAGCCATTTTCTTTTTCTTCTGTCCACGCCATGACACTTCCGTTTTTCACTTCCGACACATCCCAGCTGTCTGTCGGCATCTGCTCTAGCGTATCCAAAAAGGTAACGCTGATGATTTTCTCTCTTGCCAGCGCCGTCCCAAGCATACCAGCCATAGCCAGATTCCCCGTTTCCCCCTCCTCCTAAATGGAACAGGATTCCCATGCGCCGCACTCTATCTACTTTTCATTATAACATTTTTCCAAATTTTTTCTACTGTTTTCCATTGGATTCACACAATAAACACAGGAGTATATCAATTATGAGCCGAATAAACTTCTTCACAAATCATTCACATTTTTTCTCTATAATTTTTTTATCATTTTGATATCCAATGGGAGGAATCCATCCATGAAACGTTTTCTATTCGGCGCGGCCGGCCTGCTCATCGCCATTTTCCTTTTTGCCAAATCGGAAGAGCTGATTTTTTCCCGGTATGAACCGCCTGCGATCGTCGGCTACAGCGTCGACTCAAACGATCTGACTAAAGCCAGCCGGACCTGGTTTTCCTATTATACAGAGGCTCTGAAAGGGGTGACCGTCCCCTATGATTACCGCATCCAGGATGCCCGGCTGGACAGCGTAGAGACACTGGAAGACGGATACATCCAGCTGAACTATACGGTTTATCCTGCCAGCCGCAATGAAACGATCATACAAAATCTGGAACTGATCAGCACCGGACAGCGCTATGCCTTCCAGAGGCAGGCGGTTCTCCGATGGGAGTCCGACGGGGACCAAATGGTGATCCGGGAATGCCTGCGTCCCGTCCAATACCAGATTCAGTCGCCGGAATTTAAAGAGGAGCAAACTGCGCCGCAGACCCAGCATTATGCCATGTCCGACGAACCCATGACGTATTACATTTCCGGCGAAACCCTGTATGTCACCTATGACGCAGGCGCTTCCTTTGCGGAAGTACCCGACGGATACGAAACGGTCTGCCGGGACGCCAACGGACGCTATCAGGAGCTGCTTTCCAGAAACAGCTATGTCATTACCGAGACGTTTACCGGTTTTCTGTCCTACTCCGGCGATGGCGTTTCTCTCCTTTACAGCATCGATGCGGGGAATACCTGGCAGGAATCGCCCATCTCTCCTTCCGGTTTTAAGGCCAACAGCTTTCTTTCCCAAACCGACAGCGGATATTATGCGACCTTTGCCGTGGACCGCTCCCTGGGCCATGACTATTATGCCACCTATTATTCCTCCGACTGCCGCACCTGGACCCAGCTGTCCCTGCCGGATACCATAACCTCCGGCCTGTCCGCTTCCTTCTGGGCAGAAAACGGATTCGGCTATTATGCCGACGGCTCTGACGGCTATTATCTCACCAAGGACGGCGGAACGTCCTTCCAGCGGATGGAATATCCCCAGGATGCCGACGTGACAAAAACATTGGGTTATAATCCGTTTGATACCCCGGAAGAATGGTATCAGGAGGACGGCATTTTGTATATGGTCGTCGGCCAGGGCGATGACGGAGATTATACGCGGGACGGCAGGCAGATCAAAGCCCTGTATGAATCGTTGGACGGAGAGGCCTTTACCTTTGTAAGAGAGATGGAAGATACGGCAGAACTGGCCGGTTAGGAGGCGCGCGCAACTATGAAAAAAACGTTTTGGCTGATACTCAGCACCCTTTCTGCTCTGAGTGCAGGATATTTTTTATATGACGGACAGGATCTCTTATTTACCTACCATGACAGGCGACAGGGAGTTTTGCTTCTCGCCGCAGGATGTCTCATCGTCCTGTTTTATGCCTACTGCATCTGTCACGCGTTTCCCGGAAGACGGGCATCCGAACGGCTGTCTGTTCCTCCCAGCGCCCTTTCCACTGTCCTGTGCGGTGTTTTTCCCGGATTTGCCGCCGCGGGTTTCGCCGTCTGGTACCACCGGTATGAAGCGTTATGGTACATCGCGGCTTCCGCCGGCGCAGCTTTTCTTCTGACTGCGTTTCTGTTCTTCGTACTGCGGCTGCTGTATCAAAGGCATCGTTTCGCGAAAGAGAATCCGCCATCTTCCTAAAATAAAGCAAGAAAAAAAACTGGATTGCTTCCCATCTTATCATTGCCGAAAAAGGCATGGGAACAGTCCAGTTTTTTGTCCGAAGAACAGTGGGCTAAATTTCTTCCGTGAATTCCGGCAGATCTTCTCCGCGGACATAATTGCTCAGAGGCAGCGGCGGTTTTTCCATATCATCGCCTATGTAAAAGCCCGTATGCGGCGGAGAATTGTATGCCGTATTCTGAAAGGCTACCGAAAGTCTGTACACATGGTCATGCATCAGCGTATAGAACTTATGCTCTGTGAGACAGGTTGACGTATAGATTCTAAGTTCTGTACTGCTGTCATTGGTATATAGGAGTTCCTCTCTCCAGTCGCCTAAAATATCCGCCAGCAGGCAGGGAGTCCCCTTGGTACCGGGTATTGCTGTTGCCCCGTCAGGTTCAAAAATCGTTTTTAACTCGTTTTTCTGCCAATCCCATTTCAATATCTTCGGCCTGCCGTTCTGCCAGATATCTTTGTCCGGATTATAATCAAGAAGCTCCCGAAGGAGATCTCCGTCCCACCACATAATCTCCGTCCGTGTCCCCCACACCAAGATTGTGATTCCCCTGTGCTGTATACTCTATGTTTTGGTTTTTGTCCGCGCGGAATACCCATTTCTGCTTCAATTTTTATCTACAAGATCATAGGCGGCCAGTACGGTCGGACATCCGTGGTCATAGTATCCGCGGCACATAACCGCACTTGGATTGACGCCGTCAAGATAGGCTACGCATGCAAGAAATCTGTCTACCCTGTTTCCCCAGGAATCGCCCCAGTCACGCACATTTCCGCGGGGCGGTTCATACGGTACCGTATCGAGCAGCACGCCGGTCTCTCCGTCAAACGCGGATAATTAAAGTACATACCAAAATGGCCCCTTTTCCGATCTTAATCTCAAACAAGGCTGCCTGTTTCCGTATGAATTTGTATGTACTGACTATCTCTACAATAGGCCTGAATGCAAGCTCCAGATCATTGAACTGCACAGCCCCTCCGTCATGAAACATTTCGGCAAACTGCCAGTCGCAAAAACCGTCCTGCGGAAAATCTCTCATAATCGGATGATCGTAAATCACAGTGGCATTGTTTCCTCCCGTTCTTCCCCCGGGGGTGATCTGAAAACTGATCGGAACTCCCGGAAACGGACCTGCTCCCATCAGTATCATCCGGCCGCCATTTTTCATATACGACACATCCTCCTCCGTCAGCCGATCCGCAATCCTGACTGCATTCGTCCTGGGAGTTTCACATCTATGAAACACCCAATAATCCCATTCGTTGGAAATATGATAGATACCGCCTGTAAGCGTCACCACAAGCCGCACATGTTCTCCGTACCCGCTCACCGTATCCAGCCCAACGTCCGCCTCGGCAAGCTCACAAAGGTTTCCGTTCTTTACATCAGATACCTCTGCGCTTCCGCTGCCCCGGACGGTGTTATTATCATCCATCAAGAGCCATGTTAATCTTTTTTCATACCTTTTTTCCAGATCCAGATTCAGATACGTGTCAAAGATTCCTGCCTCATGGATCAGACACGGACGCTGGTACATGGATAATCGATTATTGATAGCATTCACATCCGGATAAAGAGAATGATAGCTGAATACCCACACTCCGGCCGCGAATACATCGCTGTACGTTCTCATGCGCGCAAGCTTTCTTTCATTGTGTTCATAGGGTTCCTTGGTATACCCGGGATCCGTTTCATCCAGCCTGCATTCCACATGAAGCAATGCCTCCATGGGATCATACAGGCAGTCCGGTGCAAGCGTATGGCATGCCTCTCCCATCCGTTCCAGCTGATCCTCCATTTGATCGTCAATGGGGACTTCATTGCCGCAGCAATAAAGGATCACGGAAGGATGTCTGCGGCAGAGTTTTATCATATTGATAAAATCCCCATCCTCAAATCCATTCTGTGTTTCCGCCTGAATGTACATCCCCAATCTGTCTGCAGCCTCCATACATTCTTCCGGAGGTATCGCTGTATGAAACCGCATCCAGTTAAAGCCTGCCCGTTTTATCTCCTTAAGCGTCCGCATATAATAGGAGAAATCATTGGGCACCGTACAGCTTTCAGGGAAATACGCGTGTTCTGTCGTCCCCCTCAGGAATACAGGCTTATTGTTTATCATAATCTGCGTCCCTTCCCGTCTCGCATACCTCATACCAAACATTTGATTCACACGGTCCAGTTCCTGCTCCCCACAAACCAAACGCAATCGGATTTCGTATAAATTGGGCGTTTTCTCAGACCATGGCTCGATACCAAAGGTTTCTGTCTCAAAGCATAAATGGTCCTGGTCTGCTGCCAAACTGCCGGAGGCGATCTGCATGTGCTCCGACTGAACCAGGCTCCAATGAAGAATTAATTTCTTATTTAATTTTTTATGCAAAGAGATATTCCAGATCAGCCTGCCAAGCGATTCATCCGGTCTCACGTAACATTCGTCTATCCTTGCGCCGTCAGAAACCACCAGGGACACCGAACGGTTGATGCCCGCGCTTTTTCCTTTCTGCCGCAGCTGTAATAGGTTCCGGCATACTGCCCATTTATCCAGATCCATACATCAAGCATTGCGCCGCCGATATGCAACGTGACGCACTTCTCATTCCAATCGGAATCTGCTTTGAAACGTTTCTTATACCATCCTGTCCCCAGCATATACGGCAGAGAGGCATCCGGCGGTTTTAATCCGCCCAGAGGAAACTCTTCTATCCTGCGCGCTCCAGGATAAAACCTGACATCCCGCGACCAGAATTTGGCAAATTTAAGCCTGTCTTTACAATCGTCCCAGTATGCGGGGACCGGCAGCTGTACTTCATACCTGTCTTCATCCGGAAAGCTGACCTGCTGCGGATCAGGCAGTTCCATGGTATACGCAAAACTCCAATCCCCGTCAAGCGATATGATTTTTTTTGACTTGTCCATGATCTCACTCCAATGGTTTTCTATTTTTGCATTATATATATCAGATTCCGCAATATAACGTCAATAAATGCCCACTCTCTTCATACTGACGTACCTGTTAATCAGAATACTGTTCCAACTCTGCTGCAAAAATAGTCCGATTCCAAATTAATCGTCCCGCTGAGGCTTTGACTCATATCGTTTTATTTTTTGTCGGATTCTGTACTCATTTGGACTCATCCCCATTTCTTTTTTAAACACTCGCGTAAAATGAGACAGATCGGAAAAACCCATTTTCTGTGCTATCAGGCTAAGGGGTTTGTCCGAGGTCGCAAGGAACTCACAGGCATGCCGTATGCGCAATTTTCTCAAATATTCCATCACCGTCATCTCATAATGCTCTTTGAATGCACTGCACAGATAGCTTTTGCTGATAAAACAAGCGGACACAATTTCCTCCATGGAACGGATTTCTCTATAATGCGCATTCATATATGCAATGACATCTTCAAGGGCCGTGATTTCTTTTTTATCATCTTTTTGCTTCACGGGGATTCCTCCCGCTGTTATGGAACTCTCATTCAGCATATCCAATAAAAGAGCCAGCTGAACCGGATAATCTCCTCCGCATTTCTTTTGTGCCAGCATTTTATCATATATGGCCGCAAAGAGTTTCACCTCATCCTTTGAGAGGCACAGCACCTCCGCAGCAAAACACCTCGTTAACCGCTTTATCATGTCTTTTGTAAAAAAGAGTTCCAGAAACTTTCTTGAAAACGAAATTTCATATCCCGCACAAATTTGTTCGCTTACATACTTATGTTCAATATTAGGCGGCATTAAAAAAAGATACCCCGGGTTCAATGGATACCGCCGCCTGCCCACACATACATCTGCCTCCCCTTCTGTCAAAAGAAACAACTCATATGTATTATGTTTATGATTTAACAGCAATCCGTCCATCCGCTTAAAATTTGCCTGAAAATCTTTAAATACAAGTTGAGAATACATCTTCCTATCACCCCGGCTGTGTTTTCTTTTTTATTATAGCAAAAACGGCGGCTTATTCACAATTGATTCTTTCATGGCCCCACTGCAAACATATGGTTTGGGACAATTCTCCTTTATTTTTTACGAAACCACTGCTATTATAAAAGAAGTCCAAGGTCGCTCCATCCGCACAAACGGAGCTGCACCGAAACGAATGATGATCTCAGGAGGATGTGTCCATGAAAATCTGGTTTCCGCCGCAGACAGATCAAAAAAGCCGCTATGCGTTTCACGCATTGGCCGGTATCGCCATGATCCTGCTGCTGGCGCTTTTCTTGATTCTTTTGACTGCTTATATGACTCTTTTCAGTGAAGCGTATCAAGCGGCCGTTTCCCTTATTTTCTGCATGTTATCCGTTTTTCTTATCCTATTTTTTTCCCTGAAACTGGGACAGCGGCTGGAGCGAAGCCACAGAGTGCCTGACACAGCGACAGAAATCGTAACGATAGATGCATTAAAAGAATACAGGGATTACTATTCCCTGGTCTGTCAGACACGGATCCAAGGCAGACAGCCCGAAACGCATACCTATCTGCTTATGAAGGGCTATGAAGATGAATCGTCTCTTTTCCTTTTGCTGGAACGAAAACGGGTATGGGAACATACAGCCAGGCTGAAAAAGAACCGAAATCCGTTTGGTATTCTGATCAGTCTGCTGGTTTTGATCGCTTTCGCTCTGCTGTGTCTGGGAAGTCATCCGTATTTTGGAACGCTTCCCCGGGAAATTTATTTTCCCAGTCTGTTTTTCGCCATGATTTCTTTATCCGTCATGGTCTATTTCATCATTCGCCAGCGCAGGGGAGAATAACTGCAGTTTCTCCCCTCATTTCATTTGATCTTGTTTTTTCTATTCTTTCCTGATATAATAAAATTTGGGAAATATCCCATCGAAGTCAATAAGGAATCAGCAAGTGAACAGGAATCCATTGATATGCATTCCTGTGAGAGGGAATCAGGTGAAAATCCTGAGCGGTCCGGCCACTGTAAGCAGAAAGCAGCCTTTCATATCCATTGCAGCCCTATGTGTGAGAAGGGAAAGGAAGCGTTTGATCTGTGAGTCAGGAAACCTGCTTGTTTGATAAGATGTGCTTCCGTGTAAAGCATATGCATCTACTGTCAATATCGGTTTTGGGCAGCCGGTATTTTTTCTGTGCAGAAAAATCCTGAGGATTCCTTTTTTCGTACTTCAAAAATACCATGGATGATTTCAGAATGCGTGAAACATCTGAAAAAACGAAAAAGGAGAAAAAGACATGAAACAAAACATCACAAAACGAATGGCGCTCGTCATTGCCGCTGCAGCGGCAATCTCACTGGCAGGATGTGCGTCCGCTGAACCTTCCGTTCAGACCACAGCCGCAGCTTCTTCTGACGCGGAAGTATCGACCCCTTCTGAATCGGTCTCTTCGGCAGAAAATGATTCGGTCTTCCCCTTCACCCTCGTGACCCAGGATGAGGAAGAAGTCACATTCACCCATGTCCCGGAGCGTATTCTCAGTACGAACCCCAACACCGGTGAACAGCTCATGGCGCTGGGCCTGGGCGATAAGATCATCGCCACCTGTTACAATAACGCAAAACTTCCGCAGCAGTGGGCCGCCGAATATGAATCCAAGCCCGTCATCGCAGAAAAATATCCGTCTCTGGAGACGGTACTGGATCTGAATCCGGACTTCATCTATGGAAGAAGTTCTGCCTTTGGCGATCGTGACAGCAGTATCGCCACCCATACCAAACTTCAGGAGAATGGAATCATGTCCCTGGCATCCATCGAAGGCTATAAGACCGGATGTGATGTGGAAGATGTCTATCAGGATTTCTATAATCTGGGAAAAATTTTCCAGGTGGAGGACCGGGCCAACGAGATCGTAGACGGTATGAAGGAAAAAATCGCTTCCGTGGAGGAAAAGGTAAGCGGCCTTGAAGAAGTCAGCGTCTTCAATTTTGATTCGGAACGGGACGGCGGCGCTTACACCCCCGGAAATAATTTCACTTCCAAACTGATCCGCCATGCAGGGGGCGTCAATATCTTTGAAGATCTGGAAAAAACATGGAATACCGTGAGCTGGGAAGCTGTCGTAGAAGCCAATCCCGATATCATCGTCATCAATGACTACGGCGATACAACTGCCCAGGAAAAAATCGACTATCTGAAAACGAACGAAGCCCTGGCAGGCGTAAGCGCCGTCCAAAATGAAAATTTCCTGGTAATCACTCTCCCGGAAGTTTTCGCCAGCACCAGAGTCGCCGATACCATTGAAAAATTTGCAGAGGCCTTCCATCCGGAAGCGTTTGAATAATTGCTATGAAAACAGTGTTTCGTCTGATACGTGAACATACGTTTCTCTCCTGTATGATTCTGGCGGGACTCCTGCTTCTCTCAGTCATAGCAGCCATCGGCATCGGCCCGGTGGAAATCCCGTTTGCCACCGTCTGGAGAGTCATGTTCTATCATTTGTTCGGAGCGGGGGATATCTCAGATATCCCCGCCAACACCCAAAATATTGTATGGCATCTGCGGGCTCCCAGAGTCCTTCTGGGGGGGATGATCGGTATTTCCCTCACTCTCTCCGGCATCGCCATGCAGTCATTTACCAAAAACCCTCTGGCCAGCCCCTATGTTCTTGGAATTTCCTCCGGAGCCTCCTTCGGGGCCGTACTAGCCATAACCACAGGATTTCTTTCCTTCCTTGGTTCTTATGCTCTGGAACTGGGTGCGTTTATCGGTTCCATGGCATCTATTCTGATCGTATACGGTATGGCAAAGAGCGGCAATGATATCGCTCCCATTAAACTGGTTTTGGTGGGAATGGCGGTCTCGGCGCTGTTTACCGCTTTTTCCAATTTTCTCGTATACAAAGCGCCTGCCGAAAGCCAGGTAAAAGAAGTCACCTTCTGGATGCTGGGAAGCATCGCCAGCGCGGAGTGGAGTGATCTGCTGCCCATCGCTTTGGTTCTTATTCCCGGCATCCCATTGATGTATGCCATGTCCCATTCCCTCAATGCTCTTTTGATGGGGGACAGCAGTGCTGTGACACTGGGCGTCAATGTCAATCTGGTTCGGAAAATCACCGTTTTTTTATCTGCTCTGATGACGGGAGTGGCCGTATCCGCCTCCGGGTGCATTGGATTCGTCGGTCTGGTGATTCCGCACATCGTACGCGCCGCGGTGGGAGCCGATCATAAAAAAGTCATCCCGATTGCTTCTTTTGCAGGCGCCATCTTTCTCATATGGGTGGATGTGGGAGCCCGCATGTTTGACATTCCCAGTGAAATCCCCATCGGCATCATCACTTCCATGTTGGGCGCCCCCATTTTTCTGTGGATGATAAAAGTCAGAAAATATTCCTTCGGCAGCCAATCATAAATGGCCAAACACGGAAATGGAATGAAAAAATGGAACGCTTGCAGAAATGGAGGACGTATGCTGGAAGTAAAAAATGTCAGTTATAAAATAGGCAAAAAACAGATCATAAATGACGTTTCCCTGCTGGTAAAGGATCATGAATTTGTTGGGATCATCGGCCCAAACGGCAGCGGAAAATCCACACTTTTAAAAACCATCTATAAAATGCTCCCTCCTTCTTCGGGAGACATTCTGTTCAATGGGCAGTCCCTTCTGAACATGAAAAATAAAACCATGGCCCGGTCCCTCGCCGTGGTGGCCCAGGAAAACGGCGCAAATTTTGATTTTCTGGTGGAAGAGGTCATTCAGATGGGCCGTTATCCGCAGAAAAAAATGCTGGAAAATGCCAATGACACCGATAAAGCAATCGTGCTCCATTCCCTTCGCATGGTGGGAATGGAGCACGTTCTGGGACGCAGTTTCCTCAGCCTGTCCGGCGGAGAAAAGCAGCGGATTTTCATCGCCCGGGCCCTGGCGCAGCAGACCGATATGATTCTATTGGACGAACCGACCAATCACCTTGATATCGGTTCCCAAATGAAGACACTGCAGTTATTAAAGCAGTCAAAAAAAACCATACTGACCGCTTTGCACGATCTTGGTTTGGCCGCCCGCTTCTGTGACAGAATCTATGTGATGTATCAAGGTCGCATTTATGCCCAGGGAACCCCCAGAGAGGTTATCACCCCCGAGCTGGTGCGGACCCTCTATCATCTGGATGCAGAAATCTTTGACCGGGGGGGAAATCTCTGCATCGATTATCTATAAGGTCAGCCGCGCCATCTAAGCGCTCTCTGCGATGCCGCGCAGCCAATACTCATATACCCGATTATCCTCTGTCAATTCCGGATGGAATGCCATCGCCAGCTGATTTTGATATCTCACTGCCGTGATTCGGCCGCCTGTCTCTGCCAAAATCTCCACTTGCCCGGCAGCGGATTCCACATAGGGCGCCCGGATAAACACCATTGGAATGGTTCCGATTCCTTTCATATTGCCATCTGTCTCAAAGCTGCCCAGCTGCCTTCCATAGGCATTTCTGCGCACGCATATGGGCATAGTGGTAAAATGGGGCGTTTCCCCGTCGGTCAGCTTCTCTGCCAGAAGAATCATTCCCGCACAGGTGGCCAGAACCGGAAGACCTCCCTCAATTTTTTCTTTCAGAGGAAAAAACAAATCCAGTTCCCGCAGCAATTTTCCCATGGCGGTACTCTCCCCTCCGGGGAGTACCAGGCCGTCCATGGACTGCGTTTTCAGATCTTCTCGCTTTCTTATCTCAAAGGTTTCCGCACCCAGCTGCATCATAAGAGCCGCATCCGCCGGAGTGGCGATTCCCCCGGCAGCAAAATTCACCACTGGAAGCCGTCCGTTATCATGGACATTCTTCACCAGTTCAAAAGGAACCTGAAACTCCTTGGCAGCCTCGTACAGCTCATCTTCCCGCATGGCACAAATGGACGCAATCTGCCGGTTCATCATCCGCATATGGCGAACTGCCTGTACCACATCCCCGGTTCCCGGCTCTCCCTTTGTGCGGATCATGGACGCCCCTTCCTGGATTCTTCGAAGGGCCTCCCCCAGATCTCGCGCTCCGCATACAAAGGGCACCCGAAACGTTCTCTTATCAATATGATAAACATCATCCGCCGGAGACAGTACCTCACTCTCGTCGATGTAGTCAATCTCGATGGCCTCCAAAATCTGTGCCTCCACAAAATGGCCGATTCGGCATTTTGCCATGACAGGTATGGACACTGCATTCTGGATTTCCTGAATCATTTTGGGATCACTCATCCTGGAAACCCCGCCGACCGCACGGATATCCGCAGGGATACGCTCCAGCGCCATCACGGCACATGCCCCTGTTTCCTGGGCGATCTGCGCCTGCTGCGGCGTCGTCACGTCCATGATGACACCGCCCTTTAACATCTGCGCCAATTCTTTATTTAATTCATAACGATTGTCCATTTTCTCTTCCTCCAATCCAATACAGTCACAATTGTCCGAGCACTGCTCCCCCTTATGCAGCGCCTTATCTTTTCTGAAACGTTTCATGGTAATTATCCTATGCGCAAACTGTCATGAAATAAATATCCAATTTTCACTTTTTTAAAGGGCCAGTTCTGACAAAATAAGTATTTCGGAAACTCTTATCTTTATTTTTTGCTCTTCCATTGCTATTATAAAAGAAGTTCTCAAAGTCATATCAGGTATGCCTGCATACCTGCACATGACTTTGAATTTGGAAAGGAGAGACAATCATGAGTGACAAAAAAGAACAATTGGAATTAATTGCCGCACTGTCCAATGCCTGCGGCGCATCCGGCTTTGAGGATGATGTACTGGCAACTGCAAAGGCATCCTATCCCGACGCGGACAGCGTGGAGGAAGACAGCATCCGGAATCTGTATTTCAACCGCATCATCCCTCCCCACGAGAAGCCGGTTTTGATGCTGGATGCCCACAGTGACGAGGTGGGATTCATGATCCATTCCATTCATCCCAATGGGACCCTGCGTTTTATCCTGCTGGGCGGAATCGCACTGAATACCCTGGCCTCTTCCAAAGTCCTCGTCCGCACGGCTCTGGGCACCTATATACCGGGAATCATCGCCGCCAAACCGCCCCATTTTATGAGCGAGGAAGAAAAAAAATCCGGCCTCACCTCCATCGATTCTTATATCATCGATGTGGGAGCCGAATCCTATGAAGACGCCGTCACCAACTATCATATCCGCATCGGCGAACCCGCCGTGCCGGATGTTTCCTTCGAATATGATCCGGTACATGACCGGATGTTTGGAAAAGCCTTTGACTGCCGGGTGGGATGTGCGGCGCTGCTGGAGACCATGAAACGGCTGAAAAAGGAACCCCTTTCCATCCATGTCACCGGTGTGCTTTCCTCCCAGGAGGAGGTGGGGGAACGGGGTGCCAGCGTGGCTGTCCACACCGTACAGCCGCAGATCGCCATCTGTTTCGAAGGGTGTCCGGCTGACGATACCTTTACCGAACCCTATGCCATCCAGACCGCTCTGGGCAAAGGCCCCATGCTCCGGTTCATCGACCGGCAGATGATCACCAATCCCCGCTTCCTGCGTTTCGCCATCGACCTGGCAGCAGAAAAACAGATCCCGCTGCAGCTGTCTGTCCGCGAAGGGGGCGCCACCAACGGCGCGGTCATCCACCGGGGCCCCGGCAGCATCCCGGTCATCGTCATAGGCATCCCGGTCCGCTATATCCACTCGCAAAACGGCATCTCTTCGTATCAGGACTTTGCCCATGCAGTGGATTTGGCCGTAGAACTGGCCAAAACCCTGACCCCGGATCTCATCGCCGGATTTTAACTGCACGGCTTTTCCGACGCCAGAGGATACTCCAGCTGGCGGTCATACGGTTCCTTAGTCACATGTTCTTCGGAATATTCTTCTGCGTCTTTACACCCCATGGCCTGATAAAATGCCTGGGTTTCCACTGCGGAGTGGGAGGAAATGTACAATTTCTCCCCTCCGTTTTTCTTTGCCCATTCTGCGGCGGCCAAAAACAGCTGTCTTCCGATACCGTTTCCTCTCCTGTCCTCCGACACATGGAGGCTGGTCAGATCCCGGTACTGTCCCCGACTGCCCATGGGAACGGCTTCCACAGAAACAAACCCTTTCAAAATCCCCTGCGCAAATGCCCCCATCACCATCCCTCCGCATTGGATGGTATGTTTCAGACATCGAATCAATTCCTCATACTCTTCTTCGCTCCACTGATCCACAAACGGCGCGTCCCGGATGACCCAGCCGCTGCCCTCTCGCCGCCAGCATTTTGTAACATTCTGGCGGCGGTTGAATCCTGCAAAAAGAGCACGGTCGATTTCATTTTTTTCAAGTATCCTATATCGTATCTCCATCATTTTCTCCCCTTCCCGCTTCGCAGTCCGCCTCCATGGCTAATGGATCATCAATTCCAAAATCTCCGTGTCCGTCTGGCGCATGCCTTCCCGTCCCATGGTGCTGACTGTCTCGATGGTCTTCTCCACATCCTCTTTTACCAGTCCTTCTCCGGCTCCGAAAGTGTTGTCATCCATGGCCATATAATGTCCCATGATGGCTGCATCCACCGCCGACGCAATCTTGGCCGCGCAGGAAGATTTCGCTCCGTCACAGACCATACCGGAGACATTTCCTATGGTATTCGTAATGGTCTTTTCGATGACGGACAGCGGCGCGCCGTGCAGATACGTGATGGCAGCTCCGCTGCCGCAGGCAGCGCTGACGGCGCCGCAGTAGGCCGACAGTTTCCCGATGCCGGATTTCAGGTGGATGGCCACCAGATTGCTGAGAACCAAGGCCCGGTACAGCATTTCCTTCGGCACCTTCAGATATCTGGCATAGACGATGACCGGAAGGGATACGGTCATTCCCTGATTGCCGCTTCCGGAATTGATGATCACCGGCTTCATGCAGCCGCCCATGCGGGCATCCGACCCCGCTGCCGGGTAGGCCTTTGCCATCATCTTCACATCTTTTCCGTAATTCTTCAGTATGGTTTTCCCCACATTGGCGCCATACGAATGGGCCAGACCTTCATCGGCTATCTCCGTATTATACTGGATCTGCCGGTCCAGCACCTCTTTGACGTCTTCTATGCTGACTTCATTGGCAAATTCATAGATCTCCTGAAGCGTCAGAGACAGCGTCGGCTCATTCTGTTTTTGGGCCGGTTCGGACTCTTTTTTCAAAAGCACTTTGCCGTTTTTCTGGATTCTCACAATATTGGTGTGCTGGTCCCGAATCTCCACCTCCGCCAATTCTTTTCCCGCTTTGGCTTCTATGATGATTTGGAGATTGGCGCCTCCCGGCAGCAAAGACACGTCGCAGATTTTCTGCTCCAGCAGTTCTTTTGTGCGCACCACATCCGCCTCAGTTACGTGTTCCAGCACTTCCAGCCTGGCATCCGCGTCCCCTGCGACCGCCCCCAGCACGGCACTGGTCTCAATGCCGCGCATGTCGCCGGTGGAGGGCACGATGACGCCCTTTACATTTTTGATGATATTTCCGGAACATCTGGCCGTGATATGCTCCGGCATGGTTCCCAAAACTTCCCTGGCTTTTGCCGAGGCATAGGCGATGGCGATGGGCTCCGTGCATCCGAGAGCCGGTACCAACTCCTGATTCAGTATTTGAATAATCTGCTGATATTGCTTCTGTTCCATAAATTCTCATCCTCACTTGGTTCTTTTCCCTATTTCTTATCACTGGCATTCTGAGTTCCCATCTTACTCAAAACGCTGCAGCGGCTTTTCATGCTTCAAGAATGTTTTCGATTTCTTTTAATTCTTCTTCGGAAAGCGTCTTATTCTGGAGAGCCGCCACATTGTCCGTAATCTGAGACGCTCTGCTGGCGCCCAGAATCACAGAAGTCAGCCGACCGGTCTGCAGCGCCCATACCAGCGCCATCTGGGACAGCTTTTGTCCCCGATTTTCTGCGATCCCATTCAGCTTCGCCACCTTCTCTTCCAGTTCCGGCGTGATGGCGTCCCTGCCCAAAAAAGCGCTGTGGCCGGCGGCTCTGGAATCGGCCGGTATTCCGTGGAGATATTTATCGGTCAAAAGCCCCTGGGCCAAAGGACAGTAGGCGATGGCTCCGATTCCTTCTTCCTCCAGAACCGGAAGCAGCTCTCTGCTCTTCTGATTCAGCATGGAATAATTGTGCTGATGGATCAGGCAGTGAATGCCCATGGCATTCAGGCAGTCGCTGGCTTCCTTCAACTGCTTTGCATTGTAATTGGACAGGCCGATGTACAGCGCTTTTCCCTGTCTTACGATACCGGCCAGCGCATCCATGGTCTCTTCCACCGGCGTCTGCGTATCCGGTCTGTGATGATAGAAAATATCCACATAATCCAGGCCCATCCGCTTTAGGCTCTGATCCAGGGAGCTGACCAGATACTTTTTGCTTCCTCCGTCTCCGTAAGGGCCGTCCCACATACCGTATCCGGCCTTTGTGGAGATGACAAGTTCATCCCGGTATCCCTCCAGTTCGGTGTGAAGAATCTTTCCAAACATTTCTTCCGCAGATCCGGCCGGCGGACCATAATTGTTGGCCAGGTCAAAGTGGGTGATTCCCGTATCAAAACTGGTCAGAATGATGTCCTTCGCATTTTCATAATTGCTTCCGTAGCCAAAGTTATGCCACAGTCCCACGGACATGGCCGGAAGCTTCAGTCCGCTTCTTCCGCAGAAACGGTATTCCATCTTTTCATATCGATCCTGTTTCGCAATGTATGTCATATTCGTTCCATCCTCTTCCTTGTTCTACTTCGCCATTTTCTTGACTTCTTCCACCACCCAGGTGAAATGGTCCTTATTGATATCCCTGGGAAGCGTGCAGTCAGCCCCGATCATGAAGCCGGTTGTCCCCGTCTCTTCCACCAGATTTCTTGTAAATTCCTGGATGGCTTCCTTAGGTCCCTGGTACAAAACGCCCTGGGGACGATTATCAAATCCGCCCAGAACACACTTTCCGCCGAAGAATTCCTTTCCTTCCTTCATGGACATACCTTCCACAAATACTGCCCAGTTAATCACCTTGGCCGGATAATCCTGCCATACTTCGATACGGTTCTTATCACCAGCCCAGCCGCAGCAGTGCAGGATATTATTCTCACTGACTTTATTTACGGCTTCCAAAACCTTCCTGTCACTTGGTGTCACCAGTCTTCTGTACTCTTCCGCCGTAAAGCGGTATTCCTCCGCATTCTGAACACAGTAATAGATACCGTCGCATCCGGCTTCCTGAATCAGACGGGTGGACAACGTAATGGCATCCTCTGCGATGACATCAAAGGCATGCATCACTGCTTCCGGATTCTCTCTCAGATGGCTCATCAGCAATTCCTCCGAAGTTCCGAATCTCATATAAGACATGGGACAGAACACGTTATAAAACGTACAGCATTCCCCGTTCAGCTTCTGAACGATCTCCTTCGCTCTCTGCACCTGTTCCTCAATAAACGGATGATCGCTGCCCAGAGGCTTCATCTGATACCAATCCTCCGGCTTCTTAATCTCCGGAATAATCGGATTCGGATAATCAAAATATCCGTCACACATAATCTTTAAAAAGTCAGTATCACACTGATGCATAAACGCAATGTGCGCATCCACACACTCCTTCTTCAGATCCATATCCTCCGGAAAATGAAACCAAAACCCCACCGGCACACGATCCACCGGCTGATTATTCATGGCATTCAACACACGTTCTCTCTTATTCATGATCATTCCTCACTTTCTGTCTCTATTTTTATTCTATTTTTCACCTGATTCTTCCAGGCCTACATCCGCCGAAGAATCCCCCTCCCTCCCCACATATCATCTGGGATTTTTCCATCCCCAGGCCCCAGGGAACGAACCCTTCCCTCCTGCGGGTTTTGAAAAACGCCGGTACTTGATTCTTCCAGGCCTGCGGCCGCCGAAGAATCTTAGTACCCGCTGCGTTTTTCAACATGAACAGCCGGAAAAGTATCGCAAGAAGTATCTAGGTTGGTTCATGTTTTAAGCGAAAGCGGCCCGCAAGAGGGAAGGGTTCGTTCCCTGGGGCCGTCCGGGTAATCAAAAATCCCCGACTACAATTCAATTTCATTCAACGCCGCAATCCCCATCCCATAAATCTTCAGTGCCTGCAAAAGCGACGCGATGCAGAGTCCCTCATCCGGCTGATGGGCATCTCCATGCTGAGGCGCAAACAGCGTACAGTTGATCTGTTCCTCCGTCTTTGGAAGTCCTCCGACCCCATAGGCAAAGGCCTTGGGCAGCTTTCTCGCGTACGTGCCGCCTCCCATGACGAACGGCTTGGCATCCGTATGCATGATTTCATTGTAAAGGTCGGTCAGAAGATCCACGGCCGGATGATTCCGGTCAAAATAACTGGGTCCGCTTCCGCCCACCACGGAAAACGTGCACCCATTCTGCCCGCAGAATTCCTCTATTTCGGAAAGGATATGTTCTTCGGTCTCCGTGACGGAATAGCGGATATTAAAATGCAGCGTCAGATAGCCATCGTTTACGGATACCATGGTCCCGGCGCTGGTCAGCCGTCCGGAAATCTCATCCGAATAAGCGATTCCAAAGGCCTCTCCATAGTAATCCCCATTCGCCTTAACAAATGCTTTCAGCCTCTTTTCATCCTCTTCCTTCCAGATATGATGCTCTTCCATCAGCAGAAGCAGCTTTTGAATGGCATTGACACTTCCCTCCGGAAAGGCGCTGTGCTTGGAGGTTCCGTGGACAGTGACCGTCACGCTGCCATCCCCATGTTCCGCGATTTCCACATCATTTTCCTTTGGCTTCAGATTCTGAAGCGCCCGTCCGGCAGTCCCGCCGCGCACAGTGACAGAAGCCAGTTCCGGGATGATATTGCTGGCGGTTCCTCCCTGGACGGATATAATCTCCCCGCTCAGAGGCGTATCCGCTGTCAGATTTCCCTCCAGGATGCCCTTTTCCCCATAGCAGACGGGGAACCCGCTGTCGGCGATCATGGAAAGGGCCGGAGTCTCATAATGGGCGGTATAATACTCCAGGTCTGACATCCCCCGCTCCTCATCGCATCCCACAAACAGGCAGAGGCGGTGCTTCAGGGGAATCTCCAGTTCCTTCAGGCAGCGCATCACATACAGCATCCCTATGGCAGGCCCCTTGTTATCCTGGGAACCGCGGCCAATGATAAATCCATCTTTCACCACCGGATCAAAGGGAGCATAGTCCCAATTGTTTCCCACCGGCACCACATCCAAATGATTCCAGAATCCGATGGTATGTTCCATTGGCCCGTCCTCCAGCCAGAGGGCTCCCACATAGTTTTCATAATTGCGGGTTTTAAATCCGTATTCCTCTCCCAGCCTCAGCATCTCTGCCAGCGCATCCCTGCAGCCTTTTCCAAATGGTTTGATCTCGCTGTCCGGATCTGACACACTGGGAATTTTCACCAGCCGACAAATATCCCGGATTAGCTCCTCCCTGTGCGCCTCCATCCAGCCATCGATTTTTTCATACAATTCTCTGTCCATACGCTCCTCCGTCTCTTTCAGCTCCCAAACCGGCAGCTGTCTTCCATCCCTGTCTCTTCTTCACCTTGAGCAGGCCTTCGCGGTATCCAGAATCCACCGAAACCGTTCCGGTGAAAAATCCGTCAAAAATGAACAATCCGCTCCCAAAATCAGCGTGTCCGTACTGCCGAACGTCCGCCGGTACATTTCTATGATCCTCCTGGTTTCTTCCTCCACCTGCGCCTGGCTTCCGCAGTATAAAAGCCCGTTTTTCCTGTTGTCAAAGCCTCCCATGACCGGGCGCATGCCGAAATACTTCCGCCCTTCCTCCAAGCTCAGCTCCTCCACATAGATGGCCCAGTTTACCGCGCAGCCGGGGTAATCCTTCCACACTTCCAGATGATTTTTCACCTGATTCCAGCCGCAGAAATGCAGGATATTGTACGGACTGGCCTGGTTGGCTGCATCCAGAAGAATCCGGTCCGACTCCTGTATCCAGTTCCCATACTCTTCCACGGAAAACAGGTTGCTTTCCGCTCCCTGAAAGGCCAGAAAATTTCCCATGCAGCCTGCTTTTTTCACCATCTGCTCCGCCATCCAGCCGATGTCCTCCGCCATACGGCACAGCACATCCCGGACAGCCGACGCATCTTCTCTGATATAAGAAAGCAGCCGTTCTTCCCCGATCCGCCGCAGCAGCGTAAACGGTGAAAAAATATTCGCATACACCGCCGCATCGCCGCCCAGTGCGTCGCTGACCCGGCAGACCCGGTCCAGATACGCCGACACATAGGCATTGGATTCCCTTCCCGGACGATAATCTTTCAGTTCCCAAAGCCCTCGTGGAGACAGGGTGCAGGGAGCCGTCAGTCCGTCATGCATGACCTTCAAAAAATCCACATCGGTTTTCCGGTAAAAATCCACATGGAACCGGGTACAGGCCTCCCCTTCCAACTCATGGGGCTTTAAATGGAAGAAAAAACTGGCCGGTACCCAGTCATGGGGCTGTCCCGTAAGCGCACAGCGCAGATTTTCTTTTTTGTCCATTGTACCAATGTCTCCTTTTTCTTTCTGACTTCTGATTCCATTATAGAGAACTCCTCTTCGCTCCTCTTCCATAAAACTCGGAAATTATGTGCAAAAATGACCATTTCTATCAAAAAGCATTTTCCGGATCCTGACTGCAGTATTTCATAATCCCCAAAATATAGATAATCAGTGCCCTGCGGATCCGCTCCACGGAAATAGCCTCATCCGGCTGATGATAATCGCCATGTCCCGGTAAAAATAAAGTGTTCGGCCGCGGTCCCTCCGGCATCCCGGTTCCACAGGCAAATGCATTGGGCAGCTTTCTGGCATACGTCCCTCCGCTCATAACAAACGGCCGCTCTTTCACTCCCATGTAGTCATTATACACATCCGTCATCACCCGTGCCAACGGGTCATCGGGATTAAAATAATTGGCTTTATCATAACGGGTGACCTGCAGTTCCATACCGCATTGTGCACAGGCTTTTTCTGCGGTTTTTGTAAAATCCATCTCATTTTTTGTGATCGGATACTTGGAGATAAACGAACATTCCAGATTCCGCCCGCATAGTTTTGCCGCTGTGACTGACAGCACCAACGGACCAGACAGCTCATCTTCGCAGGAGACACAAAGCGCACTACCGCTGCAGTCATTGCTCAGTTCCCTTGCAAGGCAAAAGATGGCTTCATCATGAGAAGATAAAAGTCCGCACGCGTGGATCTCCTTTAAAAGAATTCCCAGCGCACTGACACCATTTTGCGGCTGGGCGGCACTGCATGCCGTACCGCGGGCAATCAGGCAGAGACTCTCGCCATCGTTTTCCACACAGATCTCTGCTGAAAGTTCCCGGCACCGCAGCTCTTTCTCTTCGGAAAACCGCAGCCGCAGAAATGCCAGATCCGGTATACGATACGGCTGGTCCGAAGTATAAAATTCCAGCACTTCATCTGACAGCGATTCCATGGAACGAATCGTTCCATTCCATGATCCCCGTTCGCCTAAGCAGACAGGAAATCCGCTGTCCGGAACAAGAGAGACCGCCGGACAGGGGTAATGGCTGATACGGTTCGTACTGCCACCCATCTCCTTCCTCCACCACATCCAAATGGGCCCAGATGCCGATATCTTTTTCCTCATCATTCAGTGAAATACACCCCACATATCCATCATAGTTCCGTACCGAAAATCCTGCCTCTCTTCCCATAGAAAGCATCTCTGTGAGGACATCCCGGCATCCCTTTCCATATGGCTTCACCTCCGGCTGTTCCAATTCTGCTACGCTTTTTATGTTCACAATACGGATCAGATCCCTAATCGCTTCCTCCATATGCGCATCCACCCAGCATTCCACATCCTGTTTCGTCCATCTTTTCACCATACGCCTATCACTGCCTTTCCTGATTTCTGCCTATTAGTATAGCATCCGTTCTCTTCTCCTTCCAATCCGAAATCAGGCAAATCTGTGCGATTCTAACCATCTTTGTTCTCTTCTCTCTTTCTGGAGACTATCCCGTCGACGGCTGTTCCTATAGGAGTGTCAAACAGCAGAGGATTTTGGATCTCATCCAGGGAACGAACGATATTTTCCTCCCGATGTGCCTGATATTCCTGTTTCCACTCTGTCGGCGTCATGCCCAAGTATTTTTGAAAAGCCCGATGGAAACTGGAGAGTGTCGGAAATCCGCATTCCTCAGCTATTTTCCTGACTCCGCCGCTGCCCTCCAGCAACCGGGTGCCTGCCTTGGCCACTCGTACCCGGTTCAGATATTCCAAAGGAGCTGACTGCATCACCTGATGAAACAGGCGGCGGAAATGGGTAGGACTCAGATGGCAGAGCTTTGCCAAATCCGGAATCTCCACGGATTCCCCATATCGTTCCGAAATATATCGAATCGCCGGAGCCAGCATCCTAATTTGAGAAATCTGCGCCCCCTTCGCCCTTTCTTTGTTTTTTGGCAGCATCCGCTCCGCTTCCGCCAAAAGTATCATCAGACATCCGCGCACGTATGTTTTATAGAATTCCGGTTTGGCATAAAATTCTTCAAAAATCTGTTCTGTAATCCGTCGGATCGTTTCCGCGTGTTTTCCCGCCAAAATCGGCTGGCTAACAGAAAATGCCGCCGACAAATTCCTGCTGGACTCCTCATCTGTATACTGTCTCAGCCACAGTTTTTCCGGATCAAAAAAAATATACTCCCAGCTGCTGTTCTCTTCCGAAGCACTTTGCATCATATGAGGAACATAAGCTGGAAGTATGCAGATATCCCCTTCCTCATAGGAAAAGGTACGGTTCCCTGTATAAAGAGTTCCTCGCCCCTTTCTGCAGCATCCAATCTCCACACAGTCGTGGAAATGCTGATAAGAAATCGCTTCCTTTGGACTGATCCACCGTTCTCCCAAAAATGTGATCACAGGGAAATTCGGCGGCAGATTGTAATGACGGTATTGCAGCGGTATCATAGTTTCCTCCCCGTTTCACAGACTCCCGGCTCGTCCACCCCAGGCTCATACAGAGTATGGTTCAGATCAATTTTAGGAATTGCCCTGGTCTCATTTCGCCACTGTCTCGGCGTTTTATGATACATTTCTTTAAAGCATTGATTAAAATTGGAAAGAGACGAAAATCCTGATTCCATGGCAACATCCAGGATTTTCTTTTCTGTCCCTGTCAAAAGTTCACAGGCATGCTGCAGGCGCACAAATCGCAGATAAATGACTGGGCTCATTCTCATCTGTTTCACAAAAAGGGCATGAAACTGTCCCAGATTCATATCACAGCATACTGCCAGATCGCGGGGGGAAATGGGCTGCTCAAAGGATTTATTGATATGTAAAATAGCCGGAAAAAGACGTTCCCTTTCGCTGTAATCTTCCTCGGCATTTTCTTCGGCCGCAAAATAGCGGCGAGTCAGGATAACGTAAAGGATCTGCAAATATCCGTACACAGCCTGACGGCTGCAGTCATCTTTTCTTCTCATTTCGTCCATGATGCTGTCCACCGCCCGGCACAAATCAACATCCTTTTCAGAAAATACCTCGCCGGTTCCCATAGCCTGATACCAGCGAAGCTGCGGCGGACACTCCGGGATTCCTGCCCCCGCCAGGATACGGTCCGGCAGAAAATACAAATATTCACAGGAAAGCTCTTCTGTGCTGTCCGGATGGGCTTTGGTAATGTGCATGGCATACGGCGGAATGACACAGATATCCCCCGGACCCATTTCCAGTTTCTTTTCTTCCACATACAGCGTCTGTCTTCCCCGGCGGCAGATGCCGATTTCCACGCAATTGTGAAAATGCATGAAATTCAGTTCCGTCAAAGGTTTCGGGAAATGAAATTCCCCTGACAAAAGCGTAAACAGCGGAAATTTCTCTGAAAACCGGTATTCCCGATACTCCAGATTCACCTGTTTTCCGTCGATCACATACATTTTCGCGTTCCCCCCCCCTTTCATGTACAGCCAGTCCGAATTTTTCTATCATCCATTATAATTTTTATGAGAAAAGCTGTCAATTGCTATCCGGACAAAGGCAGGGAAAAACCCGGAATACCTATTCGTTTCTGTCAAAAATTACTTCCGTCATATCCCCAGTGCTCCACTTCTTCATATTGGACATAAATCCGATCCCCCGGAATTTTAAGTTCTTCCTCCACAATATTCGTCACGGCCTCTGTCATGGCATCATAGGCAGAGGCGGAAGCCTTACCAAACAGGCGGATTTCTACAAAAGCCGCCGGGATATCCCCGTCTCCCTTAAAATGCAGCCTGCACTGATCCTCCACTTCCACCATCAGCCAATTCTCTGTCTTTCCCAACAAGGCAATCGCTTCCCCAAAACGTTCCTTTAATCGGATTTCCTGTTCTTTTGTAATAACTCCATTGGTTTTTGCATGTAAATATGGCATACATTCTCCTTTCTTGCACTTCTATTTTTTTCCTGCTATAATAAATCACAGTATTTTTCATACAAATCTATGTATCAATCAGGAAACGAGGTTTATTATGGCTATTGAACTTGTAAAAACATATTTTCATACCTTTGGCAGAGATACCGACATCTTAGAGTTTCCAGTCTCCAGCGCCACTGTGGAACTGGCAGCTCAGGCTGTTGGAGTGGAACCGGCCCGTATCGCCAAGACACTTTCTTTCTATGCTCCCGCTGAATCGGATGGGGAAGAGCCTTCCGCTCTCTTAATCGTCACGGCAGGAGACCAAAAGATTGATAACAGCAAATTCAAACACGTTTTCGGAAAAAAGGCCAAAATGCTGGCGGGTGAAGATGTGGAACGTCTGACCGGCCATGCCATCGGAGGCGTATGTCCCTTTGCCAATCCTTCCCGCACCGCAGTCTATCTGGATCAGTCGCTGAAACGGTTTGCCACCGTGTTTCCTGCTGCTGGAAGCTCCAATTCTGCCCTTGAGCTGACCTGCGAGGAACTTGAACATTTTTCCCATGCCATCGGATGGATCAATGTCTGCAAGCCCATCGCATAATCGCTCTCCCATCTAAGCCATTTTCTCCACAGCCATGTGCTCGATTGCCAGTCCATTTTTATACTGCCGAATAAACTGGTTAAAGCCTTCCACATCCCTCTCATCCGGTCGGATTTCCTCCGGTTTCTGACCTATGAAAACGGTTTCCTCCAGATAATGGGAAAGAGACTCTCCATCTGTTTTGCGCATCAGATAAGAAGCCAAAAGAGCAATGCCCCAGGCGCCGCCCTCTCCCGCTGTCTCCATTACCTGCACCGGTACATCGATGGCCGCTGCCATGATTCTCTGGCCCACGCCCTTTGTTTTAAACAGACCGCCATGGCCCAGAATCCGCTCCAACTCCACGTGTTCCTCTTTCAGAAGAATATCCATACCCATTTTCAGTGTTCCAAGAGCCGTATACAGATGAACGCGCATGAAGTTTGCCAAATTGAAATGGCTGTCTGGTTTTCTCACAAACAGGGGACGTCCCTCTTCCAATCCCGTAATCGGTTCCCCGGAAAAATAATTGTATGCCAGCAGTCCGCCGCAGTCCGGCTCCCCTTCCAGCGCCTTTGTATAAAGGGTAGAAAAGATCTGATTTCTGTCCGCAGGGATTCCCATGGCTTCGGAATACTCCTGGAACAGGGATATCCAGGCATTCAGATCCGAGGTACAGTTATTGCAGTGCACCATTCCCACCAGACTGCCGTCCGGGGTGGTCACCATATCGATTTCTTCATGGACATGTTTCAATTCTTTCTCCAGCACCACCATGGCAAATACCGACGTTCCGGCCGAGACATTTCCCGTGCGGACTGCCACACTGTTGGTCGCCGCCATCCCGGTTCCGGCATCTCCCTCCGGCGGACACACCGGCACCCCGGCTTTCAGCAATCCGCTGGGATCCAGAAGTCTGGCCCCTTCTTCCGTCAATACACCGGCATCCTCACCGGCCAGAAGAACCGTCGGCAGGATCTCTTCCAGCTTCCACGGATAGCCCCTGTCGGCGATCAACTCATCAAACTGGTCGATCATCCGTTCATTATAATTTTTCTTCTCCACATCAATGGGGAACATACCGGAAGCATCCCCCACTCCCAAAACCTTCTTTCCCGTCATCTTCCAATGGACGTATCCGGCCAGGGTCGTAATAAACGCCACGTTCTTCACATGTTCTTCCCCATTTAAAATAGCTTGATACAGATGGGCGATGCTCCATCTCTGGGGAATGTTGTACTGGAATAACAGCGTCAGCTCCTTGGCTGCCTGCCCCGTCATGGTATTTCTCCAGGTCCGGAACGGAACCAGCAGCTCTCCCTCCCGGTCAAACGCCATATAACCGTGCATCATGGCGCTGAACCCGATTCCGCCCAGTTTTTTCAGCGGCACACCATATTTGTTCTGCACATCCTCCGCCAGGTCCCGGTAGCTTTCCTGCAATCCCTTCCACACATCATCCAGATGATACGTCCAGATATTCTCCTCCAGCCGGTTCTCCCACTCAAAACTCCCGGATGCCACCGGCTCATTGGCCTCATCAATCAAAATCGCCTTAATGCGCGTAGAGCCCAGCTCAATGCCAAGCACCGTCTTTCCGCTTTCAATCTGTTCTCTGATGGTTACTGTATCCATACCTCTCTCCTTCCTAAGTTCCATACTACTGACAATTGCGAGACACCGATCTCCTCATGTCCCGCAGCTGCCTACTACCTCCATTATAGCGAAGAACAGAGGCATTTTCAATTCCTCTGTTCTTCAAAAACGTATCCTATGGCGATCACTTTTTTCGCCGTTTACGCTGCGCACACCGCTATTTCACATCCAAAATCAGCTCGCCGACCTGTGTCTCTCCGGATTTCACCGGCTGAATGGTTTTATAATCATCGGTGTTCGTTACGATCACCGGAGTCACCAGGCGATACCCTTCCTTTCGGATTCCTTCCATATCGAATTCTGCCAGCAGCTCGCCTTTTCGAATGGCCGCATCCTGGGATGTATGGATGGTATAGTGGGCGCCGTTTAATTTCACCGTATCCAGACCGATGTGGATCAAAATCTCCACCCCTTCTGCGGAAGTCAGGCCCAACGCATGCTTGGTATCAAAAACCATATTGACCGTTCCGTCAAACGGCGCATAGACCTTTCCCTCTTCCGGCTCAATGGCGATTCCTTCTCCCAGCATTCCCTCGGAAAACACGCCGTCATTCACATCCGCCAGCGAAATGACCGTTCCGCGGATCGGAGCATAAACCTTCTTCGCGTTTTCCGCCGCCGAATCGTCAGAATTCACTGCCGACTTCTCAGCTGTTTTTTCCACATATCCGGCTTCCCGGCCGTCATGTCCCGCTTCTGAGCTGTCGTATCCAGCCTCTGGGCCGTCATAGCCAGCCTCTGGGCCGTCATAGCCAGCCTCTGGGCTGGCTAGGAAATCTTCCAGGTTGGACTTGATCACGGTCACCTGCGGGCCGTAAATCACCTGGACGCCCTGTCCTTTCTTCACCACGCCTCTGGCTCCTGTCTGTTTCAATATGGCATCTGAGACCTTGGATGAATCCTTCACCGTGATGCGCAGTCTTGTGGCACAGCAGTCCACATCACTGATATTGTCCTTTCCGCCCAGTCCCTTGGTGATGGCGGCGCTCACCGGATCCGATCCTCTGGCTGCCTGCGCAGAATTCCCGGCGCCTCCGGCCTTTCTGGCATTGACATCCGCCTTGGTATACAGCTTCGTCTCCTCATCGTCGTCTTCTCTTCCCGGAGTCTTGAAGTTGAATTTCTGAATCAGGAAACGGAAGATCACGTAATATAGAATAAAGTATACGATTCCCACCGGTATGACAAGCATCCAGCTCGTCTTTTCATTGCCCTGCAGGATGCCGAATAAGAAGAAGTCCAGCAAGCCGCCTGAGAACGTCAGTCCCACTGCAATATTCAGCATATGGGCAATCATATAAGCCGAACCGGCCAAAACCACCTGAACGACAAACAGCGCCGGAGCCACAAACAGGAAGGAAAATTCCAGCGGTTCCGTGATCCCCGTCAGCATACAGGCCAGCGATGCGGAAAGCAGCAGGCCGCCGACAGCCTTTTTCTTTTCCGGTTTCGCGCAATGGTACATGGCCAGGGCCGCTCCCGGCAGGCCAAAGATCATGAAAATAAACTCACCGGAAAAATACCGGGTGGCATCCGCGCTGAAATGCGCCACATTGGCAGAATCCGCCAGCTGGGCAAAGAAAATATTCTGGCCTCCCTGCACCATCTGTCCGGCCACTTCCATGGTACCGCCCACAGCCGTCTGCCAAAACGGCATGTAAAACACATGATGGAGCCCAAACGGAATCAGCGCCCGCTTAATCAGACCGAAAATCAGCGTTCCCACATATCCCGTTCCTGTCACCAATCCGCCCAGCGCATAGATGCCGCTCTGGATGGTGGGCCACACAAAATACAGCAGAATCCCGACAACCATATACACCAGCGTAGATATGATCGGCACAAACCGGGAGCCGCCGAAAAAGGACAGGGCATTGGGAAGCTGAATCTTATGGAACCGGTTGTGCAGTGACGCCACCCCCAGTCCCACGATGATACCACCAAACACGCCCATCTGAAGGGTCTGGATTCCGCATGACGAAGCAATCGTTCCCTCCAGCACGCTGTCGGCGATGGTTCCGTCATCCAGGATTCTTCCATTGACGATCAGCATGCCGTTGATGGCCACATTCATGACGAAATAGGCGATCAGAGCGGAAAGGGCGGATACCTCCTTCTCCTTTTTTGCCATGCCGATGGCCACCCCCACCGCGAAAATAATGGGCAGGTTGTCAAAGATGGCGCTCCCCACTTTATTCATGATGATCAGAAGACCATGGAGAAAGGTTCCCTCGCCCAAAATACCTTGCAGACCGTACGTTGCAATCGTCGTCTCATTGGTAAACGAACTTCCAATGCCCAGCAAAAGCCCCGCCACCGGCAGGATGGCAATGGGGAGCATGAAACTTCGGCCGACTCTCTGCAGTACACCAAAAATTTTGTCTTTCATATGTTCCCTCCTTTTGGTTTGTTTTACCGTTTATTATGAAATCATAAACGTCTGGTTATTACTTCTATCATTCCCTTCTTCTCCCATTGTTTATCACACCTTATTTACCCAAGATAAACCTCTTCCTTCTATTCCTTTATTTAATTTATAACATATATTTCTCTTCTTGTCTTCTTAAATTCGCTCAAATTCGCTGCACATGCATGGCAGCCGCCGCTTTCCATGCTTACCGCATGCTTACCGCATGCTTATCGCATACTTACCGCATACTTATCGCATACTTACCGCATACTTATCACGAAAAAAGGCCGTCCCAGAAGAACATTGCCGTTCCGGGAGGCCCTTTTTCGTTGTTCACCCGCTATTGAATTAAAAAATACCTTTCTTCCCTTTTGCTTTCAGCAGACCTTCCGTGAAGAAGAAATCTCCATAAATAATCGGCACATTGATATGCCTTTTTTTCAGGCAGTTCACAGTCCCGCCCAGGAGCATTGCCTGACTGTGTTCGGATGTGTCCCAATAATGATCGTATAACCCCTTTAAAATCGCCTTGCCCTGGTCCTGATAGAATTTTTTCTCCGTCTCATCCTCCAATACACTGCTCAATTCCATCAAGCCGCTGGCCGTACATGCCGCGGCGGAAGAATCCTTCACCCACTGAAGCTCCGGTTTGGAGCGAAAATCCCAGTATGGCACTTGATCGGAGGGAAGATGGGAGAGAAAATAGTTTGCCATGTTTTTGGCAGCATCCAAACACTCTTTCTTCCCTGTCTCCCTATATGCCACTGCAAGACCGTAAATCGCCCACGCCTGCCCTCTGGACCATGCCGAATCTTCATTCATGGCCTGTCCGCTTATCACTCCGATCTTTTTCCCCGTATACGGATCAAAGCTGACGATATGAGGCACTGTAAAATCTTCCCGAATAAAATGGTTTAAAACCGTATCTGTATGCGCACAGGCAATATGATAAAACCGCGGATCATCGGTTTCCCGGGATGCCCAGAAAAGCAGCGGAAGATTCATCATACAGTCAATCAGCGCCCACCCTTTGGAATGGGGATTCACTTCATCCGTCCATGCCCGTATAAACCTTCCCGCCTGGTTAAACCGTCCTGCCAGATGACTAGCCGCTTTTAATCCCCTTATTCTGGCCTGTTCGCTTCCTGTCAGCCGGTAGTCCATGACCGCTGACGGCAGCCACATAAAGCCGACATCATGGTGAAGATGGACAAATCCATCCAAAATCTCATCCAAGTCCTCTTCCAGCTTTACTGCCAGATCCCTGGCCGCTGTATTGCCGCTTTCCCGGTACAGCAGCCACAAAAGCCCCGGCCAAAACCCGGCTGTCCAGAACGTTTTATCTTCCTGATTGTATCTTCCCTCATATGCCACCTGGGGAAAATATTCACCTATTTCCGTAATATTGCGTTCAATTTTATTCAGGCACTTTTCCAGTGCTTCCTCCATCCAATCCATGTGAACGTCTCCTTTCTCTTTCTGCGCCACACATTCCTTTCCTGTCCCATACGCCAGTCTCTTCAACCCGATGTTTCGAACCGTCTGAACGTTCTGAAAATGGAGCCGATGATGTCACGCACTACTCACCGCTGCCGGTGTGCGTCTTTTCATATACTTCATCCCATTTTTTCTCCAAATAGATATCCCTCAGATATCGGAAACACTCCATGGCTGTCTGATAGTCTCCCTCCTCTGCCCAGTTTTTGGTCTCTTCCGGATTTTTTTTCAGGTCAAACAGAACTTCTATCCGGTCTTCTCCATACCACTGGTATTTCAGATGGCCTTCCTTCACCATGATGTTATCCACAAATTGGGAATATGTAATGTCCGGCCCATCCTCTTCTTTCCCTCTCATGATGGGCACAAGGCTTCTTCCATCCAGGCCCTCTGGTTCCGGTATGCCGCACAGCTCACACAGTGTGGGGAACAGATCAATCAGATTCACATTCTTTTTGCTTCTGGATGGGGCAAATGCCTTGGGGCAGCGGATCATAAGAGGCACGCGGGCGCTTCCCTCAAAGAATTTCTGTTTTTCCCATACTGCGTGTTCTCCCAGCATCTCTCCGTGATCCGTGGTATAGATGATGATCCAGTCGTCCATATTTTGTCCCGCGTCTTCCAGACACTGAACCACCTCACGGAATTGTTCATCGATCGTCTCCACATTGGCATAGTACGCTGCCATGGCCCGTATGACGTCCCTCCTCGTCACATCCGTTCCGATCTCCACCGGCCCGCAGTTGGGACAGTTTCCCAAAAACGAATGGGGAAACGGTTTATTGTTTTCATAGGGACCTTCCTTTTTCTTCCGAATTCACTGGTTTCATCATACCATAAAACCTCGAAAATCAAAAGGGTACTTCTATACATTCCGGTTCCATCGTGCTACAATACTAAATAACAATAGGAAAGGAGCCCGGCTGCCTTTTCACGTCCCTCTCAAACGCATGGGCACCGGGAAAGGTACATGATTATGAATCCCATTATTTTAAGTGCGGACAGCACCTGCGACCTGGATCTGGAACTGAAAGAGCGCTATCACGTTCAGTATTTTCCTTTCCACATCCTCCTGGACGGAAAGGAATACCAGGATAATGTGGACATCACGCCCAATCAGATCTACAACGTCTACTATGAGAAAAAACTGCTTCCCAAAACGGCCGCCATCAACGTGGACGAATACCGGAACCACTTTCTTCCATGGGTGGAAAAGGGATACGATGTCATCCACATCAACCTGGGAAGCTCCCTCTCCAGCGCCCATCAAAACTGCCGCCTGGCTGCGGAAGAACTGGGCCATGTTCATGTGATTGACAGCGGCAATCTCTCCACCGGCACCGGCCTTTTGGTAGTCGCCGCCGGAAAGATGATTGAACAGGGACTGCCTGCGAACGAAATCGCTGCCCGCCTTCGGGAACGCACCAGCCGCTGCCATGCCAGTTTTATTTTGGATACTCTGACATTTATGCATGCCGGGGGCCGCTGTTCTTCCGTGGCCGCTCTGGGCGCTAATCTGCTGAAATTAAAGCCCTGCATCGAGGTGGATAACCGGGACGGCAGCATGCATGTGGGAAAAAAATACCGCGGCAGCCTGGAAAGTGTCCTCGTAAAATATACAAAGGACCAGCTGTCACGGTATTCCGATATCAACACAGATCTTCTGTTTATCACCCATTCCGGCATCGATGACCACTATATCCGCCTGGTTCAGGACACGGTGCGGCAGGTCATGGATTTTAAGGAAACTCATGTCACCACAGCCAGCTGCACCATCTCCTGCCACTGTGGCCCCAATACCCTGGGAATCTTATTTGAAACCCGCTGATGCTGCCAATTACAGCAGATGCACCGCCATCACCAGCCCGGCGAATACGATGGAAATCATGGACGTCAGTTTAATCAAAATGTTGATGGACGGACCGGAGGTATCTTTAAAGGGATCGCCCACCGTATCGCCGATGACGGCTGCCTTGTGGGCATCGGATCCCTTGCCGCCCAGCTTTCCGCTTTCAATATATTTCTTGGCATTGTCCCAGGCTCCGCCGGAGTTGGCCATCATGACAGCCAGCACGAAACCGGTGATGGTATTTCCGGCCAAAAGGCCCGCCACACCGTCCACACCCAGGATCAGTCCCGTCACAATGGGCGTAATCACGGCAATCAGAGCCGGGGCCAGCATCAATTTCTGCGCCGAACGGGTACACATATCCACACAGGAAGCGTAATCCGGCTTGTTTCTGCCCTCCAGCAGCCCCGGCATCGTCTGAAACTGTCTGCGGACTTCCACGACGATGGACTGGGCCGCCTTTCCCACTGCGCTCATGGTCAGAGCAGCAAACAAAAACGGAAGCATGCCTCCCACAAACAACCCGATCAGAACCGTGGGATTCGTAATCGTCAGATTCAGCGCATAATCCGGATCAATGGTATGCACCTTATCGATGTAAGAAGCAATCAATGCCAAAGCGGTCAGTGCCGCGGACCCTATGGCAAAGCCTTTTCCGGTGGCTGCGGTCGTATTTCCCAGGGAATCCAGCGCATCCGTACGTGTGCGGACTTCTTCCGGCATATGGGTCATCTCCGCGATGCCGCCTGCATTGTCTGCGATCGGCCCATAGGCATCCGTGGCCAAGGTAATTCCCAATGTGGACAGCATGCCCACGGCAGAGACACCGATGCCGTACAGTCCCATGTTGAAATCCGTCCCTCCTCCGGAAGCAAAATAGCTGATCAAAATGGAAATCCCCACGATGAGAACCGGCGCCACCGTGGAGAGCATTCCCAGGGATAAGCCGGAGATAATCACCGTAGCGGCTCCCGTCTTGCTGGATTCGGACAATTTCTTCGTCGGTGCGTAGGTGTCCGAAGTAAAATACTCGGTGATCGCTCCGATCAGCATACCGGCCACCAGCCCGGACAGCACCGCCGCAAAGATGCCCATATGATCCGGCAAAAAGAAGCGGATGAGGAAGAATGCTATCACGGCGATCAGAACGGCACTGATGTAGGTACCGCAGCGAAGCGCCCGGAGAAGATTCTTCTGGGAAGCCCCTTCCTTTGTCTTTACAAAGAACGTCCCCGCGATGGAAGCCAGAATCCCAAACGCAGCCAACAGCATGGGCACGCTGACGCCCTTCATGCCAAAACCGGCAGCCACGGCCAGGGCCGCCGTCGATACGACAGAACCCACATAGGACTCGTATAAGTCAGCTCCCATACCTGCCACATCTCCCACATTGTCTCCCACATTATCGGCGATGACGGCCGGATTTCTCGGATCATCTTCCGGAATGCCCGCTTCCACTTTGCCCACCAGATCGGCGCCCACATCGGCGGCCTTGGTAAAAATGCCACCGCCCACACGGGCAAACAGCGCCATGCTGGAAGCTCCCATGCCGAAGGTCAGCATATTGGAGGTAATATTCTGGATCAGCAGTTCCTCCGTCTCCACAGGATCGATCACTGTATAAAAGAAATGAAGAATCAGATACCACGCAGACAAATCAAACAGTCCCAGTCCGACCACCGTAAATCCCATGACCGAACCTGCGGAAAATGCGATTTGCAGTCCCTTATTCAGGCTCTTTGACGCCCCGAATGCGGTTCGGCAATTGGCCATGGTGGCTGTCTTCATACCGATGAAGCCGGACAGACCGGAAAAAAATCCCCCGGTCACAAATGCAAATGGAGTAAAAAAGCTTAGATACCCTCCAAATGCCATGATCAGCAATACGACAAAGACGATGGCAAAAAACAGAATCACGCCCAGATACTGCCGTTTCAGATAGGCATTGGCCCCTTTCTGCACGGCCCCGGATATCTCAGCCATCTCCTGGCTGCCTTCCGGTTCCCGCTTCACCCGCAGGTACATCATGGCGGAAAATACCAGCGCAATCACTGCCCCCGCTGCCACAAAATAAATCGATCCCATAAAAGTCCCCCTTTCTTATGAGAGTCTTTGCACGGCGTTTTACTGTCATCCCCCTATCTCCTCCGCATCCTGATTTCCTTCCTCTCCTTTCTTCCCCTATTTCCGATAGATAATTGCGAAACTCTATAGGCCGCATAAATCCTCACTTTTTGAGCCTTACCATCTTCATTGCTCCTCACCAATGCTTTTGTTTGCGGAAACCATTCACAGGCCGGAGAGAGCGAACCTTTTTCCTG
>DVJD01000017.1 GCA_018710785.1 Candidatus Fimimorpha excrementavium
TTTCTGGAAACCATTCACAGGCCGGAGAGAGCGAACCTTTTTCCTGACGGGCTTTGAAAAACGTCGGTACTTGATTTTTCCAGCCGGACACGGCGCAGAAAAATCTTAGTACCGCTACGTTTTTCACGAGCGAGAGCGCCCCGACAGGGAAAAGGTTCGCTCCCTCCGGCAGCGTCTCCCCGTCCGGGCGTTCCATTCCGCCCTGGGGCATGGTATCTCCTTTACGTCCGCTTAAGCCTCTTTGACCTCTGGCTTCCATGGAACCGCCTCCATAAATCAGCTCTGTCATCTCCACGGTGACGCTCTCTTCCCCGCTTGCCGCATTCATACCGTCATCGGCGGAAGTCAGTGAAATTTCTCCCCCCTGTCACTTCCATATCCCCATTGGAATGCATCGCATCATCCAATGTATCCACTTTGTAGGTTCCCTGAAAAATCCGCAGTATCTGGCCCGCTTTCAGCCCCTTTGTACTTGCCGTATCGCTCTCCTCCGTCTCAGTGGACTCCATGTCCCAGTCTCCTTTGCCAAAGCCGTTTTCCTGACTTTTGCTGTCCATATCTGCTTCTGCACTGCCCCCTCCGGCTGTCACTGTCACGCTTCCTCCATCGGCCTGCAATACCGTGGCTGCATCCATGCCGTCACCGCCCGATGTGATGGAAAACGTTCCGTCGGCGATATAAATAAATCCCTTTGAGGCGTCGTCCTTATCTTCTGCATGGATGCCGTCTTTCCCGGCTGTGATCGAAAAGGTTCCATCAGCGATGCGTATACTTTCCTTTCCTTCTATTCCATGCCCGGCAGACGCAATCTCATATATACCTCCGGTGACAGCCAGATCATCTTTGGACGTCATCCCATTTCCCTCTGACTGAATCTTCCGTGTTCCCGTACCATTAAATGTCAGATCATCCTTGGAAAAAACCGCAGCATCCACATTATCCTCTTCTTCCTTTGTGAATCCCTGGGCGTTGACCAACGTATTTGCGGTATCCGCCGCCAGGGTACAAAACACCTTGTCTGCCTGTTTGATATATAACGCTGCACTTTCCGAACATGTCACTGAAATCCCTTCCAGAATCAGATGAATCTTATCTGTATTTTCTGCATCAATGACGATCTGTCCATTGGTTAACGAACCGGTCAGCCGATATGTTCCTTCCTCTTGTATGGTAATCTGACTACCTTATTTCCTCCATCTCCATTTTTTCTCTATGACGCCTTCGTAATGCCGCGCGCCGGATTTCCGCTCCATCCCCGGGCCTCCGTCATTTGCTGATATGCCAGTCCATATTTGGAAAAGGAGGTTCTGTAAACTTGATGTCTGGACAGCCAACCGCTCATCCAAAGGGGTACGGCAAATGGCGTCTTCACCTCCATCAAAACCTGATCGGAAGATAACAGCGGCGTGCCGAATACTCCTTTTTCCAGAGAAATTTGTTTCGTTCTCCACCGGATTTCTTCATCAAAGGTCACTCGAAAATTGGGGTCCTCTTTTCCAAAATAGGCCTCCCTTTCATAGGAAAGATACATCATCGGCCGGACTTCCTCATAAAAATCCAGTACATATTGGATTTCCCTCCCGATCTGGCCAAGCTGTCCCGGCCGTTTTCCCCGGCAAAGCCAATCCATGGCCTGCCCATTCGTCAGTCCCATTCTCCGCTTATATACCACAGATTCATACTTCTTTTTCAGTTCCACAAAAACCTGGCTGTCAAAGGACGCCGTACCGTAACTGCGCACCCGGAGCTTTTCTTTATAAACCGGTTTTTCCAGAGAACGGCGCACCAAAAGAAATATATTCCTGTCATCTCCTCTGACCATTCTCTCTTTTTCTGCCTTCAAAGCATACCGAATGAACTTAAATTCAACTTAAAATAAACTGTGAACATTTTAAGAAATTTCCATTCACCGCAAAAAATCCGCGCATAGAAAAACAGCCGCCTGCCAAGGATCCAAGGAATGTCTCTCTTTCTGAGATGATTCCCAGCTTCATTGGCAAATGGCTGTTCACCCTTTTGGTTTCTCCGTCAGGTTCACTTCTATTTTTATGGTCCCCTCCCCCACTTTGGAAGCCGCAATCGTTCCTCCATGGGTATCGGCAATGGCCTTGGCCACAGAAAGCCCGATTCCATGACCGCCTGTTTTGGAATTGCGGGATGCATCCGCCCGATAAAAACGATCAAATAAATGATTCAAATCCGACTCTTTCACTGATTTTGCCGGATTCTTTACTTCCAAAATCAGCTTTTTCCCCAGTTTCCTTAAAGAAATTTCGATTTTTCCACAAGGATCTGAATATTTCACCGCATTTTCCACCAGAATATACACCAATTGCCGCAGCAGTCTCTCTTCTCCCCAGATAAAAATATTTGGCTCAATAGCCTCCAAAATGATTTTATCGTTGGCCGCGGCAAGGGAATGGCAGGCTTCTATGGTATCACTGACGGCATCGGAAAGAGAACATCGCTTCCAGTCCACGTGCTGCTCTTCCATCCTGGACAAAAAAATCAGACTCTCCGTCAAAGAAGTCAGACGTCCGATCTGGTTTTTGATGCTTTCCGTCCACTCACTTTCTCCCTGTTCCAGTTCCAAAACTTCAGCATCTGCCCGAATGATGGCCAGCGGCGTTTTGATCTCGTGACTGGCATCCGTGATGAATTGCTTTTGCTTCTCATAACTTTCCTGGACAGGCTGCAGAATCCCCCCTATCCTCCGCATGGAACCGATATTGTTCCACATATCCCCTGTCCTTTCCTGACTGATAAATGGTTTCTGCAAACTGAGCCGCTTCTGTGGTCGATACCGCCGCGATCCTTCCCGTATCAATGGATTCCACGGTACCATCCGCCTTTAAAATCACGGTAAAATACCGAGTTTCATAGGGTGTCTCCTCGGAAAATCCCATCCGCTCTTCCGGCGGCTTTTCTTTTTTCTTCGGCGGATCCCCCTTGGGAAAAGTCCCTCCGTTTTCCTCCAAAACCGCAATCAATTCATCGGCTCTCCCATTCATCCGCAGATAATTCGCCGTGTTCAAGGCAATCATCATGACAAGAATAACAAGAGAAACAGCCGTCATGGATCCGATGACAAATTTTCTTTTCAGCTTTTTAACCATCCGTCTCCTCCAGTGAATATCCGATTCCACGCGTCACCTTAATCTCCACATTGGCATGCAGCTGCTGCAGCTTTTTTCGAAGATTGGAAATCCCCACCCAAACCACATGGAGTTCTGCTTCACTGTCAAATCCCCATATTTTTTCCATGAAATGCTGGGTGGAAATCACCTGCCCCGGATGGCAAAGCAGCATTTCCATCATCTGATATTCTTTATTGGGAAGACGGATTCGGCCGGATTCCGTATACAAAGTATAGGAGGCATCATCCAGAGTCAAATTTCCAAAATACATCCGCCTCTCCTCAAATGCCTGTCCCCTGCGCAGCATGGCACGCACTCTGGCCAGAAGTTCCTTCATGGAAAAAGGCTTCGTCAGATAATCATCTGCACCGCTGTCCAAGCCTAAGACCCGGTCTTCCACCTCCCCTTTGGCTGTCAAGAGCAAAATCGGAACCGTATTCTTCTTTTCCCGAAGTTTTTTCAACACTGTGATTCCATCCATCTTCGGCATCATGATATCCAAAATGGCTCCGTCATACTGCCCGGATTCCAGACACAAAAGCGCATCCTCTCCATTGTCCACCACATCCGCCAAATATCGCTCATGCTTCAATACCGCCGCCAATGCCCTGGCCAGTTCTCCCTCATCCTCCGCAAGCAACATCCGCACGAAGCTCCCTCCTTTTCCTGTCCCCCTCTCACCGACCTGTTGGGATTCACGGTCCGGCAAGATTCCGGTTAAAGACATAAAACTACCTACATTACAGCCTTCTTTCCCACTTTGTACAATCCTTCTTTCTCCCGAACCACGACAAACGTATGAATGAATGGATTATGCATGGCCATGGCACAGTGCCTTATATTTCTGCAAAATACTCTTTCCTTCCTTCCACATGCGGGAGGAAGACCGTTTTTTCCATATTGCGGATTACAATATGATAACGGCAGCCGCGGAACATACGGTCAACGGTGATCTCCGGCCAATCGGCAGGAAGGCAGGGATCGATCAAAAGTCCGTCCCAGACCGGGCGGATTCCCAAAAGGTACTGTGTTGCCGCCAGATACATCCAGGCTGCTGTTCCCGTCAGCCACGACACATTGGCCAGACCGAATTTATTGCTTTCCGGCCCGAAGATATTGGAGGCATAGACATACGGCTCCGCCTGATATCTCTTCTCTCCCGCATTTTTCTGCGCTACCATGGGCAAAAGCTGACGGTAATATTTCCAGGCATAATCCCGTCGTTTCAGCATACATTCCGCGATCACCGCCCAGGTATTTGCATGACAAAAGACACTGCCATTCTCTCCGCAGCCCTTATTATAATACGTCAGCGGATCTTCTTTTGATGGGTAATCCTGCATGGCCGGGTGAATTTTCTTTATGCCCGGGAGTTTGACAGTTGAATAATCGAAAAATACCTTGCAGGCCGCATAAAACCTGCTTTTTTTGTGTCATTTTTTTGCTTTTTAGTATGTTATTTTATGTTATTGTGTGGTATAATAAGGAAAAGGAGGCATTGTTCATGAATCTTCATATAACCAAATCTAAAAATTCCGAATCCTTTTATATCTGCAAATCTTATGTGAAAGCAAACGGCAGCACTTCTTCCATGATTGTCCGCAAGCTGGGAACTTTGG
>DVJD01000018.1 GCA_018710785.1 Candidatus Fimimorpha excrementavium
ATGCCGAAGCGATACAACACACCCCACCGCAGCCGCGTTGTGAAAACCCGGCTGTCCGAAGAAGAATACGCCGACTTCACAGCGCGGCTTGCGCCCTATGGTATCAGCCAGTCCGAATTTCTCCGGCAGGCGATACGGCGCACCCTACAATGCGTTGTCCGGCGAGGTACGCGCCGCCATAGCCGACCTTGCCGCCCTCAAGTATGAAGTCCTGGGGAAAGTAGGTGATGCGGTTGGCAACACTCAAGCATCAGTGATATGTATGCAGACAAAGGTTCCATGGAAGAGGTTTTGACGCAGCTGGGAGATCCGGCAGCTTTTGCAAAGCAGTATCAGAATGACTGTCAATATCTGATTGGGCCGGAACATTTTGAAACGTATCTGTGGTTTGTGCGGGTGGTCCTGATCTGTACTGCGTTTCCGCATTTGGCGCAGTGACGCTGATCTTTGCCATCCTGGAACGCCAAAAGGTAAAAATAGAACAGAAGAAGGCAGAAAAATGGTCGGTGGGAAAGTTGGAACAGCAAAAGAAAACGGCAGATTCCAGATGGACGCCCGGCTTTTTGGAACCGGTACCGGATAAAAGGGCGGTCATCAGCCGGGGAGACAGCGTGGTGGGATGCTACTGTAAGCTGGTTATGATCAGCAGTATTGTATGCGGATCGGTTCAGATTGTACTGAGTGCGGTCGTTTTGAAGGTTCTGCCCATCTGGAACCCGAATTTTGCACAGGAAATCCAGATGGCGATGGGGGAGGATGACACGGCTGTGAAGATTCTTTCCCACTGGAATCCGGATATGGTCTCAAACGGGCTGCTTACGTTTATCGTCCTGATTACCGTGATTGAAATCGGAGTGGCAATCTATAAAACACTTCGCTATGGCAGTGCTGTAAAAAGCCCTTCGAAGGCCGGGAAAATGTGACAGATAAGATCAATGTGATATTCATGAAGCAGAGAGTTTCCGACAGCATATCAGCTCCGTGAGATGCCGATAACCGCATTATATCTTGCGTGTTATCGGCTCTGAGTACGTGCGTCTGGCCTTACGAAAACGGATATATCTAGTTATTTTGCATTAATTAGCGTTTCTTGTTTACACTTCGGACAGTAGTGAGGGAAGTTAATTAAAATGCTGTCTTCTCTAACTTGTGTACGCGTTTTATTGTTACCCACCGGACAATACAGTCAATATTTTTCTTTAATGTTCTGACAGTGATCTTCGTCCATAGATAAATCATCCTTTTATGCAAAACGATTACACCTGTTTTTTCTTTACAGGTATCCAGACCTCATAAACAGTATTTTGCGGGTCGGGATTAAAGTAAACTTCAACATCCGGTCCATAGGTAAACTCATAACCGGAAGTTGGAAGCCACTCTGTTACAATGCGTTTTTCTAATTCTTGAATGGATTTTCCTGTTCCCGCGCCCGGAAAAATTGCCCACATACAGCTTGGAATGGTGTACTCTTCCAACGAATTGTCAATTTCAGCAGAAGAGGAAACCGCTATATAATATCTCCATTCTTCATCATCGCTGCAAGCACTTACACCTAAAACTCCCTGCGGCTCGCGATTCATTAGCGAGATGATTTTTTCAATGGTGCCGTCTAAAACTGCACCTTGCCACATTTGCGGCACTTCCAAAAAGTTCTGCTCGATTTCTCTGCTTAACGGGAATGATTTTCCGACAATACGAAACGCCTCTTTGGTTTCAATTCGATAATTCATTTCTTCCACTCCTTTGACGGTGATTTTGATGGTAATGGGTGGAAATGATTTGATTGCGATCCCCTCGCTCTTTACTGACGAAGGATTGACCCCATGAACCGATTGAAACGCCCTGTTAAATGCAGTAGGCGAAGTGTATCCGTATTTTGCCGCCACATCAATGATTTTTTCGTCGCTGCCTTGCAGGTCAACAGCAGCAAGCGACATCTTTCTTTTGCGGATATATTCGGATAAAGGCATACCGGCTATATATGCAAACATTCTTTGAAAATGGTACGCAGAGCAACAGGCAATTTGCCCGAGTTTTTCATATTCGATTTCGCCTGTCAGGTTTTCTTCTATATAGCAAATCGCCTCGTTAAGCCGTTCAATCCAGTCCATGTTCATTCCCCCCTCTACCTATTCTGTCATTTGTACCAGATGGACAGGTTTCTTTTGTTTTGCCATAATAAAAGGCCCTCCTATGAATTAGATTTTATCATAGAAGAACCTTTGATGGCATATTTACAGAAAAAGTTTCACACCGTCAATACGACTCCCAGCTCTGATTTTGTCCTTTGCTCGTCAGCAAGGTTATCCATTCCCATGATTTTGATTTCGCCGCTATTTCGTTTGAGCATATTTAGAATCAGTTTAATCGTGGTTGTCTTTCCGGAACCATTGGGACCGATCAATCCCATGATATAGCCTTTCGGAAGACTGAAACTGATATTGTGCAGACGGAAATTGCTAAAAGATTTTGACAGGTTATTTATTTCCAAACAGTTATACATCTGTTTTCACCTCTTTGACATAACCTTCCTGTTCCAATTCAGTATAGGCCCGAGTGACAGTCAGTACACTGATTTTCAAGTCCTTTGCCAGGGTTCTGAGAGACGGTAAGGTTTCGCCTTCCTGCAGTTCCCCCGATAGGATTGCGGTCTTGATTTGCTGCTTGATCTGTTCGTAAATAGGGATGCCGGATACATTCGATATTATTATTTTCAAGCGATCATCCCTCCTTGCTGTTTTGACTGTTATAGTGTTATGTATAACAGTATAACATATAAAATAAAAAGCAGCAACTCATTTTATAAGTCCTCAAAGAAAAAAAGGGTTGACAGTGTATTCCCATGGATTTCATAATAGAATTAAAAAAGAAGGAGAAGATAAGACAATGTTGATCAGACAAGAAAAGGTTAGTGATTATGAAGCGGTTTATGCGCTTATTGAGGAAGCGTTTGCATCGGCGGAACATGCGGACGGAAATGAGCAGGATTTAGTGGAGGCCTTGCGGAAAGGAAGGGCCTTTATTCCCGAATTATCGTTGGTGGCGGAAATCGATCATCAGTTGGCAGGGCACATTTTATTTACAAAAGCGAACGTGGGCGATCAGGAAGTATTGGCATTGGCGCCGCTGGCAGTAAAGCCGAAGTATCAGAGACAGGGAGTGGGGACAGCATTGATACTGGAAGAACATAAAAGAGCAAAAGAATTGGGGTATCAGTATTCTGTGGTATAGGGAAGTGAAACCTACTATCCGAGAGTCGGTTATGTCCCGGCACAGCAGCTGGGAATCCGGGTGCCGGATGGTATCCCCTCTGAAAATTTCATGGCGATCCAGCTGCAGGAGAATGCGCAGCCGATTAAGGGAGCCATGGTTTATGCTGAGGAATTTGGAATGTGATTTTGTATCTAAAAGGAGAGGCTTAGCGTGAAACATATTCTTATTATTCAGGGAGGCGGAAGACCCAACGGAAACACAGCACAGCTGGTCAGTGCATTTATGAGAGGGGCGGAAGCAGCCGGACACAGGGTGGAACTGCTTTCCCTTAACAGGCTGCAGGTAAATGGATGTATTGGCTGCAATGCCTGCCGGTATGGGAAGCCCTGCGTGCAGAAGGATGATTTCAACTGTTTGGTACCCAAAATCCGGGAAGCGGATTTGCTGGTATTTGCTTCACCGCTGTATTTCTGGACTTTTTCTTCCAAACTGAAAGCGTTTATTGAGCGGTTTTACTGCATTGCCCGGGAGGATCCCCAGCCGCCTTTGGGACGGTATGAAAAATACCCGGAAAAGGATTGTGCTCTGCTCATGACTTCAGCAGATAATTTTTTCTGGACCTTTGAGCAGGCAGTGTCCTACTATCAATTTACACTGGTGAATTATATTGGATTTCATGATAAAGGGATGCTCCTTGCCGGAGGATGCGGAGACACCAATGGACGTCCCGGGATCGGAGAGACAGAGTATTTGGAGAAAGCATATCGATTTGGAAAGGAAATTTATCCGGAATCAAAATAGCAGGATGATTTTCGGCAAAACCGGATTGTATCGGTTAATGGGATCAGTTATAATAGTTCATAAATTAATGGACAGGCAGGTATGAGGCTATGGAAATTTTAAAAATCAGGGAGCATGGAGAACTGGCGGATCAGGCGTCAGAATGGTTTCATTCCAAATGGAAGGTTCCGGTGGAAGAATATAGAAAAAGTATGGAAGAGTGCATGAAAAATGAAGATGCGGTTCCCCAGTGGTATGTTGCTATGGAGGGGAATAAACTGATCGCAGGCGCCGGGGTCATAGAAAACGATTTCCACAAGCGGAAAGATTTGAGACCGAACCTTTGCGCACTGTATGTGGAAGAGGAATACCGCTGCCGGGGAATCGCCGGTAAATTACTGGAGTTTGTCTGCAGCGATATGGATGATTTGGGAATACAGACGCTGTATTTGATTACAGGCCATACA
>DVJD01000019.1 GCA_018710785.1 Candidatus Fimimorpha excrementavium
GGAAACCGCCGGTACTTGATTCTTTAAGCCCTTAGGGCGCAAAAGAATCTTAGTACCGCTGCGCTTTCCACTAAGCGCAAGCGGCCCGACAGGGAAAAGGTTCGTTCCCTCCGGCCGTCCGGGTCTCCACACCCCCTAACAAAATGCCTTCGCACCCCCTAACCCCACCAGCATCTCCCTCACAATCTTACACGCTGCCGCCGTAGAAGCCCCCGTCCCATCAAGCGGCGGGCAAAGCTCATTGACATCACATCCCACCACGCGGCACCCAGCGATCACCGTATGAAGCGCATCCAGCAGCTCCATAAACGTCACACCGCCGAATTCCGGCGTCCCCGTTCCAGGAAATACCGACGGGTCCAGCACATCCAGATCCAGCGTCAGATACACCGGTTTTCCCTTCAATCCTTCCACCGTTTCTTTCAGTCCCGAAAAATCAAACTTATGGAGATGGACATGGCCTTCCTCTGCCCAGCGAAATTCCGGTCTGTCGCCGGAGCGGATTCCAAACTGATGAATCCTTCCGTCCCCCATCAGCTCCCAGCACCGGCGGATCACACTGGCATGGGACAGGCGGACCCCCAGATAGTCTTCCCTCAAGTCGGTATGGGCATCAAAATGGATGATCTGAAGGTCCGGATATTTCTCCAGAACCGCACGCACGCTTCCCAGGGTCACCAGATGTTCTCCTCCGATCATAAACGGCAGCTTTCCATCCTCCAAAATCACGCGGGTCCGCTCCTCAATCTGTTCCAAAGCCGCTTCGCTGCTTCCAAAGGGCAGCTCCAGATCCCCACTGTCAAATACGGCATAATCCGTCAGATCACGGTCCTGATACGGGCTGTAAGTCTCCAGGCCAAAGGACTCATTGCGGATGGTCTGGCTGGCGAACCGGGTTCCCGGACGGTATGATGTGGTGGAATCAAAAGGCGCGCCAAACAGCACAATATCCGCTTCCTCATATTTCGCATCACATCCGATAAACGTTACCACATTTTTACTCAACATCTTTCAGCAATTCCTCCACATAAACCGGCAGGGCAAATACGCCCCGGTGCAGTCTCGTCGCATAATAGCGGGTCGGTATGGCCCTCATATTCCACTGGACATCATTCAAGTCATCCAAGGGATGGTATTTTTTGGAAGCAAATCCAAACAGCCAATGCCCCGACGGATAAGACGGGATATGGGCCTGGTAGACTCTGCATATGGGGAATGACTCCAGAATTCTTCTGTGCATTCTCTGGCACTGGAATGCCTCTTCCTGATAGAAGGGACTTTCATTCTGGTTGATCATGATCCCGTCTTCATGCAGCGCATTGAAGCAGCTGCCGTAAAATTCTTTGGTAAACAGGCTTTCTCCCGGCCCGAAGGGGTTGGGCGAATCGATGATGATCAGATCGTATTCATCGGATTTGGATCGCACAAAGCGCAGTCCGTCTTCGTGGTGAATCGTCACCCGCTCATCGCGAAGGCTTAAGGCAATCTCCGGCAGGTATTTGAAACAGACTTCCACCAGCAGCGGGTCTGCCTCCACCACATCGATATGCTCCACATCCTCATATTTAATCAGCTCGCGGACCACGCCGCCGTCGCCTCCGCCGATGACCAGGATTTTTCTCACATGGGGATGGACTGCCATGGGAACGTGGGCAATCATTTCATGATAGATAAATTCATCTTTTTCCGTCAGCATCAGATCGCCGTCCCCCACGAGAATTTTTCCGAATTCCCTGGATTCCAGCACATCGATTCTCTGGAATTCGCTCTGTCCGCTGAATAACTGTTTGTCCACACGGATGGACAGCTTGACATTTGATGTATGCTCATCTGAAAACCAAATTTCCATGCTATGCTATTCCTCATTTCTTCCCGATTTATTATTTTGTGCGGATGACATTCAGGTATTCAATCTCCGCATCCTCCGGTCCCGTCATGGAACATCCCTTCTCTTTGGCATAAATGATATAATCCAGGATCTTTTCCGTAATCTCCTCACCGGGCGCCAGTATGGGGATACCCGGCGGGTAGCACATGACGAATTCACTGCAGACATGTCCCACCGTCTCTTTCAAAGGCAGACATACTTTTTCCGCATAAAACGATTCCTGGGGCGTCATAATCACCTTTGGCGCGATATATTCCTGGGACAGCATGCCGGCCTTATCCTTTTGATACCGTCTCTTTACTTCCGCCAGAGCGCTGACCAGACGCTCCACTTCCTGTTTTCTGTCTCCGATGGAAAGGTAGGCCAGGATATTTCCCAAATCTCCGAATTCGATCTGGATGTCGTACTCATCCCGCAGGATGTCATACACTTCGATTCCCGCCAGACCGATATCCAGTGTGTGGACGGAAAGCTTTGTGGCGTCAAAATCAAAGATACTGTTTTTATTGATCAGTTCCCTGGAAAATGCATAATATCCGCCTATTTTATTGATCTCTTCTCTGGCATACTCCGCCAGCTCCACCACCTTGGCAAAGGACTCCTTTCCGCGCAGCGCCAGATTCCTTCTGGAAATGTCCAGGCTGGACAAAAGGAGATACGAGCCGCTGGTCGTCTGCGTCAGATTAATGATCTGTCTGACGTATCCTGCATTGACTCCCTTTCCAGTCAGCAAAAAAGAACTCTGCGTCAGACTTCCCCCCGACTTATGCATGCTGACGGATGCCATATCCGCTCCCGCGGCCATGGCGGAAACCGGCAGATTCTCCCCAAAGTAAAAGTGGGTACCATGGGCCTCATCCACCAGCACCTTCATCCCGTACTCATGGGCCAGACGGACGATGGTGCGAAGATCCGAACAGATCCCATAATAGGTGGGATTGTTGACAAATACAGCCACTGCATCCGGATTTTCCCGTATGGCCTCCTCCACCTGGGAAACACGCATTCCCAGGGAAATTCCCAGGTGATTATCCACATCCGGATTGACATAGACTGGTTTTGCGCCGCAGAGCACCAGCGCATTGATGGCACTTCTATGCACATTTCTGGGCAGGATGATCTTATCACCCTGCTTGCAGCAGGAAAGAATCATACTCTGAACCGATGACGTCGTACCTCCCACCATCAAAAATGCATGGGCAGCCCCAAAGGCATCCGCGGCCAGTTCCTCTGCTTCCCGGATGACAGAAACCGGATGGCAAAGATTATCCAGCGGCTTCATGGAATTGACATCAATCCCCACGCACTGTTCTCCCAGCAGCTTCACCAGCTCCGGATTTCCCCTTCCATGTTTATGCCCCGGAACGTCGAATGGAACCACCCGCATTTTTCGAAACTGTTCCAGTGCTTCATAAATCGGTGCCCTGCACTGTGACTTTTTTTCCATTTCCAATTCCCTCCTTTCTGTTTTCCATCCGCCTCTGCTTTTTATACAACAAAAAAGCGCAGGCAGACAGCATATCGATGCCACTACTTGCGTCTCTATCCGTAATTAATTTCAAGTTCCATGTTACAATAACAATCTTTTATCTTGGACAGAATGTATCAGGCTAGAGTCTATATAGCAAATATTTCACTTTTACTACTCTTATTGACCGTTTCACAAGTTGTACATGTGATATGCACATCAGTTATAAAGTAACCAACTTATAAAATTTGAGCTTCTAACTCAATCAATAAGGCAACGAAAGCTGCCAAAATATTTGGATGGAGAACTCTAGCATTATCTGTTATTCGTCTTCCATACGGAACACATAATAATACATTTTTTCCTAAATTGCAACCATTTTTTTATTCATTTCTTTTTGTCCTTCCCTTCGGCGCGGCGCGCATTGACATTCTCTGTTTTTCTGATTACAATACAACCAGTTATTTTGAACCCTTTGTACTCCGGCCTTTCTGCGCAACTTCCGCGCGGCGGCCGACTCACCGTTAGGAGGCATCCATATGATACGAACCATGAACATCTCTGACTATGAAGCCGTCCATCGGCTTTGGCTTTCCTGTCCCGGTATGGGGCTGAATACCGTCGATGATTCCCGGGAGGGCATTCAGCGATTTCTGTTAAGGAATCCGGATACCTGTTTTGTCGCGGAAGAAGAAGGCTTGATAGTCGGGGCGATCATGGCCGGAAATGACGGCCGCCGGGGCTATATTTATCACACCGCCGTCTCCCCCTCCCGCCAGAAGCAGGGGATCGGCAGTCAGTTGGTCCGCGCCGCCCTTTCGGCCTTACAGGCCGCTGGTATCACGAAGGTGGCCCTTGTGGCCTTTAAGAAAAATGAGGCCGGAAACCGTTTCTGGGAATCCCAGGGATTTACCTGCCGGGAGGATTTGTTCTACCGCAACAAAACGCTGGTGGAGATGACGCGGATCGACACCTGACGTTCCCGGGTTCCCGCCGGATCATACGGCGGGAAACATATTCCTTTTTCAGAACAGATAGGTGTATGTTTTATCCAGAAAAGGATTGGCATCCTGCCATTTGTAATAGGCAATTCTTCTGGCATCCTTTTTCACTTCTTCCTCGTCGATGCCAAGGATCGTTCCGTCTCTCATGGTAATGGTTCCATTGACGATCACGGTTTCCACATCGCTTCCCTGTCCCAAATGGATCAGATTCCCCAGCACATTGGTACAGGGCGTCATATGGAGGGAATCCAGATTTATGATGACAAGGTCGGCCAGTTTTCCGGGCTCAATACTTCCAAGCTCCGCTTCCCGGTGAAACGCTTTCGCTCCGTTATCGGTTCCGATCACCACATTGACTCCCCTTTCCTGCAATTCCCGAATCGGGGCAATGGAACCGGCCTTGACATTTCCCTCCGGGATATGGACGATGTGTACCCCATCTCTGGCCGCCATGGCTTTCCCGGTTTCATCCAGATACACGCAGTGGGCAGCCAGCAGATGTTCATCAAAAAGCCCGCACGCGTTCAGCAGTTCTGCCGGGGAACACCCATGGGCTTCTTTCACCCGCTGCAGCTCCATCTTGCTCTGCGCCAGATGGGTAGTGACCGGCACCCGGTACGTTTCATTTAATTCCGCGATTTTCTTCAGCAGCTCCGGGCTGCAGGTATCCGGAGCATGGGGGCCGAAGCAGCATGTGACAAGCCCTTCTCCGCCTCCGTATGTTTCAAATAAAGCGAGGTTCTTCTCCAGCAGCTCTTCGCCCAGCCGGGGAATCACCGTATAGGTTCCCTCTCCCAGGCCATGAAAGTCCACATCATGTACTCGCTCACTGACCATGGCGCGGATGCCGATCTGCTCAAAAGCTTTTGCCGCGGCACTGCTGTGGGCATAATTGTCGCTGATAAATGTGGATCCAAAACGCATTGCCCCGGCGGCTCCCAGAAGACTGAACACATAGCTTTCCTCATCGGTCAGATCATCGCCCTGGGGAACCAGCTTTGTATAGGAAGGCGCCCGTCCCAAATCCTCCGCCACACCCCGCACGATTGTCTGCGCCGTGTGGATATGGGCATTGATAAATCCGGGAAACACTGCTTTCCCATGACAGTCTATTTTCTCGTCACACGATGGATATTTGGTTAAAATAGTATCCTTATCCCCTATTTCTACGATCCTATTCTTATCAATCACAAGAGCCGAGTTGTGATACACATGCTCTTCCTGATCCATGGAGATAAAAATCCCATCATACAAAATCAACATACGATCCCCCGCTTACTTGCAGACATTCTGCGGATTTCCGGCAAGATATGCATACACATTATCAAATACAATCCTGGCGCGGCGCAGCATGGATTCTTCCGAAATAAAGGCCTGGTGCGGTGTCAGCAGCGTATTCTTCGCCGAGAGCAGAGGATAATCGGCCGGAAGAGGAGGTTCCATGTCAAATACATCCGCGCATACGAAACCGAGCCTGCCGTCATTCAGCGCCCTGGCCAGAGCCCCATTGTCCACGATGGGACCGCGGGCACAGTTAATGAAGACGGCGTCTGGTTTCATCATTGCAATCTGCTCTGCCCCGATAAATCCTCTGGTTTCATCATTCAATGGCATATTCAGAGAGATAATATCACTTTCTCTCAGCAGCTGTTCCAAAGAAACATAGGTAATCCCCAGCGCCTTTGCCTCCTCGTTTTCGCTTCTGTTACATGCGATCACATGGGCGCCGAAGGCCAAAAACAGTTTTGCCGCCCGAAGGCCGATCTTTCCAAGGCCGATGATGCCTACGGTTCTTCCGCCGATCTCTCTTCCGCCGATACCGGCACTTGTTTTCCCCTCTCTCACTGCCTTATCGCCATTTTTCACATTGCGCATGGCATCCACTGCCATGCCGATCACAAGCTCTGCAACCGTCTGATCCGAATATCCGGCTGCATTGCATATCATAATTCCCTTTTTTCTGCATTCCTCCACTGCCACATGGTCAATCCCCGTGAACGCAACGGAAAGCATTTTTAACTGATCCAATCCGCTGACCACTTCAGCCGGATATGGGTTGTTGGCAATCATGACGATATCACTGTCCAGGCTTCTTTTCTTTAATTCTTCCGGATCTGTGGTTTTCTCATCATAATAGACAAAGGTATGTCCCTGCCCTTTGAAACCTGCTGCAAGTTCTTCAATGGTTTCTCTGGAAACTCCCAATGGCTCTAATAAACTGATTTTCATGTTTCATCTACTCCTGATTCATTTTTACTATGGTTTCATATACAATCTTCACAGCCTTTGCCAGATGCCCGTATTCGGAATACTCCTGGGGGCAGTGGCTTCTTCCCTCCCTGCTTGGCACAAATACCATGGCCGTCTCTGTCTTGTCGGCAAAAATCATGGAGTCATGGGCAGCACCGCTTATCATTTTCTGGAAGGAATATTCGTTTTCCCGGCATGTTTCACATAAAATATCCATAATCGGCCGTGACATGGCCACCGGCTTTTGACGAAGCTTGATATCCACCTCATAACCGGCTCCCGTCTCCGCACAGCAATCCTTCAAGATCGTCTCCGCTTCCGCCATCATCCGCTCTATGGATTCCTCTTCTCTGGAACGAAGATCCATGGTGAATTCACAGGTCTCGGCTATCACATTCATGGCATTTGGGTACGCCCGGATAAATCCGCAGGTTGCCACCGAACCATTGTCCTGGCTATCCGCCAGCTGATCCAGCCGGGAAATCACCTTCGACGCGATCCCTATGGCATCTCTTCTCATATGCATGGGCGTCGTCCCCGCATGATCGGCTCTGCCGCGGACGGTGACCATACAGCGCAGCAGCCCCACGATACAGTCCACGATTCCGATTTCCTTTCCGCCCGCGTCCAAAACCGGCCCCTGCTCAATATGGATCTCAAAAAATGCCCGGATCTGATCCGCATCCAGGGCCAGCGCCGGTATCTCTTCCGGCCGGGATCCCCACCGATGCATCCATTCCTCTATGGAAATGCCGTTTTCATCGTTCAGGCGCCGGATATCATTTTGATCCACCATGCCCATCAAGGCCTTGCTTCCAAGACAGCCGGAGCCGAACATCATGCCCTCTTCATCGTTGAAGGCAATGATTTCCAGCGCATACCTTCGATGCATCCCGGACCGTTTGATGGCTTTTGCCGTCTCAATGGCGCAGACCACACCTGCTATGCCATCATACGCACCGCCGTTTTTCACGGTATCATAGTGGGAACCCATCATGATGGTCTGCGTCTCCGGTTCATCGGCTTCCAGCCGTCCCCGCACATTTCCCACCGCATCCATCCACACAGACGTCAGACCAGCCTTCTCCATTTCCTCTTTCAAATAGTCCGCCGCCCTTCTGGCCTCATTGGAAAACGGCAGCCTTGTCACTCCGTGTCCCGGAGTCGAAGTGAATGTCCGCAGCATCTGCAGCCTTTCTTTTATTGCTTCTTCCACCAGTTTCATTTCCATAACACTCACCTGCGCCCTATTTTTTTCTTTTGATATACCTTCCATATCCTTTCTCACCGACGATGTTCCCATGGTCGTAAACCAAACGGCCGCGGACGATGGTCATCACCGGCCACCCCTTCAGTTTCACGTCGGTATAGGGGGACCATTTGCATTTGCTCTTTAACTCGTTTGGCGAAATACATTTTTCCAAATTCATATCGACAATGGTAAAATCCGCGTCGGCTCCCGGCACCATGTTTCCTTTTTCCGGTTCCAGTCCGTAAATCCGTGCCGGATTTCTGCTGGTCATGGCGGCGAGCTGATTTAATGTCAGCCTTCCCTCATTCACTCCGTTTAAAAAGACGGCCAGGCTTGTCTCAATACCGGGGATTCCGTTGGGCGCTTTCCAGATATCGTCCAATCCTGCATCTTTTTCCGCTTTGGTATAGGGGGAGTGATCGCTGCCGATATAATCCACATACCCTTTTCCCAACAGGTCCCACATCTCCTTCTGATTTTTCCTGTCATGCATAACCGGTGAAAACTTCAGATACGGGCCTTTTTCATCCATATCTTCCTCCGTAAACTGGAACAGATGCGGCGCAGACTCTGCATATACCTGAATTCCCTGTTTTCTGGCCTGATGGATCAGGCGAAGGCCTTCTGCTGTGCTGACATGCAGAATCACTGCCTTTGCTTTGGTCTCCTTTAAAAGATCCAGTACCTCACGAATCGCGGCAATCTCCGCCTCCTTGGGATGGGTCTGATTATAGGCTCTCCCATCCTTGGCACTGGAGGCTTTGACGTTCCTTTCCATTTTCTCTATGATGGCGTTGTCTTCTGCGTGAATGATGGCAAGTCCGCCCATCTTACCGATGAGTTCCAGGATTCGGCGCAGCTGTGTTTTCTCCACATAAGGGAATTCTTTTACGGAAAAGCACATAAACATCTTAATGGCTGTCGCCCCGGTTTCTTTCCAAAGCCGCTCAATCTCCCCTATGTTTTCCCTTGTCGCCCCAATATGGATTCCATAATCCACATAGGCGTTCCCTGCATACGCCTCTTCTTTTTTCTTCAATGCCGCAAAACTGGTGGTGGGAGGATGATCCAGGGGATGGGACAGTACCGTGGTGATCCCTCCTGCCGCTGCTGCCATGGTCCCGTGGGCAAAATCCTCTCTCTGCGTGAATCCGGGATCCTGAAAATGTACATGGGGATCCATCGCACCGGGGAGCACATAATTCCCCTCCACATCAATCACCTTTTTGGCCGGAATCGAAGCCCCTTCGTTCAGCAGACATAAAATTTTGCCGTCTTTGATTCCGACGCAGCCTTTCCATGTTTGATCCGGCGTGACCAGCGTCCCGTTTACCAATAACAAATCTGCCATCTCCGTCATAATTATCTGCTCCTCTCTTCTGCTGTCGGAGTCTTTCTGCTGCTTCTCCTTTTATTTTTATTCGGTAATAGATAATTGCGAAACTCTCAAAGCCGCGTAAACTCTCATCTCTCGATTCCCTCTATTCCAATCGCTCCTCACCAATTCTTCTATTTCTGGAAAACATTCACAGGCCGGAGAGAGCGAACCTTTTTCCTGACGGGCTTTGAAAAACGTCGGTACTTGATTTTTCCAGCCGGACACGGCGCAGGAAAATCCTAGTACCGCTACGTTTTTCACATGAACACGCAAAGACTTGCGCATGCCATAGTCTATGTTCGTTCATGTTTCGGAGCGAGAGCGCCCCGACAGGGAAAAGGCTCGCTCTCTCCGGCCGTCCGGGATTTCACTTTTCCCTTCTATTTCTACCTATGAGTTTCGCAATCGCCTAAATGTATAAGATGCCATTATACAACGCAGCATTTTCAGATGTTCGAGCTATCTCTGACTTCTTTAGCATGATACACAATTTGTCGTATAATGCAACACCCACGCTCCGCAATTTTACCATGTGGGACAACTGTCAAGGAACCAGGCAGCGCAGAGACGACCTGATAAAGGTCACACCTCCGATTCTGACATTCATATAGAAAACCTTTCCATACCGCCTATGGCTATTAGGCAGAACATCTTCCAGTTAGCAGGATCGTTATAGTTCCCTTGCATACAGTCTGACCTCATCGATTCTATAGCAGTACTCAGAGATTTCCTTGCGTCGTGAAGGTGCTGCCTCAAATATCATTTCTTCAACGCCATATATTTCACCAACGTTTTTTCGATTCAAAAACCAGTCATCCTTAGAAGGACACGCATAACAGCGCAGCCAATTCTTTTCTCTGATATTGTAAAATCCTTGTGCCAAGTATCAGTGATTGGTCGCTTCATCTTCCTGAATCCATACTTCACAATATCGAATTTCTTGATTGATAAGCTGCTTTTTCACTTCTTCCCATGGCAAAGCCGCAGCATGTCTTCTGCGATACTCCGAAAGAGAAACTTGCCCGTTCAATGGGAAATTTGGAAAGATCAAACCACTCACCGATCCCCTCGTAGATTTTGAAAACCGTGAGAGCGCTGCGGGAGCGCATATCCGGATAAATTTTCTCCATATATGGGTTCTTTTCAAATAAATCCGACAGTTTCGCCGGGCCGCTTGTAACGTAAGATGGTGACAATGCTGGTGATCAGACAGGCAATCACCACGGGCAAGTCCGATACATCCATTCGCGCAAACGATGGAGAGAAAGAAACGGGAAATTCTGTTTACAGATCATACTCCTTAGGCGGATTGCCGGAAAAAACAGCGATCACGGCATGCGCATTCTTCAGGTAAAATACCTCAAAGATGGGGTTGGATGCCTCGCCATACTGTCCTTATTTGATTCTTATTTGAAATAGCTTATTTTTCCCTTCCTGTGATTATGTAGTAAGTCACTACAGCCGATTTGTAAAGTAGGCACAATATTATGCTATAGTTACCAAAAAGAAATCATTGTGAGGAGAAATCTTTGCGATACCGTTTTACAGCAGGGTGTCAATAGGTGATTTCATAATGGCATTTATCAATTTGTTGTGATAAAATCATAATACAACATATGGGAGAAATAAAAGAAGACTCCATTCCGGACTTTTTCCAAAAGCAAAAGGCGGAACATGAGTTTACCAATTTGAAATGAGAGGTTTGATATGCAGTACATCAGTCATTATTGTTCGCCCATTGGCGATATTCTTTTAGCCGCAGATGATATCGGATTAACCGGCCTATGGTTTGAGGGACAAAAGTATTTTGCCCTCTCTCTGAACCAGGAACATAAAGAGAAGGAAATCCCCATTTTTAAAAAAGCAAAACAATGGCTTGACATTTACTTTTCGGGAAAAAATCCGGATTTTACCATACCGCTTCATTTCACAGGTACCGCCTTTCAGGATGAAGTATGGAAAATTCTCTGTACGATTCCATACGGCCGGACTACGACATACGGCGCGATCGCAAAGCAGATCGCTGTCAAGAAAGGATTGCCGCACATGTCTGCCCAAGCCGTAGGCGGCGCAGTCGGTCACAATAAAATCTCAATCATCGTTCCCTGTCATCGTGTGATAGGCGCCGACGGCAGTCTGACCGGTTACGCCGGAGGAATGGATAAAAAAATAAAATTGCTGCTGCTGGAAAAGGCAGAGAGGCATGCCTCATTTCTTTTTTCTCCTGCCTTTCCAAACCGAAGCCAGTATATCCTTTAAAACCAAGAGCGCATCCTGCTCTCCATAGCCATACTTTTTTTCCAGATCTTCCAGCAGTCGGGTCAATTCAACAGCATAAGGGCCGGTCTCCACTTCCTTTTGATAAACGGCCAGAATCGGATATTTTTTGCTCCATGCCTTTGTCCAGTCAATTTTTTGTGTAATCGCATCGCTGGTTCGTTCGATGGCTTCCTGGATCATTTCTGTCTCCATATCGAACGTGACCAGCTCATCCAGAGACAGACCATACAGATCTGCCATTTTTTTTGCCTGAATGGGAAGAATGATCGAAGATTAAACATCCGCATTCCCGGTATCCCTGCCTAGGATAGAAATGCTGGGCCTCTTCCCTTCTTCCGATATTTCTTCCCGTTCTCCCATTCAGCGGGAAACGGCTGGTTCCATGGCTGCTTTCATCTGTTTGATGTACTCGCCTGCTTTGGGGGCAGCATCCTTTTGGTAACGGCCGACGATCGTTACAATCCCGGATTCGATGATGACACCGTCAGATACACGGGCAGCTCTGGCTGCCTGCTCCGGCGAGGCGATTTCAAATCCGATGACGCAGGGAATATCGGTGTTCTGTTTTGCCACGGAAACGATCTCTCCCAAATCCGTGACAATCCCCTCTTTTGCCTCTGCCGCTCCCAAACTGGATGTGATGTATAAAAATCCCTCTGCCTCCCCGGCGATCCTGGCAATGCGGCTTTCAGCGGCGGGTACGGCCAGTGAGATCAAATCCACACCGTGTGTCCGGCAGGACGGCAATATTTCCTCCTTCTCCTCATAGGGAATATCCGGAACAATCAGGCCATCGATGCCGATCTGCCCGCAAGCAGCTAGAAAGCGATCTGTACCATAAGAAAATACCACATTGGCATACGTCATAACCGCCAGCGGAAGTTTCATATCCCTTCGGAGCTCCTTCACCATTTCAAAGATTTTATCGGCGGTCACTCCGCCTTTTAAAGCACGGATGCTGGCTTCCTGGATCACCGGCCCCTCTGCTGTGGGATCGGAAAACGGAATGCCCAGAATCACCAGATCCGCTCCGCTGACCGCTGCCTGGCGCACCACCGCTGCCGTCGTCTCCAAATCCGGATCTCCGCAGGTGATAAACGGAATACAGGCTTTCCCCTGTTGGAATGCATTTCTGATTTTACTCATTGATATCCTCCCCTCTGTAGCGGGCAATGGCGGCACAATCCTTGTCGCCTCGTCCGGATACTGTGACAATGATTATCTGATCCTTCTTCATTTCAGGCGCCAGCTTCATGGCATGGGCGATGGCATGGGAGGACTCAATGGCAGGAATAATTCCCTCCATCCTTGACAAATATTCAAAGGCCTCGACCGCCTCATCATCCGTAACCGGTACATATTCGGCCCTGCCGATATCGTGAAGCCATGCGTGTTCCGGACCGACGCCCGGATAATCCAGCCCTGCGGAGATGGAATACACCGGTGCGATCTGACCATAGTCATCCTGACAGAAATAGGATTTCATTCCATGAAAAATTCCCAGCTTTCCAGTATTAACAGTCGCAGCAGTCTCAAACGTATCGATTCCCTTTCCGGCTGCTTCGCATCCAATCAGACGGACATTTGGTTCCTCAATGAAATGATAAAAACTCCCAATGGCATTGGAGCCGCCTCCGACACAGGCCACCACCGCATCCGGCAGACGCCCCTCTTTTTCCAAAATCTGCTCCTTCATTTCCCGGGAAATCACTGCCTGAAAATCTCTCACAATGGTGGGAAACGGATGGGGGCCCATCACGGATCCCAGACAATAATGGGTGTCTCGGATACGGGCCGTCCACTCCCTCATGGCCTCGGAAACCGCATCCTTCAGCGTCGCTGTCCCCGACGTCACAGGAACCACTTCCGCTCCCAAAAGACGCATCTTATACACATTCAGCGCCTGACGAACGGTATCTTTCTCTCCCATGAATACCACGCATTCCATTCCCATAAGAGCTGCCGCCGTAGCCGTGGCCACCCCATGCTGTCCGGCTCCCGTCTCAGCGATCAAACGAGTTTTTCCCATCTTTTTTGCCAGCAGAGCCTGTCCCAGTACATTGTTGATCTTGTGGGCCCCCGTATGATTCAGGTCCTCCCGCTTCAGATAAATCTTGGCGCCACCCAAGTCTTCTGTCATTTTTTTCGCAAAATAAAGACGGGACGGACGGCCTGCATACTCATTCAAAAGTTCTGTCAGCTCCCGGTTAAATTCTGGATCATCTTTATAATGATTGTAAGCTTCTTCCAGTTCATTCACTGCATTCATCAATATCTCCGGAACATACTGTCCGCCATGAATGCCGAAACGTCCGTTTGGATTTGTCATAATGTTCTTCCTTTCTTCGGAAATCGGAGGGTTTCGCCGACTTTCTGCAAAAAAAAGTCCCTGACGGAAATGAATGATCATTTCTGTCAAGGACGAATAATGTACAATTACGCACTATCCGCGGTACCACCTTGATTTCACGGGAATCCCGTGCCCTTATCTGGATACCAGCATATCCACAGCAACTGACGTATGCCCACACGTTGCAGAATACTCTGCGGCCACCCCGCATTTGACTGCACCCTCGGCGGTCCATTTGACAACTTGTTTCTCACCTGCTCTCAGCATCACAGGCTCTCTGTAAAGGCATCATTGCCGTTATCTCCGCTTCATCGGTTTCCTGGCTGTTATGCATTTTTAAATATCCTACCATCCATGTCACCGTTTGTCAAGATTTCCCGGCGGATTCTCAGAACAAACGCATCAATAATCTTTTGGAAGCATCACTTGCTGCCGACAGACCGTTTTTCAAACGTCCCAAATACCCTCTGTTCTCCGTTCTGCACCATGATCGTTCCCCCGGCGATCACAGTACAAAGCTCCAGTGTGTCTTCTGTCAGCAGACAGAGATCTGCATCAAATCCGGGCTGGATTCTGCCCTTTCTGCCCAGTTTCAAAATAGACGCCGGATTGGAGGTAACCCCCTTTACGGCGATTTCCAACGGAATCCCCTCTCTCTTTACACATTCCCGGACTTCTTTCAAAAGACTGGACGCGTTTCCAATGCCGCTTCCCTGGAACTCTCCCTTTTCATTGAAAACCGGAATGCTTCCCTGCCCATCGGAAGATATGGTAAAGCGCTCGCTGGAAATTCCACGATCCAGCAGGCGGCGGATTCCGCTGCACACCCGTACTTCGTCGCTGATGGTTTCCCAATAGTCAATATCCTCGTTTCCTGTAAAATCAATGGTTCCTCCCTCTGCCGCAAAATCCAGACAGGCGTCAAACAGTCCGGCATTGCGGTTGACATGGGTTGGAAGGAACTGGGAAGCCGGAATTTCCGTCTCATGAACAGTACGCAAAATCAAATCCATCCTACGAGGACTGTCCCCCAGATGCACATTGACAATCCCCGCCTTTCCGGAAAGCATGCCTGCCACCCGGGCATCTGCCGCTATTTTGGCAAATTCTTCAAAAGAAGGCTGGGAAGACCGATGATCCGAAATCGCTATTTCTCCCACACCGATAACCGGATCCAGCATCATGATATCCTTCATCAGACTGCCGGTCAATGTATGGACCGGCACCTGATAGGAACCGGTATAGGCATAGGCCGTGATTCCCTCTTCTTCCAGTCCATGGACCTTGGCCAGCAAAGCATTCATATCTCTGCCCACACCGTCTGTTCCGATGCAGCCCACCACGGTGGTGACTCCATTTCTGATCAGATCCCCCAGAAAAGCCTCCGGCGTCCGGGTATGAAAACCGCCTTCACCGCCTCCGCCCAAAATATGCTCGTGGCTGTCCACAAATCCGGGAACCGCAGTCATTCCTTCCGCGTCGATGATCTGTACTTCCACCTGTCCGCCGAAATCAGCCTTCAGCTTTTCTCCCACGGCAGCAATTGTTCCGCCCAAAATCAAAATATCCTTCACCCCTGCATATTCCGGCTGATAGAGCTTTGCATGCTTAATGATTGTAACCATTGCCATATTTCTACCTACTTTCTGTCTGCGGATACGGCCTGCAGCCGTCTGCCTTTCCGTTACTGAAGATTAATTGCCACCGCAATGGCTATGATAAGCGTGCCCATGATAAAGAAGAAGGCCTGCATTTTAATCTGAAACTTGGCCCATTTGCCCCACTCAATTCTGGCCACGCCCAAAACGCCGATCAGACTGGCCGATACCGGCGTAAACGCATCCACGAATCCGGCTCCCAGCTGATAAGCCAAAACAGCGATCTGGCGCGGTACCCCCACCAAATCAGAAAGCGGAGCCATGATCGGCATCGTCAACGCTGCCTGTCCGGAATTGGAGGTAACCACCAGATTGAACAGACTTTGGAAGAGATACATAAACCACGCGCCAATGAAAGCCGGAACCCCTTCCAGGGCCGTACCGATTCCATATAGGATGGTATTCAGCGTAGAGGGAACATCGGCATCCGATCCGCCCAAAACCAAAAGAATTCCTTTTGCCATACCGACAACCACTGCTGTTCCTGCCAGATCAGCCACACCGCCCTGAAACGCAGATGCCATGCCATTGATGGTCATGCCATTCAGCTTAAAAAGAATCGCGGTAACGCCGGCCAAAAATCCCATGACAAAGAACTGCGATGCGATCTCTGGAATATAGAATCCTCTCTGGGTCACTCCCCAAATGATCCAGATCAAAACGGCCAGCATTTCCAGAAGAATCAGTTTATGTCCCCAATTAAATTCCCGTTCCTCCTCTGTCACAGAATCCAGACGGTCACGGAAATAACCATCCCCCGCATAAACCACCGACTTCTGCGGATTTTTACGGATACGCTCTGCATAAATCATCATGAATCCGGCAGAGGCCAGCGTCACAATCACCCACATGGGCAGACGAAACTCTGCGCCGGACAGAACCGGAACCCCGGCGATTCCCTGCGCCACCGCCACAGAAAACGGACTCATCCAGGATACCGCATTGCCCACCTGGGAAGCCACATAGGTAACTGTCACAGCCACGATGGAATCATAACCCAGTGCGATGACAAAGGGGACCATGATCATGGCAAAGGGAATGCATTCTTCTGCCATTCCGAACGTGGCGCCTCCCAGCGAAAACAAAATGAACAGAAGCGGAAGGGCCAGGCGTTCCAGACCGCGGGTCTTCTTAATAAATGCATAAATACCTGCATCAATCGCACCAGTTTTCATGATGATTCCAAAGGAACCGCCCACCACCAGAATCAAAGCACAGATTCCGACAGCAGTTCCGGAACGGTCACCGCTGACCAGCCCCTCAAACACATAATTCAAAAAGCCAAATCCGCCAAAATCTTCGGTTCCCCAGATGGTTGCGGTTTTATGGAGCTTCTTGCTGGTATCATAGAATTCTTCGCCGTAAAGACTGTACATCTCATCGTCGCTTAACCCCACCTCATCCAGGTCCGCCTGGGTCCAGGCCGCGGAATCCGTCTCCATCAGCGCTTGAAGCGCTTCCTCATCCACTTCCAGCTCTTCCATCAATGCCGCATCCTTGCTGATGGATTCCAAAGCTTCTGCCACAAAATCGGTATCCAGATTGTAACTATAGCGGAATGTATCCGCCATCAAAACCGTCTTGGTTGCTGTCTCCCCATTGGCATCGGTATACTCAATGGTATGCGTACTGAATTTTCCTGCCGGAACCAAATACGTCAAAAGCCAGCAGAATACAACCACAAAAAAAATGATCGCATAGGTATGCGGTGTTTTCAGCTTCGTAAGATCCCTCTTCACTGGCGCTGCCGCTCCCCTTTTGTTTTTCCATGCCATATACCTATCCCTGTCACTCAAGATATGCTTAACTATACATCACACATGGAGAAATTGAAGTTTTGCCCCCTGAGTGACTTCTCCTTTCATTCGATTCTCACATTTATAAATGCATTTTAACATGTATCATCACTTTTGTCGATGTTTTTAAATTCCAATATTGAAACCTGCCATAGTCAGATACGGTTGGGGCTATCTATTTCCCGATAGACAATCATGAGAAAATCTCACCACAATAAATAAAAACGGGATGATGGCTATATTCCAGATAGTGGTATACTAAAGGAGCCGAGTAAGGTCGGAAGGGGATTGGTGCTTACAAGCCCGTCCGACAGACTGATTTTCAGCTCCTTAGGTGTACCACTTATTGTTTCCATCGGTTTTTGATGAGGACGCAGGACAGCTAACACTTAAGCAAGGAACTGCATCGGCTTATGCGAAGGAGGTTTGCCTTATGAAAGTATTGTATAAGCGGTGTTGCGGGATTGACATTCATAAAAATATGATGGCAGCCTGTGTTTTTACGAGTGTCAGAAAAAAAGAAATCCGCCAGTTTTCAACAATGACGGAAGATATTCTCCAATTAGTTTCGTGGCTGAAAGAAATGGATTGTGAGATGGCTGCCATGGAAAGTACGGGCTCTTATTGGAAACCTATATATAACATATTCGAAGAAGAACAGATACCGATCATGGTTGTGAATGCGCAGCATATCAAAGGAGTTCCCGGGCGTAAGACG
>DVJD01000020.1 GCA_018710785.1 Candidatus Fimimorpha excrementavium
CAGGAAAAAGGTTCGTTCTCTCCGACCTGAGAATGTTTCTCGGAAATAGAAGAATTGGTGAGGAGCGATGAGGATGGTAAAGCTTAGTGTGATCAGCCAGAGAGAGGTGGAAGACACTTTGCAGGATTTTGGAAAACGCCGGTACTTGATTCTTTCAGCCCTTCGGGCGCAAAAGAATCTTAGTACCGCTGCGTTTTTCACTAAGCGAGAGCGGTCCAGCAAAGTGTCTTCCACTTCTCTCTGGCGTCCGGTTCACAGATTGTTCATTCATGCGTTTGTCCTGCGACAAACATGAATACATATTGAAATAAAAAAAATTATTTTGTATAATTTTGTATCATATGGATTCGTATAGGCAGCAGAATTCCATGTGCCGAGGATGGATTCGATAAGCGGAGGTAGAGGAATGTCAGCAATTTGTGGGTCTGATTGTTGTGAGGCGTGCAGCAGAAAAGAGGAATGCGGCGGATCAGAGCCGCAGATTGTGGTATATAAGAGAAGAGTGTAAAAACCTTGTAAAAACAAAGAGGGATGCCTTGACAACCTGCTGGTATTTGTCATATAATACAGATGTTTTTATACACAAAGACTGCGATGGAGAGAGTACATGCATCACGGAACGTTTCAGCGAGCCGGAGACGGTGGAAGTCCGGTACCAGTACAGATGGATGGAAAATCACTCCGGAGTTGCGGGTTGAAGGGAATCGGGGATTTCATTGATTCATGGATTCCATAGATCTGGCCGGTTTTCTGCCGTTATCAAGAACTCATATTTCAAAGTATGCAGTAGGTGGTTTAAGCGTAGGTTGCCTGCGTCCTGTCTGACAGGATGCGGGCTTTTTTTATAGAAGATCCACTGTATACTTTTGCTGCCGGACAGCAGAAAGGAGTAAGAATGCTGTATAACAAAGTATCCACAAATCTGAATTTTGTGGAGAGAGAAAAAGAAGTGGAGAAGTTCTGGAAAGACAATCAAATTTTTGAAAAGAGCATTGAAGACAGAAAAGACTGTCCCACGTATATGTTTTATGACGGCCCGCCGACGGCAAATGGCAAGCCTCATATTGGTCATGTGCTCACAAGAACCATCAAGGATATGATTCCGAGATACCGCACCATGAAAGGATACCAGGTTCCGAGAAAAGCCGGATGGGATACCCATGGGCTGCCGGTGGAGTTGGAAGTGGAAAAACTTCTGGGTCTGGATGGAAAGGAGCAGATCGAGCAGTACGGTCTGGAGCCGTTCATCGAAAAATGTAAGGAAAGTGTCTGGAAATATAAGGGAATGTGGGAGGACTTCTCCAACACCGTCGGTTTCTGGGCAGATATGGATCATCCGTATGTTACTTACCACGATGATTTCATCGAATCCGAATGGTGGGCGCTGAAGAAGATCTGGGAAAAGGGGCTGCTGTATAAGGGATTTAAGATTGTTCCCTATTGTCCGCGCTGCGGAACGCCTCTGTCCAGCCATGAGGTGGCACAGGGGTACAAGGATGTCAAGGAGCGTTCTGCCATCGCCAGATTCCCGGTAAAAGGCGAAGAAAATACGTATATTCTGGCATGGACCACGACGCCATGGACACTGCCGTCCAATGTGGCGCTTTGTGTGAATCCCAATGAATCCTATGCCAAGGTAAAAGCAGCCGACGGTCATATCTACTACATGGCAGAGGCCCTGCTGGATACGGTGCTCGGACCGCTGAAGAAAGAGGACTCCGAGGAACCGGCCTATGAAATCCTGGAAAAATATGTGGGAAAAGACCTGGAATACAAAGAATACGAGCCGCTGTTTGACTGTGCAGTGGAAATCTGTGAAAAACAGCATAAAAAGGCATTTTTTGTAACCTGCGATACGTATGTAACATTGACAGACGGTACCGGTGTCGTTCATATCGCACCGGCCTTCGGTGAAGATGATGCCAACGTGGGCCGCAAATATGACCTTCCGTTTGTACAGCTGGTGGACGGAAAAGGTGAGATGACCAAGGAAACGCCATGGGCAGGCGTGTTCTGCAAAAAGGCGGATCCCATGGTATTAAAAGCTCTGGAAGAGAAGGGCCTGCTGTTTTCCGCGCCAAAGTTTGAGCACAGCTATCCCCACTGCTGGAGATGCGATACCCCGCTGATCTATTATGCGAGAGAGTCCTGGTTCATCAAGATGACGGCCGTGAAGGAGGATTTGATCCGCAACAACAATACGATTCACTGGATTCCGGAAAGCATCGGAAAAGGCCGTTTCGGTGATTGGCTGGAAAATGTTCAGGATTGGGGAATCAGCCGCAACCGTTACTGGGGAACGCCGCTGAACATCTGGCAGTGTGAGTGCGGTCATATGCATTCCATCGGAAGCAAGGAAGAACTGCGCGCCATGTCCGACGACTGCCCGGAGGATATCGAGCTGCATCGTCCGTTTATTGACCGCGTTCATATCAAATGTCCGAAGTGTGGAAAACCCATGACACGTGTGCCGGAGGTTATCGACTGCTGGTTTGATTCCGGTTCCATGCCGTTTGCACAGTATCACTATCCATTTGAAAACAAAGAGTATTTTGAAACCCATTTTCCGGCCGACTTCATCAGTGAGGCCGTGGATCAGACGAGAGGATGGTTCTATTCTCTTCTGGCCATCTCCACTCTGCTGTTTAACAAGGCGCCATACAAAAATGTTATCGTTTTGGGCCACGTGCAGGATGAGAACGGACAGAAGATGAGCAAGAGCAAGGGAAATGCGGTAGATCCGTTTGAAGCCCTGGAAAAACACGGCGCCGACGCCATCCGCTGGTATTTCTACAGCAACAGCGCGCCATGGCTGCCGAACCGCTTCCACGACAAAGCCGTGACAGAGGGACAGAGAAAATTCATGGGCACGCTGTGGAATACGTATGCATTCTTTGTGTTGTATGCGAATATTGATAATTTTGACCCGACAAACTACAGTCTGGAATATGACAAACTTCCGGTCATGGATAAATGGCTGCTGTCCAAACTGAATACACTGGTAAAGAGCTGCGATGCGTACCTGAATGATTACAAGATCACAGAGACGGCCAGAGTTCTGCAGGATTTTGTGGATGAAATGAGCAACTGGTATGTCAGAAGAAGCAGGGAACGTTTCTGGGCAAAGGGGATGGAACAGGATAAGATCAGTGCCTATATGACACTGTATACCGCACTGGTGACGGTATGCAAAGCGGCAGCTCCGATGATTCCATTTATGACGGAAGATATCTACCAGAACCTGGTGCGTTCTGTGGATAAGAATGCTCCTGAAAGCATTCATCTTTGCGATTATCCAAAGGCAGAGGAAAGCTACATTGACACGAAACTGGAAGACAGCATGGAAGATGTTCTGAAGGTGGTTGTTATGGGCCGCGCCTGCCGCAATACGGCAAATCTGAAAAACAGACAGCCGCTTCGGCAGATGTTTATCAAAGCGCCGTTTACTCTGGATGAATTCTTTGTAGACATTATCCGTGATGAGCTGAATGTAAAGGCAGTTGTTTTCACAGATGATGTGAGAGAGTTTACCACATATACCTTCAAGCCTCAGCTGAAGACAGTAGGTCCGAAGTACGGAAAGATGCTTGGCAAGATCCGTACTGCCCTTGGGGAGCTGGATGGAAATGCCGCCATGGATGAGCTGAAGGCCAACGGAGAACTGGTTCTCACCTTCGGGGAAGAAAAAGCGGTGCTGACTGAGGCAGATCTCTTGATCGATATGAGCCAGAAACCTGGTTATGTATCGGAAAACAACGGAGATATCACCGTTGTACTTGACAGTAATTTGACACCAGAGCTGGTTGAGGAAGGCTTTGTCAGAGAAGTGATAAGCAAAATTCAGACCATGCGCAAGGAAGCCGACTTTGAAGTGACTGACCATATCGTTGTATCCCATAAAGACAATGAGAAGATCGCAGCCATCTTTGAAAAGTATGCTGATACTATCAAAGAAGATGTCCTGGCCGATGAGATTCGGGAAGGAAATGTGAGCGGTTATCAGAAAGAGTGGGATATCAATGGCGAGAACGTATTGCTCGGTGTGGAGGTCGCAGCGAAATAAGCTGCGGCGAAAGCCGCAGCGGTTGTGATTCCCGCCGGAGTAAAGGAGCGCGACACGCGCAGAAAAGAGGAAGATCATGAACAAAATGGGGTTTGACAGAGAGGTTTTCAAGAAAAGCGTGCTGGACAATGTGAAGACCCTCTACCGTAAAACAATTGATGAAGCAACAGAAGATCAGGTGTTTCATGCAGTCTGCTATGCTGTAAAGGATGTCATCATTGATGAATGGATTGCAACACACAAAGCATATGAAAAACAGGATGTAAAAACCGTATATTATCTTTCCATGGAATTCTTAATGGGCCGAGCGCTGGGAAATAACATCATCAATATCTGTGCCCTGAATGAAGTAAAAGAGGTTTTGGAGGAGCTGGGATTTGACTTAAATGCCATCGAAGACAGGGAACCGGATCCGGCTCTTGGAAACGGCGGTCTCGGGCGTCTGGCTGCCTGCTTTTTGGATTCCCTGGCCACACTGGGATATGCGGCATATGGATGCGGCATCCGTTATAAATACGGCATGTTTGCCCAGGAGATCCGTGACGGATATCAGGTGGAGGTGCCGGACAACTGGCTGAAAGACGGAAATCCGTTTGAAATCCGCCGTGCCGAGTATGCCACAGAAGTAAAATTCGGCGGCTATGTGACGGTGCACAAGGATCCGGAGACGGGAAGGGATTTCTTCACCCAGGAAGGCTACCAGTCCGTGCGTGCCGTGCCGTATGATATGCCCATCGTCGGATACGGAAACAATGTGGTAAATACCCTTCGTATCTGGGATGCAGAGCCCATCAGTACCTTCAATATGGAATCCTTTGACCGCGGCGATTACCAGAAAGCGGTGGAGGATGAAAACCTGGCAAAGACCATCGTGGAGGTCTTATATCCCAATGACAATCACTATGCCGGAAAAGAGCTCCGTCTGAAGCAGCAGTATTTCTTCATCTCTGCCAGCATCCAGACTGCGGTGAAAAAGTATAAGGACAATCACAAAGACATTCACAAGCTGCATGAGAAAGTGGTATTCCAGTTAAACGATACCCACCCGACCCTGACGGTGGCAGAACTTATGCGTATTCTGATCGATGAGGAAAAGCTGACCTGGGAAGAGGCCTGGGCGGTTACGACAAAATGCTGTGCGTATACCAACCATACGATCATGTCCGAGGCTTTGGAAAAATGGCCCATTGAGCTGTTCTCCCGTCTGCTTCCGAGAATCTATCAGATCGTGGAAGAAATCAATCGCCGTTTTATCATGGAGATCGAGAAAAAATATCCGGGAGACCATGAAAAGATCCGCAAGATGGCCATCATTTATGACGGACAGGTGAAGATGGCTCATCTGGCCATCGTCGGCTCCTTCTCTGTCAATGGTGTGGCGAAACTGCACACACAGATCCTGGAGAAGCAGGAACTGAAAGATTTCTATGAGATGATGCCGGAAAAATTCAACAATAAGACCAACGGCATCACGCAGAGACGTTTTCTGCTCCATGCCAATCCGCTTCTGGCCAATTGGATCACAGATAAGATCGGCGACGAGTGGATCACGAATCTTCCGCATATTAAGAAGCTGGAAGTATTTGTGGACGATCCGAAATCCCAGCAGGAATTTATGAATATCAAGTACCAGAATAAGATCCGTCTGGCCAAATACATCAAAGAACACAACGGCATCGACGTGGATCCCCGTTCCATCTTTGATGTGCAGGTAAAGAGACTGCATGAGTATAAGCGTCAGCTTTTAAATATTCTGCATGTGATGTATCTGTACAATGAGCTGAAATCCAACCCGAACATGGATTTCTATCCGAGAACCTTTATCTTCGGCGCAAAAGCAGCGGCAGGATACCGCCGCGCGAAGCTGACGATTAAGCTCATCAATTCGGTGGCCGATGTGATCAACAATGATAAATCCATCGATGGAAAGATTAAAGTGGTATTCATTGAAAACTACCGGGTATCCAATGCAGAAATCATATTTGCAGCGGCTGACGTCAGCGAGCAGATCTCCACGGCCAGCAAAGAAGCCTCCGGTACCGGAAATATGAAGTTCATGTTAAACGGCGCTCCGACACTGGGAACCATGGACGGCGCCAATGTGGAAATCGTGGAAGAAGTCGGAGAAGAGAATGCGTTTATTTTCGGAGCCAGCTCCGATGAAATCATCCGTTATGAGAATGAGGGCGGATACGATCCCATGCGCATTTTCAACGACAACCAGGGCATCCGTCAGGTGCTGATGCAGCTGATCAACGGCTACTATGCGCCGGATGATCCGGAACGGTTCCGTGAGATCTACAACAGTCTTCTGAATACGTACAACAGCGACCGCGCTGATACGTATTTTATCCTGTTGGATTTCATGTCCTACCATGAGGCACAAAAACGGGTGGAAGAAGCATACCGCGATGAAAAGAGATGGGCGAGAATGGCGATGATGAATGTATGTCGCTCCGGCAAATTCACATCCGATCGTACGATCCAGCAGTATGTGGATGAAATCTGGCACCTGGATAAGGTGAATGTGGAACTGGAAAACGAAGGATAAGATAAGCAGAACCAATCAATGAAAAAGAGGGTGTCACAAAATCAGCACCGCACAGCATCACGATTATTTTTCTGTGCTGGCGCTGATTTTGCGACACCCTGCTTTGCTTTTATAAAATATGGCTGTCTTTCCGGCCGATTCCTCAGCTTTCCGCAGTGGGATCGATCCCTTCCGGAAGTTCCATATGAAAGGCATAGCGGACCAGATTGACGAAGTTCTGCTTGTGGGGGGCGTTAATCATACAGCCCACATAACAGTATTTGGTGCCGATTTTGGCATCTTCATAATAGCGGGTTCCCGCCATGTCAATGGCTGCGGGAAAACGGTTTCCATTGATATCGTTGGAATAAAGGATTTTCCCCTGGGAATCCAGCGTCTGGAAGATGTCTTCCGGAAGAACCTCCTGCAGGTTCGCATAGATAATATTTTCAGGGTCATCGGTAGCGCAGTAATAGTGGACAACCGACTCATCGCTGGAAATGAAATCCAGGTCCCTCGCTACCACCTGAACCGAGATCTTCTGGACGGATGCGTACGTATTTTCATCCATACTGCCCGGAGTCAGAATCATATTGGTGGATAAGTTGACATGGACGTCGTTCAGATTCTGTCCGAGATATTCCGCGAAATTGGTGGAAAACACTTCTTCCTCCGAATTGTTTTGAAAATTGTTGACCAGAATTCCGCTGATCAATACCGGCTTGGAATTTTCAATGACGCTGAGAGCGATGGATATCGCGCACGCGGCGACAAGAATGGTTCCCACAATCCAGAGTTTATAATATTCCCAGATATAAGGAAATTTTTCCTTCCAGGGTAAGGACTTGATTTTTGCGATTTCGTCTTTCACGGTTTTTTCGTCACCATATATTTTGGCCATAGGGAAAGCCTCCTTAAAATTGATATGAGGGTTTCAAATCATATGTGAAACCAGATACAAACGCTGACAAGATGCGTTTAGGCAAAACGAGCTGTCTTACAGCTAGTTTTTATTTTAACATAATTTGAGGGAATGTGAAAAGAAATATCTGTTAAATTCATAAAAAAAGGATAAATTCGGGGATTGATATTTGCTTTTTTTGCTTAAATCGTATATAATCATTCAAGGGCTGTGCGACAGCAGTTTGATGTCTTCCGTTTGCCCGTAGGATTCGGTATATGGTGGAGGCAATAGAAAAGGCGAAAGAATAGAGGTAAAGGTTATGAGTAATTTGTTCAATATGGACAATCCTTTCTGGAGGACCATGGGAAAGCTGGTGGATGTGGCCTGGCTGAATATATTATGGCTGGTATGCAGTATTCCCATCGTTACGATCGGTCCTTCCACGACGGCATTGTATTATGTTATGTTAAAGCTGGTGAGGGATGAGGATTCTCACAATACGAAGAGTTTTTTCCGCTCGTTCAAGCAGAACTTCAAACAGGGCGTCATCATCTGGATCATTATGGCCGCGGTATTTTTCTTTTTTGTTATGGATATCCGGGCATATCGTTCCTTCCAGAATAATATCGCCACCGTACTTTCCTTCCTGTTCATCGGACTTTTAATCGTCTATATTTTGGTGATGAACTATGTTTTCCCGGTACTGTCCAAATTTGACAATACCATACGCCGTACCATCCAGAATGCATTCATCATGAGTATCCGTCACATCGGATGGAGCCTTCTGATGAGCGTGGTATTCATTGGCATCATGCTGGTACTGATCTGGATCTTCCCGCCGCTGATGATTTTGGGATATGGTCTGGTGGCCTTTATCAATTCCTTTATCCTGGCGCATATTTTTGATAAGTATATTCCGAAGGAAGAAGAACATGAGAATGAAGATATGTTCATGACAAACCGCGAGATTGAAGCGCAGGAAGAGGCGGAGAGAACGGGAGAGGCTGTCAAGGATCCGTTTGCTGAATCCGTAGCGATCCTGAAAGGCGAAGAGTCGGCACAGGAGACAGAATCGGAAGACTCAGAAGGCGCTGCAGGGGATGAAAACGAGGAAGCCCAGGAAGGCGGATCGTCAGAGGAAGAAGACGAGACGGAACCGGATGCCGGTGAAGACGAAGAAGAAAAATAATATAGTCAGATGCGGTGTCGCAAAATTAGCACCGCACAGAAAAATAATTAGGATGTTTGACTTTTGAAATAGGAAGGGGATGCTGCAAATTATGCAGCATCCCCTTTTCAGTCTGATGGACAAAGGCTCTCTACCAAAGGGACAGGCGTGAAACGGAAGGTTCCGCGGCAAGGAAGGATGCCTGGTAGAGGATGAGAATATCGGTGATGGAGTACGCGTCCATAAGCGCTTTTACATCGCCATTAAAATAACGCAGATCCACCACCAGAGTCCGTCCGAAATGATTGGCGGCAAAGGGCACGAAACAATTGGCAAAGGAATCTTTTATGACCAGCAGATTGCGCCCGGAAGGAACAGAGGTCTCTATGCGGACGATGGGCTGATTGCCGTTCAGATAAAAACGATATTTATCGCGGGTATCCAGCGCGGACCATTCATACAGATTGTCCCGGATGTCTTCTGACTCATTATACGTCACCGTATAGGCCACCGGAGAAGACGCCAGTGAAAACCGTTCCATGGAATCGGGGACAAGAGGAAGATTGACCTTGGCCTGGAGCGTGCCGTAAAAGGAATCCGTCACGGTTTCGACGGAAAAATCGCGGATTTCATAGGGAGTGAATCCGGATGCCTTTGCCCATGCCTGATATCCATAGAATGCGCCGAGAGTGGTCCAGTGATGATCTGTCCGGTAATAGACCGATTCATCCTGGTGAGAAAGGAGAGCAGCGCTTACATCCACAAAATGCTCCTCTCCCACCCCCAGACGGACGGCGTCCAGAAATTCCTGCTCTCCATGGACGGCGGCAAAGGAAGGAAGCTTATGGGTTAAAATTTGGGACGCGGAAGGGACGACCATGACCCGGACATGGGACGGACCAAGGGCCCGGGACTGATTTTGGACAAAGGCAGAAAGAGAGTCCGCGTTTTTCTGCGCCTGAGCGGATACAAAATCCTGACGGTCCGGTTTTTCAATCAGATAGTGGTCATCGGCCAGATACACCTGATTGATTTCTTTTTTCTGCAGGAGCTGTTCACTCCTGGACTGGAGACGGATCCATCCGTCACGCCCCGGAAATTGGTCAGAGAGATAGTCCTCGTACGCGGAAGTATAACTGCCCTGAAAAAGGGAAGCAAAGGAAAACGCAGGCTTCTGCGTCAGGTAGCGGTTTTCTTTTTCAGAAAAGATCGTGGGCGGCTTTATGACACTGATCAGAGTCAGGCCAAACAGCAGGATACAAAAACAGATCACAGTGATTTTACTTTTCAAATGCATTCTCCTCGCAGCAAAGTTTCCGCTTATGGATTAAAAGCGAAAATACAAAAATGGATTGTAGGTAGCGTCCACAAGGTAGGCCACACAGAGCAGGAAAACCAGAATATAAAATCCGTTTTCCAACCCGGCGGAAAGCCAGGCGGGGCACCGCTTCAGGCATTCCGGAACCCGCCTGCCCAAAACAGGCGTGGATCCCAGTATGAGAATCAGAAACAGGATGCCGTAATTGGTCAGAAAGTAGAGGCTTTCGGTATCAAAAGCACCGGCGCCCGAGAACCCGAACAGCACCTGCAGATAATGAATCCCTGTGCCCATATCCTCAAAGGAAAAAATCACCCATCCGATGAGGATGGCGAGCAGGGCATAAGCGTGCTGAAAAAAGGAAGGAATCCTCTGCAGTCGGCGCAGCAGGAAGCATTTTTCAAAAATCAGCAGAAACGCAAAATAGGCGCCCCATACCAGAAAGTTCCAGCTGGCCCCGTGCCAGATCCCTGTCAGGAGCCAGACGATGATCATATTGCGGATCTGCCTGGGCAGTCCTTTGCGGTTTCCGCCCAGAGGAATATAGACGTACTCCCGAAACCAGGTGCCGAGGGAAATGTGCCAGCGCCGCCAAAATTCGGTGATGCTTTTGGATATATAGGGATAGTTGAAATTTTCCAAAAACCGGAATCCAAACATCTGACCGAGTCCGATGGCCATGTCGGAATAACCGGAGAAATCAAAGTAGAGCTGGAAGCCAAAGGCGGCGATTCCAAGCCAGGCGGTGAGGGATGTAAGCTCCGCATGGGGAATGGAAGAGACGGTGTCCCACAAAAGGCCGATATTATTGGCGAGAAGGACTTTTTTTCCAAGTCCGATGAGAAATCGGCGGATACCATAGGAAAACGAATCCCAGGTTTCTCGGCGCGCTGGCAGCTGCTCGGCGATGGTCTTATACTGGACGATGGGACCGGCGATGAGCTGGGGAAACAGTGTGACATAGGTTCCAAAGGCAAGGAAATTTTTCTGCACCCTGGCATCTCCCCGGTAGACGTCGATCGTGTAGGACATGGTCTGAAAGGTATAAAAGGAAATGCCGATGGGAAGGGGGAGATGGAGCAGCGGAATGGAAGCTCCTGTCATCCGGTTTATGGTTTCGATGAGGAAATCGCTGTATTTGAAAAATCCAAGAAGAGAAAGATTGATCACAGCGGAGGACAGGACGGCCAGTTTGGCTCGGAAAAGTCCCCGGGGAGAGGAGCTGCTTTGAAAATGATCCACCAGAATTCCGTGGGAATAATCCACAAGGGTGGAAAACAGCATCAGCACAATATATACGGGCTCTCCCCACGCGTAAAAAATCAGGCTTCCGATGAACAGAACCGTATTTTTCCAAAGAATCGAATACGGCTTTAGAAACGGGAGCGCCGCGGGGATAAAATAGAACATAAGAAGCAGCGGAAAAAAACGAAACAGGAAAAGCAGACTGCTGAATACCATAATACTCCTTTTTCATGGGGCAATCCGGCGTATCGGAATGAAGATACGCCGGTTTCGCAGGGGACTGGATTATTCAAAGTAACGATTGATGATATCAATGGCTGTCTGATTGTCCTGCTGCGCCTTTTTCAGAGCTTCCTCTTCCGCGGCAGCGGCATCGTCTGAGGATGTGACTTCTCCGTCGCCGGAGGGATCCTCCATGAAACTGAGCATGACAAAAAAGGTGTAATCCCCGTGGGAGATCACCTGGGATGCCTGGATTTTAGGCAGGTTCATGGGATACTGCATGGAATTTTCCTGAAGATTTTTCTGATAGGCTTCCAGAGCCGCCGTTACTTCTTCGGCTCTTCCTTCTGCAGCGTGTACAGCCACGAATTCATCCACATTGACTGAAATCATGGGAAACTCGGCGATCAGCTCCGTATACATATCTTCTGTCAAGCCATAGCGGGCGTTTAAGTCCGTTCCCTCCATGGGCTCTGCGGGGGCATAGCTGTCGCCGTAGGCTTCCTTGATCTCATTGTGGAGAGCGTTTAAATCAATGGTTTTGGTTTCTTCCTTCTGACAGGCTGCCATAGACAGCATCAGCCAGAGGGTGAGGAAAGCGCAGAAAATGCGTTTCATAACATGGTACCTCCTGGGGTGTGTTTTTCTTAGTTTGCCCCAAAAGAGACGGATAAAATACGGGTCTTTTGGGCTTTCTCAGCTATTATATAGGAAAGTTGGGAACCATGCAATCCTATTTTTGTGACGGATGGGGGAATGTATGAGTGAACAATTTGCGAACCGGACGCCTGAGAGAGGTAGGGGACACTTTTAAGAAAAGTGGAATGATCGGGCCTGCGGGTGCATATATTTATGACAGAAGGCAATGAACATCCCGGGCGGAAATGATCCCAGCCTGGATGGGAGCTTGGAAAGCCGGGAATCGCGGGAGGAGAATCTATGATGGAATTGGTAAAAAAAGAGATACATATGAATCAGATGAAAGGGAAAATTGTCACACAGATGACCCTGGATGAAGACTTTAATGTGCCGGATACAAAGCCGGATGTATCGCGGATCATCCTGAGTCAGGGAGATGTGGTTTTGGAGGCGGTGAAACAGGCTGAGGAGAAGGTGACGGTAAAGGGAAAACTTCAGTTTGAACTTTTGTATGGAACGGAGGAAGAAAACGGACGACTGCAAAATTATATGGGAGCGGTTCCGTTTGATGAGCTGGTCAATTATCCGGGGCTGCAGGCAGGGGATCATGTGCAGGTGAAATGGGATATCGAAGATATGACCATTTCCATCATCAATTCCAGAAAACTGCGCATCAATGCCATCATCACGCTGGAACTCCGGGGAGAGTCTGTCTATGAACAGGAGGCGGCCAGAGAAGTGAGTGCGGGGGAGGAAATTAAGAGCCGCACCAAGGAACTGGAAGTGGTCCAGCTGAAGGTTCAGAGAAAGGATACATATCGGGTCAAAGAAGAGATTGAGATTCCGGGTACCAAACCCAATATCGACCATCTTCTTTGGAGAGGCCTGAAAATGCGCAATGTGGAGTGCCGTCCGGGAGATGGAAAACTGGAGATCCGCGGGGAACTGATTTTATTTGTCATTTACGCCGGGGAAGAGGACCATATTCCCATGCAGTGGATGGAAAAAAGCATTCCGTTTCAGGGAGAAGTGGAAGTGGCGGAATGCAGTGCCTCCATGATTTCCGCCACAAGTGTCGGGCTGATTCATAAAGAAATCGAGGCGAAGCCGGATTATGATGGGGAAAACCGTGTGCTGAGTGTGGATGCCGCTCTGGAACTGGATCTGAAGCTGTACGAAGAGGAGCGGATTCAGATTTTAAACGATCTCTACTCTCCGGTGAAAGAAATCGTACCCAAATTCGGGACGGCCAATTTTGAGAGTCTGCTGGTAAAAAACGCTGCCAAGTGCAAGATCGCCGATAAAATAGAATTGTCACCGTCGGATAAAATTTTACAGATCTGCCACAGCAGCGGCTCCGTGAAAATCGACCGGGTAGCGGTGGCGGAAAATGGCCTGCAGGTGGAAGGGGCATTGAGCGTGACCATTCTGTACATGTCGCCGGATGATACGGAGCCCATGCGGTCTCTCACAGGCGCTGTGCCGTTTTCCCATATGGTGGAGGCAGATGATATCAACGAGGATTGTATCTATGAGATGACGCCGGGGATTGAACAGCTCAGTACGGTTATGATGGGAAATGATGAGGTGGAAGTGAGGGCGACGATCAGTCTGGATACCCTTGTATTGTCAAAGGTGGAAGAACCGATGATTGTCAGTGCGGAAGAATTGCCTCTTCAGGAGGAAACGATGGAAGCGATGCCCGGCATCGTCGGGTATATCGTGAAGAAAGGCGATACCCTCTGGGACGTGGCGAAGAAATTCTATACCACAGAGGAAGCGGTCGTAAAAGCCAATGGCCTTTCCACAAAAGAACTGAAGCCAGGACAGAGAATCCTGCTTGTAAAGAAAGCAGAGCAGCTGTAGGCACATGGGCTGAAATCTGGGTCATGTCACATTCTCTGAAAGGACTGCATATTGTATAGAAGGCTGCGAAACACTGCGGCTTATACGGCACGGACCTGACAATCCGCAGCACAGGCTTTTTACGGTATGCAACCATTCTTATCCGATAATGCGGTCAGCTGCTTCACATAGATGAAGAAAGGGATACTGCGGCCTTATGCCCCGAAAGAGAAATGATTCTGCGGATTCGTTTCCGGAAAAAGGCTGCGGTAGTCCCTGTTTTAGCTGCAAAAATATGGTTGCAGTTATGGAAAATCTGGCACATAATAGGGGTATGGCAAATGACCGAAACAAGGGAAGACGAAGGAAACGAATGAAAAGGAGGGAGATAATCCGATGAATTGGGAGGATATGCGCAAGTCGTACGAAGATCTTGGGGAAGAGGAAAAACGGGAAATTTTTGATGCCTGTTTTGCTCTGTTCACCCGCTATGCCAACCAGGGGGATAATCTGGAAGACAATCTGCGCCGCGCAGAGGTGCTGGGATTTGGAGGACGGCAGGTGAAGGTGGCTCCGGGGGCCATCGTGCGGATACCCAAAAAAGAACAGGTGGGAAAAAATATTTTTATTGGTCTGTATGACTATATCAACGGGGACGTCACCATAGAGGACAATACCCTGATCGGCCCCTACTGTTCTCTGACTGCGGGAAATCATAAGTTTGATCCGAAAACGGGATGGTTCAGCGCCAGGACAGAAAAAGACGGGGATGAAAGTATCGTGATCGGAGAAGGAAGCTGGCTGGCATCCGGTGTGTCGGTGACCGCGGGAGTGAAAATCGGAAAGAGAAATCTCATCTGCGCCAATGCGGTGGTGACGAAGAGTACAGACGATTACGCGATCATGGCGGGTACGCCTGCGAAAAAAATCGGTACGATCGATCCAAAGACGGGGGAGTACATCTGGAACAGATAGAATAGGAGGAAGAAATGGCAAAAAATATACAAGAATTGTTTCCCTTTCCGGGAAATGGGGAGATGGTAGAAGAGACACCGCCGACCTTCTGCTTTGCAAAAGAAGAGGGGAAGAGCCAGTATACGGTGTTGGTAAGGAAAAAACAGGGGGAACTGGTTTTCCAGGGAACCACAAAGAAAAATTATGTGATTCCCGGTGACATTCTGTCTCCCGGCGAATATCAGTGGAATCTGATACGGGATAAGGAAGAGCGGGGCTGGTGGGATTTTACGGTCAGTGATCGGGCTGTCCCCTTTATCCGCCCGTCGGCCGGAGACGTGTTTGCGTCCGTGCCCGATGTCCGGCCAAGACATCTGTTTTTCAGAGAAGATCTGGAGGAAATCAGAGCGGCGAAAAAGGAAGAACTGGAAACCCTGAAACGAAACATTGCTTTGGCCCTTACACGGCCGCTGCCAAAGCCCCCGCAGTTTCACCGGGAAAAGGATGCTTTGCCCTACCGGGAATATTTTGGCAGATACCGGGATTACTGTGACCGGGATATGGTGGCCTGCGCTCTGGGATACATGATTTTGGGAGATGAGGAGGCGGGGGAAAAAGCCAAGGAGCTGTTCCTGACCATCTGTGACTGGAATCCCCTGGGCCCCTGTTCCCTGATTTATCCGTGGAATGATGAAATCGGGCTGAGCAACGCCAGATGTCTCCCCATCGTCTATGATCTGATTCGGGACAAACTGACGGACCAGCAGATCTACCTTGCAGAAAAGACCATAGAAGCCTATGCGCTCCAATGTGAGGAGCGCCTGGATAAACTGGATTTTACGGCGAATCCGGGAGATTCCCATGCCGGAAGAGTACCGGCTTACATGGGGGATGCGGCGCTGATTTTAAAGGGAAGCGCCTATGTAAAGGAAGAGGTTCTGATGCGCTGGCTGGAGAAAGCGCTGGATATCTATGGAGGAATCTTTCCGTTCTTCGGAACGAGTGACGGCGGATGGGCGGAAGGTTCTTTCTATTCCACCAGCTATACCAAATGGTATCTGCCCTTTTTCCTGGCTGTGGAACGCTTCAGCGGATTCCGCCTTTTGGACAGACCGTTTTATCAGAGAGTCTCACAGTTTTTCCTCCACTTTGCCGTGAAGGGAAGAGAAAACCATCCATTTGGCGACGGATATTGGTGCAGCAGTGAGGATCCGGAGTGGCCGGGATTCTTTGCCCAGAATCCCTTCCGCGTCTACGCAGAACGCTTTGGGCCTGATCTGGCAAAAAGATGGGAACGGGAACAGGCGGCGCCGGAGATTTTCAAGCTGCATCTTCTGGATATTTTTCTTCCAAAGCAGACGCCGCCCAGTGTCTCTCTGACCGGGGAAACCTCCCCCATGGGAGTCTTTGATAAGGCCGGGTTCATCAGCTGCCAGACCAACATGGAAGATCAGGACAATAATACGGCGCTGTTGATACGGGCCAGCCGATTTGGAAGCATCAGCCACGAACACGCGGATCAGGGCTCTTTTGCGCTGATTCGAAATAATAAAACACTGATCAGCCCTTCCGGATATTTCGGACGGGCGTACGGTTCCAATCACCATCGCCTGTGGACCAAAACCACCATGGCGCATAACTGCATCCTGGTGGACGGGGGCGGACAGGCGGTGAACAGCCGGGAGGCAGTGGGCCGATTTGTAAGCTGGTCCCATGAAGAAAACCATAGATTCCAGGTGGAAACGGACCTGTCAGCGGCCTACCCCATGCTGTTATCTTATCACCGGTTCTTTACACTAACAGAAACGGAATTGGTGGTGGAAGACCGGATCCGGTCCAGGCAGCCATGCCGGATCAGCTGGCTTCTCCATACCCTAAGCTGCCCAGCGCTTGGGCAGGACGGGACCCTGCTGCTGAGGCATAAAGGGGAACAGCTGAAAATCCTGCCTCTGGAAGGACTGGATGGTGAAGCACAGATCACCGACCGATTTGGCACCGACCTCAATGACGGGGTGGAAGAAGCCTACCAGGTATCCATGCCCGATCAATATCACATTACCTATCATACCGAAAAGAAAAACACCCATACGATTGTCGTGAGAATGAAAATCGGATAATGGGGAATAAAAAAGGGGGGATGCAGCAGCATCCCCTTTTCCTGTCGGCAGATCCCCATGAGCCTTGGCTTCTGAAGGATCCGGCCTAATTTAATTTTCTCTTGCTGTGAGATATTCGTTAATGGTATTCACCAGCTCGTCCGGATCGATTCCGTGTACCAGAGCAGCCTCCGCTAAAGATTCGCCCTGAGATGCCGGGCATCCCAGACAATGCATGCCGATTCCCATCAAAATAGGAGCAATGCCTTCGTTTATCATTAACGCCTCACCGATTAAAGTATCTTTGGTTACCTGTGCCATGGTTAAAACCTCCTTATTAAACTTATAAATAAGTGTTCAGCAGTAGTATTATAATATGAAATATGGGTTCGGTCAAGCCGGGGAAGGGAAAAAACCAGGACAAACGCATGAATGAACAATCTGTGAACCGGACGCCAGAGAGAGGTGGAAGACACTTTGCTGGACCGCTCTCGCTTAGTGAAAAACGCAGCGGTACTAAGATTCTTTTGCGCCCGAAGGGCTGA
>DVJD01000021.1 GCA_018710785.1 Candidatus Fimimorpha excrementavium
TCCCGCGGATTTAGTTTACTGAAAGAAATCATCCTTCCCATTGACACCATTGAAGTGACTGCAGTCTGCGATTCCTATGAGGACCGTGCAAAAGAGGGCGCAGATGAAGTGGAAAAGAAATACGGCCATCAGCCCTTCTATACCACAGACTCCCTTGCAGTCATCCATCACGAACAGGTGGAAGCTGTAGTCATTACCTGTGCATGGGAAAGCCATATCCCTCTGGCCATCGCCGCCATGAAGGCCGGAAAGGCAGTGGGCATGGAAGTCGGCGGCACTTACAGCGTACAGCAGTGCTGGGATCTGGTGCGCACCTATGAAGAAACCAAAACACCGTTTATGTTCCTGGAAAACTGCTGCTTTGGAAGACGGGAACTGATGGTATTAAATATGGTTCGCCAGGGCATCTTCGGCGATATCGTGGCCTGCAAGGGCGGATATCTCCACGATCTGAGAGATGAAGTCAGCGAAGGGAAACAGAACCGCCACTACCGCCTGCGCAATTATATTCACCGAAACGGGGAAAATTATCCAACCCATGAGCTGGGTCCCATCGCAAAGGTGCTGAACATCAACCATGGAAACCGCATGCTGTCCCTCACATCCACGGCTTCCCGGGCTGCCGGGCTGCATGAATATATCAAAACACATATGCCGGAAAACGAAGAATTATTACATACCTGGTTCGCACAGGGCGACATTGTCACCACCGTCATCCGCTGCGCCGGCGGGGAAACCATAACCTTAACCCTGGATACCACACTGCCCCGCTATTACAGCCGTGACTTTACTGTCCGCGGAACAAAGGGTATGTATGAAGAAGCAACCGATTCTGTATTCTTAGATGAAGAACATAAGGATCTTCACTTTAAGTGGACCGAACAGTGGGGCAACGCAAAGAAATATGCCGATCAGTATGAACACCCCATCTGGAAACAGTTTTTATCAGATGGCGTACATGGTTCCCACGGCGGTATGGACTGGCTGGTATTCAATGCATTCTTTGACAGCATCATCGAGAAGAAGCCATGCCCCATCGACGTATACGATGCAGCGTCCTGGATGTGCATCACCGCACTGTCGGAGGAATCCATCGCTATGGGCGGACAGCCTGTCGCCATCCCTGATTTCACCAACGGAGCATGGACCACATCCAAGGATCCGGTATTTTAACTGTAAAGGAAATCTTATATAAAAGGAAGGCCTCCTATGGTTCTATTTTACCATGGAAGGCCTTTTATCCTATCCGATATCATTATATTTCTGCATACAACACTTCAATCAGACTTCCGTTTTTGTATAAAACGGTTTTAAATTCATATTTTCCAAACTCAAGCATGATTTCGGCGCCGTTAAGCTCCACTGTTGTCGCATGCATCTTTGAGTCGTTGTTAAACAGCCTTAAAATATATGTATCATCCTCGCCATCCTTCTTTTTCATTGTCGAAACCGTTATATTGCGGTTTGAAAGCGAAATATGAAACGCTTTGACGCCTGCCCTGTTATTGAGCGGAACCGGAAATAAGTTCATTGCATACGGCCTGCTCATAAATTCCGCAGTAAGTCTTTCAATATTTTCTGTGTCACAAGGCGTCAACCGAAATTCAAAGGTTTTCAGCTCCGTATCCATTCTCTTAATATACCTGTCATCCGGAATAAGCTGACGGTTTAGAATGGGATGGGCGCAATACGCGGCTGTTCTCAGCACAGAAAGGCTGTGTCTGCCGTTTTTGAAAGATGATCCATGGGTCGACTTACTTATAAAAGCAAGGGGCCGATTGTCATTGTCTGACAGAACGGAAAAATGCTGAGAAACGCACTCCCTTCCATCCGTATAAAGCGGCTCTGTACAATAAACCCCCTGGCCGGAATATACGCCGTCTTTAAAGGCGGTGTCTGTCACAAGCTTCAGCATTTTGTTCGGAGACACTATGGATGTATCCACCTTTATGTCGACATAATTTTCATTTTTGGGTATATTGTACTCGATACGTACATTATTGTCCTTATAGGAAAAAAATGCTTCCGCTGTCAGACAGACAGGACCATCTTCGATTATACGGAATTTTTTCATCCCCTCAAAAACGCCCTTTCCGTCAGATAAAAGCATGGGCACCTCGTTTTCGCCCATTTGTATCAGCTGTTTTTTAGACATACCCCAAGGGTCTTCATTGTCATCAAACAGATAGGGCTGAAACGCATATCCGCCAAGATACTCCTTGCCGTCAACCATAAATGATGATAAAAGACCGGATTGCTGATCAATTACAATACGTCTGTTTTTATTTTCACATACAATATCTCCGACAGGAGTGCTGTTTTTCTGTTTTTTGACCGGTACATAATCGATATAAACGGAAAATCTGGTAACAGAAAAAGGTGCAAGCTTGGCGCGGAATACAATTTTTTTCCGCCAATCCAGATTAATGTGGCTCTCCTCCTTAATCAGCTGATACGGCACCGGATTTCCATCCGCATCATACATACGGATTTCAGAAACATATTCCTCGGACCAGTTTTGTTCAGCAAGTACAAATTCGCACTCCGCCTCGGTTTCCCACTCATACGGATGAGGATTATAGACCAGTATCGGATATTCACCTTCTTCAGAGGCTTTTTCCAGAGAGGTAAGAGCAAAAAATGCCCTGGCCTTCAATTCCTCCAGTATGGTAAGCCCGTGCGACATTATCCTGCAGGCATTTTCTTTCCCTCTTTCTGTACAGCTTCCGGGAAGAACGTCATGAAATTGGCCTATCATCAAATCATTTGCTGTCTCCGACAGTTCTTTTTCAGGATAGTCCATCAATCCCCTGATTGATGCCGCAGAGCAAATTTTTTCCGTTAAATACAGCTCATTTTCAAGCAAATCATGATATTTTTTTATATCCGAAATTGAAGTATAACAGCCCGGCATAACAGTTCTGAAGGCTTTTTTGTGAATTGCTTCAGGGTTTATGTCAGCAAAAAAACGTTCCGGCGTTGAATGCTCCAGATCATACTTACCGCTTTTCATTAAAACGCCGATATCAGTCAAATCCTTTCTGGATGGACCGCCTCCGTGATTTCCCACACCCCAAAGAATGCAAGCTGTTTCTGATTTTATTTTTTGTGCATTTGCTTCAATTTTTTCCACGGCTTTACCCGGAAGATTACCGTATCCGCCCGACGCAACCCATACCTTTACGCGTGAGCCATCCGGACTTTCCCACATAAGCGCTTCATCGGCATATTCATCACTTCCGGGCCGACACAGGATATAGCTGTCCTGCCCGCATTTTTTCAGCACCTGCGGGATCCCCGCCGAATGGCCGAATGAGTCAAAATTTACGGCGGTTGAAGGCCTTACTCCAAATTTTTCTTCAAAATATTTTTGGCCTGTTTGGATTTGGCGAATAAGGCTTTCTCCTGATGTGAGATTGCAGTCCGGCTGGATATACCATCCTCCCATTATGTGCCAGCGCCCTTCTGCAGCAAGACGCTGTATTTTTTCGAACAGCTCCGGTGTATACTCTTCAATATATTTGTACAAAAATGATTCATTGTGACAAAATATGTAATCAAATTCTTCGGCAAGATTTACAGCAGACCGAAATGTGGAAAGCGCAGCCGCAATGCCCTCCGTTCTGTCCCATTGCCAAATCGGATCAATATGTGCTCCACATATAAGGTGAATCTTTTTCATTATTGAAACCTCCTGCTTTGTGCGTTATACTTTTTTAGTATAGCGTATGTCTGACGTCTGTTATATAATTAAAAAGTAAAAAAGTTTAGATTTTTTGCTTTTGGAGGATCTGCTATGCTCATAGATGAGTTTTATGTGGAAGAAGAAAAAAAGCAGAAATGCCGTTTCAGTGCCATACCACAACGCTTATAAAGGATAAAGTGTATACCAGGCCGCATATACACTCAAAAATTGAGATGCTGTATTGCATCAGAGGGAAAATGCATGTCTTTGTTGATGGGAAAAAGTATGAATTTAACCCGAAAGACATGATTTTGATTATGCCGCAGGCCGTCCATTCTATCTATGCAGTTACGGATGAAGAAGGGTATTTTGCTGTTATAAAGTTTGATCCGGATCTTTTGCTGACGCCCTTATCTTACTCCACGGAATTTATGCATTTGCTGCCTTTTATAACAAAAAACGAAAACACGAAAAAGTTTTTCCTGGCCGACGAATTAAAGGAAAGCGGGGTGGACACCGCTGTGGGCAAAATAATGAAAGAAGCCCGTGAGAAAAACTATGGTTATGATACTGCAGTACGGCTATATATAAACGAAATTTTTTTGTGGATGATGCGGGAGTGGAGACCGGAAGAGGAAAGCGCAGACAGAAAAAAGTTGAAAGAAAAAATTTTACCGTCGCTGTCATATATTGAAGAAAATTTTTGCGGCAGAATCAATCTTGCGGACGCCGCAAAAAGCTGCCATATGAGCGTAAGCCTCTTTTCCAGAAGCTTTAAAAGTGTTGTCGGTTTGAATTATTCCCACTATATTCTTCTCATGCGTCTGACAAAAGCAAAAAACTGCTTGTCACGACAGAACAATCTATTACTGAAGTCGGAAGCATAAGCGGATTTTCCTCTACAAGCTACTTTATTACGCAGTTCAAAGAACATACGGGGATAACGCCGTACAAATACAGACAAATTGCAAAAAGCAGCAGCCATGACGAAGAATAAGCAACGCTGCGGCAATCTTTATACACCAGTCCCATGAAAGGAGTCCCTGTTCTATGAAAAAAAACAATATCCTGGTAATTGTCACCGATCAGCTTACCTGGCGGGCTCTGCCAGCTTACGGGAATACCTATGCCCGTACCCCCAATATTGACCGCATTTCCGAACATGCGGTTATCTATGACGAGTGCTATACCCCCTGTCCTCTCTGCCAGCCGGCACGCACATCTTTCTGGTCCGGAATCTACCCCCATGAAACAGGGGTTCTGTCCAATGGATTACATTTCCCCGTGGAGGATCTGGATGCTTCCATCCCAACCCTGGGCAGCTGCTTTTCTGAGGCGGGATATGAAACCGTACATTTTGGCAAAAGACACGATGCAGGCGGCCTGAGAGGTTTCTGGTGTGAAAAGGAAGGCCAGACAGAAGTTCCTCCCGTCAGTGACGCCTGGCCGGTAAATATGGATACCTTTGCTGACCGATATACCACCGACCATGCTGTAAAATGGCTGTCTTCTTACAATGAAGACAAGCCCTTCCTCATGGTGGCTGATCTGGTAAACCCTCACAACATCTGCGGATTTATAGGCGCTTTCCAGGGAGAAAACGAGGGAATTGACCCCGGCGTTCCCCTTCCGCCTCTGCCGGAAAATTTTGATTTCCCTGACATTGAGAACCGTCCCCTCCCTGTCCAGTATATTTGCTGCAGCCATAACCGTCAGGCACAGGTTTCCCAGTGGACTCCCAGAAATTTCCAATACTATCTGGCTGCCTATTATCATTATCTCCAGCGGGCTGACAGTGAAATCGGCAGAATCCTGGATACCCTGTATGCCCGGCCGGATGCGGAAGATACCCTTATCGTATTTATGGCCGATCACGGCGACAGCATGGCAGCCCGCCACAGGGTGACAAAACAGGTGGATTTTTATGAGGAAGTCACCCGCGTTCCCTTTCTTTTTGCAGGAAAGGGGATTGTGCCAAGACGGATTTCCAATCGGGTTACCTCTCTGCTGGATCTCTTCCCAACTCTGTGCGGATATGCCGGGATCCCTGTTCCCAATGGTCTGCGGGGTATGGATCTGTCCTCCGAGCTTCTGGGCGGCAGCATACTAAAACGGGAATACGTGGCCAGTGAATGGCATACGGAATGGGGATTCACCATTTCTCCGGGACGTATGATCCGGGATGAGCGCTATAAATACACCCGATATGTGGAAGGAGACGGGGAAGAGCTGTACGATCTTGCGGCAGATCCTTTGGAGACAAAAAATCTTGCCTTCTCACCAGAATATCAGTCTGTTCTGGAAAGGATGCGAAACCTGTACCGCCGTCACCTGGAACTGACCAATGATCCCTTTGAATCCCTGCAGTGGAAAGCAGATATCCGCTGGCGGTCCCATCCTGTGGGCTATCAGAACCACAGAGGTATCGCCGCTCCTCAAGAGGATGAGAAATAAAAAACTGATTCAAGCAAAAATGAACCGGTCTCCCATATATTAGATTTTTCGTCTGATTTGGGGAGGCCGGTTCCTGCAAACGCAGCCGCAGTGCGGAACAATCCGGTATCATAGAGGACAAAATACCTTTTGCCCCTATATCATTTTATTACTTTTCCGCAGTTATTGTGTAGGTTCCCTTATACAAAAGAACCGATGTCTGTTTTTCCTGGGGCACACCATTGATCTCTTTTAAAACCATTCCCTCCGGCACGACAAATTCTGCCTGGCAGTCAAAGGGAATTGTAATCTGAAAGATCACCTGATTTTCACGCTGCTCCCATGCCGCCTTGTATGTACCGGAAGCAGAGCGATACTCTCCCTTGACAAAGGAAAGCCTGGAATCCGGCTTCGGTGCCATGACTGCCTTTTTAAATCCGACAGCGGATTCATCCGGTGCGATTCCGCACATGGTGCGATACATCCATTCTGCCACAGCCCCGTAAGCATAATGGTTCAGGCTATTCATGCCGGTACCGCTGATTTTTCCGTCCGGCAGTACTGAATTCCAGCGCTCCCAGACCGTTGTAGCCCCCATATTGACCTCATACAGCCAGCTGGGATAATCCTCCTGAAATAAAAGGGCATAGGCTTCTTGGGTCATCCCTGCTTTTGTCAAAGCCTTACACAGATAGGCGGTTCCCACAAATCCCGTGTCCAGATGCATCCTTCTCTCTTCCAGTTTCTGTTTCAGGCGTGCGGCAGCCGATGCGCGCCACTCTTCTTTCAAAAGATCAAAATAGATCGCCAGCACCAGGGCGGTCTGGGTCTCATTGTGGATATGTCCATCCGAAGTAATATATTCCTTCTGAATCGCTTCCCGTACCTCTTCTGCAATCGCTGTATAATACCGGAAATCCTCCTCATATCCCAGCACTTTCGCCGCTTTCGCGGTCAGCTGGGCTGAGTACATATAGTAGACAGAAGCCACATAGTAGGGATCCGTTTTTCCAAAACAGCTCTCCGGATCCGGATTATCCAGTGCCAGCCAGTCGGCAAAGTGGAACCCGATTTTCCACAGACGCCTTTCGCTGCAATGATCGTTATCCACATGAATAATAAAATCTGTCCACTCTTTCATATTGGGATAAGACTCTTCCAGCCGTTTTTTATCCCCATAATGCTGATACATGGTCCACGGAATCACTGTGGCGGCATCTCCCCAGGCACAGGAACCATATTCTCCCCACTGATTATTTTGAATATCCGGTTCCGGTTCCCCATGGCGGCGTCTGACAATGGAAAGGACATCCGGCACCACATAGGGGACGCCTCCTTGATGTTCCCTCTGCTCAAACAGCATATCCTTCAGATATTTCCGGTAAAATCCCGGCGTGTACATGTGGTAGGAAGCTGTGGCGCAGAATACCTGGGCATCCCCCGTCCATCCCAGGCGTTCGTCTCTCTGGGGACAATCCGTGGGTACATCCAGGAAATTTCCCTTTTGGCCCCAAATGGTATTTTCAATCAGCCGGTTCAGTTTTTCATTGGATGTGGTGATAAAGCCGGTTCGTTCCAGGTCAGAATAAATGGCACATGCTTCAAAATTCCAATCCTTTAACGTCTCCTCTGTAAGTGTCACGCCGCTGACCTTCACGAAACGGAACCCATAGAATGTAAAGTGAGGGCGGACATGTATCCTTTCGTTTCCGTCAGTCCCACTGATTGTCAAATCCTCTCTCTTTCCCGGACAGATATAGGTAAATTCTGCCTTAGCCGTGCGCAGATTATCCCGGTAAAAACAATCATCCTGAAGGATTTCCCCATGCTGGAGAAAAATTTCTCCCTCACAGTCCGCCGGACAGTCAAATTCCACCCATCCGCTGATTTCCTGTCCGAAATCCAGCACCTGTTCCTTTTTTGGCGTGATAATCAGTTTGGGAGAACCGATCCTCTCGTGGATACAAAGAGGCAGGCTTAACCGCTCCTCCACCGTCCCTGGGGGCAGCAATTCTTTTTTTGCCTTAACGGCCGACAGTGCGGTCTGCATCCGCTCCGTCTTCAATTCCCCATCTTCATCCCACAGGCTGATTCTGCCGTCATAGACTTCCCCGTCATAAATATTGCCGGAAATAACCGGAGATTTAAGACACATCCAGGTATCATCTGTATGAATGGTTTCCACTCTGCCATCCCGATAGCAAATCCTAAGCTCCGCAGACAACAGGTAATCATCCCCATAGATTCCTTTTTCTTTTCCTTCGCCCAGATAACCAAAACGGCCTTTATACCACCCGTCTCCCAGCATGACAGCGATGGTGTTTTTTCCGTCCCTTATCTGCTGTGTAATATCATAGGTCTCGTACTGTACCCAGTAACGGTAATCATTGAAAAACGGCGCCAGGTATTCTTCCCCAACCTTTTTGCCATTCAGATATGCCTCATATACCCCCAAACCGGAAATATACAGACGGGCGCTGGCAATGGAAGCGGCAGCGGAATGACCGTCGGCTCCCGCGGAAAGGGTAAATTCTTTGATCATTACCGGATGGGTTTCCCGGTCAAAGGGGGAAGTAATCCACTCCACATCCCATACCGGTTCTTTGCGTCCTCCTTCAAACCAGGCCGGTTCACTGATGCCGCAATCCCCGTCATCTGCCTTGGCCCATACGGTCCAGTAATACCGCTTTCCTCCTTCCAATTGACAGTCCGGCACAAACCCCAGGCTGGATATTTCTTCTGATATCCCGCTGTCATACACGATGTGAGACATGTCCGCCTGATCCGAAATACGAATCTGTGCTTCTTTTAATGTCTTCCCCGTACTCTCTTCCACCTGAAATGACAGGCTCACCGAAGAAACCGGAAACCCCAATGGGTTACGCAGCTGATTCGTCCTCAAATTTGTCAGCTTCATATCAACGTACCTCCATTCTCACTGATAAAATACATACTCCATCTGCTTATCCCCATTGTATTCCTTTATCAGGCAGAAAAAAAGTATTTCCTCACTGTATTTGACTCTATTTACGTTTTATACTATATTTCCTCTACCCGCCGCAATCCAGTCCTTGCTGACATTTTTGGTCGGTTGGGGTATATGGAGCGACAGGGAAGCGGATTCAGAAAAATCACAGAAGCCTACCATGCCGCCCATAATTACAGGGATGAATTGGAGCCTAAGTTCTATTCTGATGCAAGCTCATTCCAAGTTACATTGTATAACTTAAATTATGGGACAGCAATAAACGCAGCTAAAGTTATGATAGAGGATGAAAATGTTGCGATTACTCCCGATTTTCTTGCGATTGAGGTTGCGATTGACGGACTGAACGCAAGCCAAGCTACAATTAAAAAAGCAAGAGCAATATTTGCAAATATGGGCATCGATGGTATCTTTGGGCGTTCCGACATAGCCGCTATTACAAATGACTCTGTTACTGCCGCTGGTAATCTCATTACAAAGCTGAAAAACGCAAATTTAATTGAAGCTGTTAGAGGTTTTGGAGTAAACGCAAAATAGCGAGTACCTTGACATTTTTCGGCGGCTGCCTTGCAGCCACCAATATTTAAGCTTTACGAATTTCCGCCGGAAGTTTTTCTGACCATGGAAGAAGATCTTCCAGAAAGGAACAATCCCTGTCATCCATATGCTTCGGGATCTCTTCCAAAAGATGCTGCACATAATCAAACGGCTTCAGATGATTGGCTTTTGCTGTTTCCACGATGCTGTAAATGATTGCGGAAGTTTTAGCTCCATTGATTGTATCTATCATCTGCCAGTTTTTCTTCCCAATGCAAAAACCTCGGATTGCCCTTTCAGACGCATTATTATCAATCGGGACATCTCCATCTGTGAGAAAGACCCGGAGATATTTTTCCTGATTCAGTGCGTAGCCGACTGCGTCACCAAACTTGTCCTTTCTGGATGCTTTTATGGTTTTCAGGTATGCAAAAAACGCATCCACAAGTGGTTTTATAACCGCCTGCCGCTGCTTAAGCCGTTCATCAGAAGAAATGCCATTCAGTTTCCCTTCTTCCCGGTAAATCGCCTGGATCTGTTTCATCAGCAGAAATGCTTCCGATTCTTTTTGGCATGATTTCGGGATCAGCTTCAAAGCCTCATCAAATCTGCGGCGGCAGTGAACCCAGCATCCGGCAATTGTCAATTCTTCCAACTCTTTTTCTAAGGTATGATAGACCTGATAACCATCTGTCACGTAGATGCCATCATATCCTTTCAGGAATTCCCGTGGATGGGATGCATTTCTGGTCTGCTGGTATTCATACAGGACGATCTGGCGGTTGTGATACAGATGCCCGGAACGGTATACCCACATCCAGCTTTTGGAACCAGCTTTGCGTCCATCATGGTTTACAAGTACCGGTGTTTCATCCGCCTGGATCACATGATAAGAATACAATTCTTTATGAAGATAATCATAAAGAACCGATAAATACTCCTCGCCGAGACGGATGCACCAGTTTGCCATGGTCTGCCTTGATCATATGTCCATCTGTTTTGCCGGCATATACACCAACGTGATGTTCTTCCACTTCCACCTTTGCAGGTACGAAATGATATTTTTTGGAAATGGCATCCGGTAACTGTTTCCAGCCATTCACACCGAATTCTGCTTCCAATTCCGTGTCAGACAGATAATGGTCAATTCGTTTGACCGCAAGCCCGGAAAGATCCGCTTCTTTCTTCCCTTTGTGTTTTGGCTGTTTTGATGATCTGCACTCCAGATTTTCCGGTTCGGATGCACTAAGATCACATACAGCTTCGGCTTCGTTAAAAAATACAATAGTCCCATTCACTTCGCGGAAACTGATCTGACTGCTATCTTCCATCTTTTCAGAAGATCTGCCAAACCGGTTCTGTTTTCCAAGAACCACCTGCTCCATCAGAAGCTGCATTTTTTCATTCGACGCATGAAGTTCCTTTGTTAAGGCCTCCAACTGTTCCTGCTGCTGTAAAAGCAGATGGATAAGAAACGACTTATCAACTGTATTTAATTGTTCTTCCGTATATTTAACTGCCATAACCGAACCTCACTTTTCTGAGTGCTATTATAGCAGAAACGGCGGATTTTCGCCATTTTTGATTTCTGTCACCTTCGTCATTT
>DVJD01000022.1 GCA_018710785.1 Candidatus Fimimorpha excrementavium
CGGATTATGAAAACAGATTTTTCCGCAAGGCCGGTTTATTTACGGGATGAGAACCGGATCCAGGCACATTTCCTGATCTGTTTCCTTGCATTAACCATCTACCGTTACCTTGAGAAAAAACTGGATTCGAACTACACCTGTGAAGAATTGCTGGACACGCTGAAAGCAATGAACTTCGCCGAGATACAGGAACAGGGCTTTATCCCCTTTGCACAATCCTTCTTTCTCTCGCAGCAGAACAAACGCATGAATAAACAATTTATTTACTCATGCGTTCGTCGTGCTCTTGCAATCGTTATTGTTTTCGCTCCCCGCTGATGCCTTCTGCCGTATCTCCCTTCTTTTCAAAAGAAATCACCGCGATCTCTCCTCTTTCCTCCATTTCCACCCGTCCGCCGATCCATCGGATGGTTCCAAATCCCTTGGCCAGCGCTACCCGGATGGTATGGGGACGGGCGGCCTCCATGCGGACCCGGAAACTCTGCGTTCCTCTATTCCATTTCATGGAAATGCTGCCGCCCGGATACTGGAAATCCTGAACCGATCCGCATTCCAGCCGCTTGGGAAGCGCCGGAAGCAGCTTCACCAGCGTTTCCGATGCATACAGCAGCATTTCCTGCACCGCGTTGACATAGCCCAAAGCTGCATCCAGCTGTACCGGAGCCGGATCCATGTCCAGCGTGATGCTCATACCCCGCCAGTCGTTGTGAAGGGTGAAAAAGTTCGGCAGCAGACAGGACTTTGCCATATTGTCCAGGCACTGGGCAGCCATCTCTCCCTCGTCAAACCGGGCATAGATGGAGGCCATATGGGCCATGGACCATCCGGTCTGGGCGTCAATCTTTCTCAGGCAAACGGCCTTTTTGTACTTTTCCATCTCTTCCGGCTGATCGACGGAATTGACTTCATTGCCCGGAAAGACCGGATAAATATGAGACAGATGCCTGTGGTCATACCGGTCTTCAAACTGCGGCTCCTGCCATTCCCGGATGGCGCCCAGTTCATTGGACTGATACGGCGGTATGGAATCCAAAATCGCTTTCCATCCTTCCATCCGGTCCTGATATCTGCCATAGCGGTTTCCAAGCTGAATCAAATTGGTGAAAAATTCTTTGACGATGGCCAGATCGATGGTGGAATTGATCGTCGTCGGCATGGGATGGGCGATCATCTCAGTCAGCGGCGGCATGAAGTTCTGCGGCGTGTTTTCCGGAGAAACACTGGGATACAGCTTGATGCTGCCGTCCTCCTTATAGCAGATAAAATCCTCATAAAAATCGGCCACCGCTTCCAGATACGGGCAGATTTCCGTCCGGATGTATTCCTCTTCCTCCGGACGGTACACCGCATAACTGCAGTAATGCTGGGCCAGCCATCCGGCAGCTCCCACCCAATTCATGATCACAGGCACCACCTGGTTCGGCGTGGATACGCCCGGCGTCGTCCCGGCCGTCATGTAAATGCCGCGGCAGCCGTACAGGTTTCTGGCATTGGTCCGGTAAATATCCATTCGCTCGTTATAGTAGTGAAAGAGCGCCTTATGGTACTCTGCCAGATTTCCCGCGAAACTGTGCCAATAGATCATCTGCGTATTTTCATTGGCCATATTGTGGCACCAGATCAGATCGTAGCTGCCGCCCCAGAGCCCATACAGGGGAAAGGGGTTGGCGTTCTCATCCGTCCCGCTGATAAACAGATACCGTCCGTATTTCCACATCTTTTCCATCAGCTCCGGGGACTGCTCTCCCGCAAAGGCCTGGGCGATCAGATCTTCATTGTCGGTATCCTGATATCCACCGAATTCCAGTCCGGCGCTGTGATACCGCGCCTGGTGCAGAGGCACATGCCGGTCAAACAGCGTCTCATACGCTTCTTCCAGGGATCCCAGATATGCCTTTGCCCGGTCCGCGCCGCCTTCCCCGGATTCTTTGATGAAGGAGCGAATCGTCAGCACGATCTCACTGGCTTCTTCCACAAAAATGCGGCCGTACTCCACCTTTTGCCTTCCATTGGATGTGATTCTCACTGCCATCCCATACCGAAGCCCATCGGTATTTACGGACTGATAGGTCAGATACCCGTCCTCTGCCCCCGTTTTCTTATTGGCGACCATGGTGCCGCATTCGCCGGGGATGGGCATCCCCGGATTTTGGTGAATATCCGTCCGAAAATTGGCTTCGATCACCGGTTCCTGCGCCCGGATCCGATACACTGCCACATCGTCCGCCCTGGATACAAATCCGTCGCAGCGATACAGCACCCCTGCGTCGGTCCACTGGCAGGAGGCTTCCCCCGTCTCCATGTTCAGCGCTCTCCTGTATTCCCGAAACGTCCGACGGGGCGTGATCTCAATTTTTACATCCGCCAGGGGAAGGGGAGATTCCAGCTTGGTCCGGTAACCCTTTTCCTTCAGGGCATTGACGATCTCCCAGCTGGCTTCCTGATAGTCTCCCCGGTCCATTTTCTCCCGCATCCGGCCCAGCGCGTCGTGAACATCGGGAAGGGGCTCCTCGATTCCTCCATACCACAGATCCCCATCCGTAATCATGATGGTCTGCACCTTTGTTCCGCCGTAAAAACTGGCTCCCATGTGCCCGTTTCCGCACACCAGCGCCTCCCTCCAGGTCTCCCTCCACCAGGAAGCCGGATTGTGCATGGTAAGTGTGTCTCTTGTCACTTCGATTTTCTTCAGCATGGTTTGTTTCCTCCCAATATTGCCGCACCGGCGGCATTTTTTCGATTAATTCCCATTATAAGGGGAATTCACCCATAACTTTATAGAAAACCTTGACATATTTTTCCCGGTGATGTCGTATTTTTATGGGGTTTTCTTGACTTTTCGTCTCCCCTTTGCTAAAGTGAAAACCAAACACGAAGAAAGGAGCTGCCATGATCCCGGAATCCTATGCACCCAATCTTTCTTTCTCGCTGGATGGCATGACCATCCGCATCCTTCAGATTTCCCGCGGAACCATCGAACAGGTTCCCGTCCACAGCCACGGCGCCGGAACCTTCGAAATCCATTATCTTTCCTCCGGCCATGGAACCGCAGTCATTGATTCCCATTCGTATCCGGTGGTGCCGAATACCCTCTATGTCACCGGCCCCTTGGTGGAGCATGCGCAGATGTCTTCCCCGGATTCTCCCCTATTTGAATACTGTATCAATCTGAAAGCCGAGCAGAGTGGCTCTGCCCATGAAGCGTCTTCCATTTGTTCCGTCTTTTTGTCCCGTCCCTTCTGGTTCGGACAGGACCGGCAAGCCATGTTTCCCCTTTTGCAGCAGCTGTTTCAGGAATGGAATGAAAAGCAAACCGGTTACCTCAGTCAGGTTCGCGCTCTGCTGACCCAGTGCATCATCGCCCTGGTGCGCAATTATCTCCACTCCTCCCCCATGGAGGCCAAATTCCATCCAGCTGCCAAAGATCTCCCCGAAAAAAAGGTTCCTGGCTGGGCCGGAACGGATCAGACGCTGCTGGCAGAGCGATATTTCCTGTATTCCTATGACCACCTTTCCCTGGAGGAGCTGGCAAAGCTTCTCGGACTCTCCATCCGGCAGACCCAGCGCTTTCTCCTGAAACACTACGGAAAAACCTTCTGCGAAAAAAAGAAAGAGAGCAGGATGGCGGCTGCCCTCCTGCTGCTCTCTTCTACTACTCAAACGATTACATCCATTTCAGAAAAACTTGGTTTTGCCTCCGTGGAATATTTTTCTGCTTCATTTAAAAACTATTATGGAAAAACGCCTCAGGAATACCGGAAAACCCTGTTACTCCTTGGGCAGTCCCACATACCCGACGGCCAGAGATAATTCGTCGTCAATCATCCACATATCAAGAATCAATACAGGCTGATTGTCATACGTTTCCCAGACCTCCTCAAGCTTGGGATCCGCGTATTCCCACTGGGACGGATCCTCGGCAAAATACCAGTTGGAAGCCACATCATATTTACTCTCTTCGTCTCCGTATTCCTTAAATGCATCCAGGGACTGGATATCTTTGAGCGTCTTCTGATCCGGCATAACATGATCCAGGATCTCATCTCCAAAGGTCTCATTGATATACTCATAGTTGGTCCTGCATGCCTGAAATCCTTTTTCCGCGTCGTCATACGCATAGCGCACGCCTCTAAGCCGGTCGCCATAAAAAATGTAAAAGTTGCCGTCGGCATCCTGATACTGTTTTATATCGGAATCCGGTTCCGACCGATCCTCCCAGTCACCATCAATCAGTTTTTTTACTTCCTCCGATGACTTTCCGACGTGTTCGGAAACAAACTGATATTCCTCGGGTGCATCACTGCCGCCCGTTTCTTCCTTTGCATTGCTGCATCCGCCCAGCACGCACAGCGCAGCAGCCAGCAGCACCGCCATGAATTTCCTTTTCTTCATAAAAATCACCCCTTCTGAGAAATAACATTCCTTACTCCTTTGTCCCCGCCATGGACTCGACAGTCATCGTTTCCTGCCCGGTCCTTTGATTTTATTCCTTACTTAATCGCAACATGATTCATCGGACTCCCCTCCCCCGCGATGATACCTGCAGCATTTACAGGACTAAAAATACAAAATATTTTAAATAA
>DVJD01000023.1 GCA_018710785.1 Candidatus Fimimorpha excrementavium
GAATAGCAACTATTAACGAACATTGACAGCTTAACAACTGCTCTGAACTCTGCCACAGGGATTTTATACCCTTTTGACGGGTTAATTGAGTGATGTTATGGCTGCATGGATCAATTTTCAGATTCATGGTACTGTTATCAATTCAGATACTGTTCCGTGAATAATTTAGGCCAAACTATAATTTTCTATATATTTCCCAATTCCCCATAAATCATAAAAAAAAGAGGCAGCAAAACTCATACCGCCTCAATATCATAAATCAAAGGTCCTTCCGTCTCAACTTTACAAATCCAATCACCAGTGCGAAAGCCATATAGATCATTCCCACAGTGATAGCCGCCCCGTCCAGTTTTCCTGTTTCCAAAATGTCCGCCGCATCCGCATAGGAAAATGGCGTGACATAACGCAGAACTTCCATTTTTTCCGTAATATTCTGCAAAAGACCCAAGAAATAAAGAAAAGCGGCGATCCCCATCCCGATGCTGATGCTTCCTCGGCGAATAAATGCGGAGATTCCAAAACAGATTCCTCCGATCTCCATCTGCATCAGAATCTGCGCCCCATGGAATAAAAAGAATTCTTCCCACACCAATGTCTCTTTTATGGCCATGGAAGCAAAAATGGAACAAACTGCCACAATCAGGTTGAACGCCAAAATTTCTCCCAAAACAGCTGCCAATTTTTCAGCAAAAATCCGTCCCCGGCTCACCGGATGGGTAAATAAAAACTCCGCCGTATGTTCTCTTTCTTCCCTGGACAGCATTCCTGTCCCAAGAACCGCGGCAAAAAACATCCCGCCGATTCCCAGGATACATCCCCCGTATAAACCATAAAATCCCATGACAGTTCCCAGATTTAACTGGTTCATTCCAAATGCATTGCTGATGCTCTCCATCCCTGAAAAGGCCTCCGTGATCGCCCCCATCTCCTTTTTCATCTGCGGAAATAAAAATAAGCAGAATGCGATAATTCCGCCGACACTGACAGACCAAATCAGCAAACTCCATCGGTCCCGTTTCAATTCCTGTCTTGTTATGACCATCCTAACCCCTTTCTGCAAGTGTCCCTTTGCCGTTTTACCCAACCGCCCAATACCCTTGTTCATCTTTTTCGAATCCTGCTTTTACTGATAAAAATGCAAAAAGATCTCTTCCAAATCCGGCTCTGTGATACTCAGATCCCCAATGGGAAGTTCGGAAAGCATCTTTAACAGCGGCGCCGTCTCCCCTTGATACAAAAAGCGAAGCCCTCCCTCTGTCATCTCCACGCCGCTTATTCCTTCCAGGGGCGGCAGGGTAGAAATTCCGGTCAGAGCAATCCGCTTGGCTGCGGTTTTGCACAGCCGTTCCACCTGATCCATGGCTATGATTCTGCCGTCCTTAATCATGGCTGCCCGGCTGCAATATTTTTGAATTTCCCCCAAAATGTGGGAAGAAAGAAAAATCGTCGCGCCTTCTGCATTTCTTTCTCTTAACAGAGAAAAAAATTCCTTCTGCATCAGCGGATCCAGCCCGCTCGTCGGCTCATCGAATATGCACAGCTCCGGACGATGCTGCATGGCACAGACGATACTGACCTTCTTTCGGTTTCCCAGGGACAGCTCCTCCACACGCTTTCTCCCATCCAAATCAAAACGTTCGCAGAGCTTTTTTGCTTCCGCTTTGCAGTCCCTTCCGCGCAGACGGGCGGAATACGACAGAATCTCCTTTACTTTCATGCCCCGGTAAAAGCTGGCCTCCGACGGCATATATCCGATTCGTTTCATGCACTCCTGTTTTTTCTCCGTAAGCACCGAGTCAAACAGTCGAACTTCCCCCGAAGTGGGGGAAAGCAGTCCCAAAATCGTTCGTATGGCAGTGCTCTTGCCCGCCCCATTGGGGCCGATGAAACCAAATAGTTCTCCTTCCCGTATGGAAAGGTTTACCTGCTCGATTCCCCGCTGCTTTCCATAATATTTTGTCAGCTCCCTTGTTTCAATAATTTCTCGCATCATTCCCACCCCTGCCTGTACAGTACTTCCTTGAATTCCTCATCTTCCGGAATATCCCTTGCATTTCCTCTCATTATCATTATAATCCTGGCCGCGGCTTTTCTCAGATTCGTATATCCAGAGAGATAAAACATCACATCCTTCATGGCCTGGGCCCGAAGAGCAAATTCACACATAATCTCGTTGGGAACGCCGCACAGGCATCCTTCATTTAATGCCAAATACTGAATCTCTATGCGTTCTTTCTGAACGCAAATTCCTTTTTTTCGCAGCCGTTCCACCTCAAGAAGCCATTCCTTTCCATCGATTCCGGCTTCTCTTTTGGCCTCTTCTGCGATTTCAGCTGCACGCTTAATGTCCGGAACGTCCGCATACAAATCAAAAAAAACGGACTTCATCTGCAGAAAGCGGCTGTCTGCCGGGGTCATGGAACTCCACACAGATTCCACTGCCTGTCCTACTTCTTCCGCCATATCGTTAAGCGCCGTTTGGGAACGAATAAACCGCTCAGGATCGTCAGCATCCACCGGTGTTTCTTTGGAGCAAAAATATTTGGGCGCCACATTGCCCGATGCCCCCTGGGTAACCATGCAGAATCCGCCGTATCTCTTTTCCATCCAATCCCGGACAGTCCCAAAGTAATCCGGTGAAATCATATAGTTATCCCGCTTCAGCACATTGGCATGGGCAGTCACACGCAGAACGGTAAGAACCGGTTCCCCACTTTTTGCAGAAACGAATTTCAAAATCCCAATCCGTCGATCAATCTCTCCTCCATTTCGCCGATTGACGCCAATCTCTCCATCCGCTGTTCCCCAAGCAGCCAAGACAGGAATTTTTCCTTTCTCCGCCGTTTCCACGCCCTTCATCACCTGCCTGCAGAGAAACTGAAAATATTCCGGTTCCATACTTTCATTGGGAGCAGAATGGGTATGAGAAAAACAAATCATAACCGATTCGGTTCGAATTCCCAAATAAGTGCCGATTCGCTCCCGCAGTTCCTCAGCATGTTCTTTGGAAAAGCCAATATGGTCCACTGTAAGCAGACAAAAACGCTGTTCTTTTTCACCAGCTTGTGTAAGCAGGCATACCTGCGCCAGCAGTCCCTTCAAAACACCTCTGGAAGAATTATCTTCCCTATTAAATCCAATGGTTTGTACCGATTGCTCCGGTGTGATATCCACCTGCGCAAATCCCAAATATGTCTTTTCATTCTTCATCGCTGATTAATCCTCCATGCAAATTTACTTTTTTCTGCATGGAGATTCTGCAATGGCAAGCCTCATCCCAATCCCTCCATTCATCAATCCGTCATACCATCCGTTTTTTCAGCAGTTCAATCAATCCCACATCCGCCGGAAGCCATTCCACACGATCCAATTCCTCCCGCTTCAGCCATCTGGCCTCCAGATGTTCCTTCAGCGTCCACTTCCCGGAAGGAATGGTACAGAAAAAGCAGTCCATGCTCAGATGGAAATCCGGGTAATTATACTCCACTGTGTGAAACAATTCTCCGATCTCCACATCCGCATCCATTTCCTCTTTCATCTCCCGCGAAAGCGCCTTTCTGGACGTCTCCCCGACTTCCACCTTACCGCCCGGGAACTCCCAAAATCCCCGAAACGCTCCATGCCCCCTCTGCGTCGCCAAAATCCGATCTCCATCCCTGACAATAGCCGCCGCCACCCTCACAATTTTTCTCATACAACCAATCCCCTTTCCATCATCATAATCCAACACTCACCAAATCCATCCCCACTTTCAAGCTGGAAGAATCAACACTCCCATCCCCCTCCAGCCCGAAGCTCGAACAACACCCTCGTCACTCTCCGGGCCAAAGGCCCCGCACTTTTACTCCCTCCAGGCTGAAGGAAACACCTCTCCCCCCCACCAAGCCGAAAAGAACTAATACTCTCATCCCCCTCCGGGCTGAAGGAAAGACTCTCTCACCACCTTACAGGCCGAAGGGAACGAATACTCTCATCACCCTCCGGACTGAAGGAAAGACTCTCTCGCCACCTTACAGGCCGAAGGGAACGAAGGGTTCTCCCGGCGGGCTTTGAAAAACGCCGGTACTTGATTCTTCCAGGCCGCTAGGCCGCCGAAGAATCTTAGTACCCGCTGCGTTTTTCACGAGCGCAAGCGCCCCGCTGGGAGAACCCTTCGTTCCCTTCGGCCGTCCGGACCGCCACTCCCCCATTTCCTTCATCCCTTCATCCCTTCAAATTCCCTCAAATTCTCAAATCCCGGTTTTCCCTTCCCGACTTCCATTCCATGGATGATTTCCACAACCTTGTCATTGTACGGGGTCGCCACATGGTATTTCTTTCCAAACTGGCATACAACGCCATTGATGGCATCCACCTCACATGGCTTTCCCTTTTCCAAATCCTGAAGCATACTGGCTTTTAATTTGGCATGCTTCTTTATGGCAATGGGAATCAGCAGAAATGAAATCTTCTTCTTTACCGGATTGTTATAATTCAGAAGACGCACCACGTCCTTTCCCTGAATCGGTGCAATGCGGATCCCTGCGGCCTCTGCCACATCCATGCATTCCTTCATCAAATTCTGTACGCAGACCCTGGAACGCTTATCCTGGGCCGCTTCCCCGAAGGTACATCCCAAAACTGCCGACATCCCGCTGAATGCGGCATTGATGAGAAGCTTGGAAAAACGCACACCCATGAAATTCTCTTCCACTTCCACCGGGCACATATGCTCCAAAATCTCTTTTACCTCTTCCATTTTCTTTTCCGGAACCTGATCCATTTTTCCAAGGCCAAAAGAAAGGCTGTCCGGCTCGCTGGTCAGTTCAGAGACGCCCGGTTCTTTCAGTGTGGCTCCCCATGCGACCGTACATCCCATGACCTGGGATTCTCCCACAATTTTTGCAATCTCCGGCTCAGGCAGTCCGTTCTGAAGAGTACAGATGATTCCGTCCCGGCTCAAATACTCCTTTAATCTCGTCACTGTGGCCGCATTATCCAGCTGTTTTGTCATGAGAAAGATAATATCATACGTCCCGTTCATCTCCTCGGGAAGATAGGCGGTCACCGGTACCTGCATGGACACCGTTCCCGTCACCACCGCTCCATTCTTTTTCAACGCCTCCACATGCTTTTTATTCCGGTTAATCATCTCCACCGGAATGCCCGCTTTTGTCAGGTAAGCTCCCATGATCGTCCCCAGAGAACCGGCCCCGTAAATTGCAATCCTCATCGTTTTTCACCCTTTCTTTTTTACTACTTTTCCGATTTTGAACGGGCGCCAAACTCCTGATCCAATTCCCCGATGACCCGTTCTATGACCTTGGCTCCCGCCAGGACGGTATTTTTACAGCGAATCTCCTTGTTAAAATACTTTGGCTTAATCTGCGCACAGGTCCGTCCGCCATATTCTTTTTGTAGTTCACGCACCATCTTCGTCACCGCCGGTCGGATCACTGCACTCTCATGGGCTCTGGTTTCCACATACAGACAGGACAGCACACAGCCCGCTCCCGCCAGCACACCGCAGACATCGCCCACCTGAAGACCGGCTCCAAACGCAGCAGCCATCCGCATATCATGTTCGCTCAATCCCAATTGATAGGCTTCATTTCCCGCATGGACAATGCTCTCTGCACAATTGTATCCCTGATTATAATATTTTTCAGCAAGTTGTTCTAACATAATTATCCTTTCTTTCATCCCTAATCAAACAGGCTCATCTGATGATACGTTTCCGTTTTCTTTTTCTTTCCGGCTTCTTCCCTCACGATATCCGGCTCCTTCAAAACGCTGAGAAACAAAGACTCTTCCCCTGCTGCCGTCAATATCAACTCCTCCTTCGCCCTTGTCATCCCAACATACAGCAGTCTGCGCTCCTCCTCTTCATCAGTCGCATATTTGGCATGCTCCAGCGGAATCATGCCCTTCTGCACGCCGTGAATAATCGTGACCGGAAACTCCAATCCCTTGGAGCCGTGAAGCGTCATCCATCTCTCCAAAACTGCCTGCGGTTTTTTCTTCTGCACCAGGGGCCGAAAGGTCTCTGCCGTCATCCGAATGATTTCCTCTGCCAAAGGATTGTCTTCCAGGTTCCATATCAATTTCTCCGCCTGCCCTTTGGCAAACACATCCGTCTCATTCATCAAATACTGGAAGAAATAGAGGGTCCCCTGTACACTGTCTGCTTCCAAATACGATTCCCTCCCGGCCACGACATAGGGAATCCCCTCCTGCCCGAGGCAGGTCTCCAAAAGTTCTGCCTGGCGATGGGTCCGATATAGGACCGCGATATCTCCGAATCCCCAGACCCTTCTTCCGGTGGCATGGGCCGCCGTCTCGTGGGCCTCCAGCATCCCGATTCCTCCGGTCAGGCGATTGATCTCTTTGGCCGCAAAAATGGCCGCCCCTTTGTCGCTGCCGCCTTTACGATGCGAACCGGCGCCGGTTCCTCTTCCGATTTTGCGGCATTCAGCTTCCTCTCTTTTCCCGGATTTTCCGATATCACAGCCAAAGCGGCATTCAAAATGGGGGCGGATGAGCGGTAATTTTCCCTAAGCTCTATGATTTCCAAATCCGGATAGTCCTCTGAAAGCTTCGCAAAGCATGCGGCATCCGATCCGCGGAATCCATAAATGGACTGATCGGGATCGCCTATGACAAACAGTTCCCTCCCGCCTTTGTTCCATGCTTTCATCAGGCGGTACTGGATCGGATTGATATCCTGAAATTCATCCACCAGCAGATAGGAATATCTCTTTTTCCATTCGGCGTTCTCCGCCCATTCCATGCGCTCCAGCGTTTCCAGCAAAAGATCGTCGAAATCCATGCAGTCTCTTTCCTTCAGTTTCGCCTGATATGCCAAAAAAGCGGCGTCCAGTCTCTCTCTTTCCTCTTTCCCCTCAGATTTCTCATCCATCCGGACCATCTTCGAAGAAAGTCCCTCGAAGTTTTCTTCCGGATCCGCCTCAGGGATCACTCCAACCCCTTTTTCCAACTCCTCCGGCAAATTCTCCTGGGACTTTTCCTGGGACTTTTCCCTGGATACCCACGCCAAAAATTGATCCGGTTTCCATTTCAGTCCATGTTCCGCCGTCACAGACCGGGCCAGCTCTCTGGCTTCCCTCTCATCGATTAAGCATACCTCTTCTCCCTGTTCCCGCAAAAAAGACAGGCAGAGCGCGTGGAAGGTTCCGATCTGCATCTGCTTTCTTTGGCGCCTGTTTCCAAGGAGTTTTTCCATCCGCCTGCGCATCTCTCCGGCTGCCTGATTGGTGAACGTCACTGCCGTAATCTCCGATGCCTTCACTTTTCTGTGTTCCATCAGGTACGCGGCATGGGAGGTCAGAGTCTTCGTCTTTCCAGTGCCCGGTCCCGCCACCACGGCTGTCCTCCGGCTTTTGGCACACACGGCTTTCTTCTGTTCTGCATTCCATGTCTCTTCCACCGGAGAGTCCGCCTGGGACTCTTTCGCTGCCGCTGGGTCCCCGCCGTCTTCCGGCGCCGCAGCCGTCTCTTCCTCCATTTTGAACGGCTCCGCATTTTCCTTTGGCATCCCGCCCAACAGGCTGAACAAATCCATCTGTCCTTCCAGTTCCGAAACCTCCCAGGGCTGAAAGATCTTTATGATTCCGTATTCTCCGTCAAATCCCGGAATCTTCTCCACCTTTCCTTTTCTCAGGCGGCCGATGCCTTCCGCGATGGAATAGCCGGAGACACGGCGGATCTCTTCCAGCGGAACCGTCCGCAAAATCTCAAACTCACTTCCCAGATTTTGAAGCATCTTCCGGTATTCAGCCTGCACCTTGGCACCGGACGGCGAACTGGCAAGACAGGAACCGATGGCCTCAGGAAGGGGCATGATGCTTTCAAAGGGCCTGGCGCCGTTTCTTACAAAGCCCTCCTTTCGGTCCGCCAGCTGTTCCACCCGGTGGGAGACGCCGATGGTAAGCTTCTTTTTGCATACCGGACAGATCCCTCCGTACCGTTTTGCTTCCAGAGGCGTCAGGCAGACATTGCATTTCCTGTGTCCGTCAAAATGGTACTTTCCCTCTTCGGGAAAAAACTCAATGGTCCCGTACAATCCTTTTCCTTCCTGGATGGCTCCCTGAATCCCTGTATAAGACATGGGAATCTCCAAAAGATTGGCCTCCCTCCCCAGTTTCGCCGGAGAGTGGGCATCGGAATTGGAAATCAGATGGTAGGAATCCAGCGCCGATACCCTCCAGTTCATGGGCGGATCGGAAGAAAGACCGGTTTCCACCGCATGGATATGGGGTGTCAGATCTTCAAAACATTCTTCCATGGTATCAAAGCCGGAAAAGGCGCCGAATACGGAAAAATGGGGCGTCCAGATATGGGCCGGTACCAAGATGATATCCGGAGACGTGTCCAGCAGCAGCTCCAGCAGGTCTCTGCAGTCCAGTCCCAGAATGGGTCTGCCGTCGGAATGGATATTTCCGATGACCTCCAGCCGCTTTGCAGCCTGTTGGGCGGTCTCCATATCGGGCAGCAGAATCAGGTTGTGAACCTTCCTGACACGACCGTTTTTCTTATAGATGGAGCTGATTTCCCCGGTCAGCACAAACCGGGGCGTGATGGAATCCGGCGTCATCCCGTCCCGGATTCGGTATTCCTCCTTCAGCACATACAGGCCATCTTCCGCCAATGTCAACTTTTCCTTCAGCTCTTTTCTCCATGCCGGATGGGTAAAATCCCCCGTCCCCACGATGTGAATTCCTTTTCTTCTCGCCCATAAATCCAAATGTTCCGGGTCTCCTTCCTTACTCGTCGCCCTGGAAAATCTGGAATGGATATGTAAATCCGCTATATACATTGCTTTATCCTTCGCCTCCGCGACATCCCTGTCAGTTCCTGTAATCCGGATCCTCTGCTTCCAGCTCCTTCACCGTATCCAGCTCAATGATATCCCCTTCCAGACACGGTCTTACCGCGATGCTGTAATGTTCCTTAAAAACTTTCAGCGGTACGTCGTCCCAGTAGTATTCCTTTCCGCCCGGAATCCGAAATGCCGCTTCCAGATCATTCTGCATCTTTTTGGCATCCTCTTCGTTCCAGTAAGATATGCCGTACATGTGATAACACTGGTTTCCGCCCAAGGTAAATTCCCGGATCACGCCATTGGACACATGAAAACACAGATCATCCGTATGGCTGGTATATCGTCCCAGATAATTGGTTTCATATTCATATTTTCGGATCAATTCCGGATTATTGACCAAAAGATCGGCTTCGCACACATAGGCATTGGCCAGCAGTCCGCGCACCAGATAGGCCGATGAGATGTTGTTGGCTTCTTTGTACAGCGGGTTTTGGACAAACTTAATATTGGGATATCGGCGCAAAAGTCCGTCAAACATTTCCCACAGATAACCACGTACGATGATGATCTCGGGGATCTGCGCCGCCTTCAGCGCATCCAAAAGCGTCTCGATCAGCGCCTTTCCGCGAACCCGCACCAACGGTTTTGGCACGCTCAGCGTAAGCGGCAGCATCCTCTCCCCGAATCCTGCCGCCAGGATTATCGCCCGCTTGACACGGTAAGGTTCCAGCGCTTCCAGTCCTTTTTCTGTAATTTTATAACCGCCCAGTCTTTTTTCCAGCATGCCTTCCCGCTCCAGGGAATTCACTGCCTCCTGAGTGTGTTCCGACGGATATCTCTGATTCATCCACTTCGATGTCAGCTGTTTATTTTCTCTTTCCCCTTTTTCCAGACAGGAAAGAATCTCAAATTGTATTTTCTCCAACCCTTTCATGGTCAACTCCTATTCTGTACCCTGTGGATGACGCCAAAGCCGCATAGACACAGAAAAATAATTCTGCTGATTATTTTTTCTGTGCGGTGCGAATTTTGCAGCATCCGTTTTTGTCGCTTGTTTTTGTTTCCCTCCATTATAGTCGATTTTTTCCCTTTTGAACATCCCTGTTTCCAAATTTGCCGGACAAACGCATGAATGAACAATCTGTGAACCGGACGCCAGAGAGATGGAAGACACTTTGCTGGACCGCTCTCGCTTAAAACATGAACCAGCCTAGATACTTCTTGCGATACGTTTTCGGTTGTTCATGTTGAAAAACGCAGCGGTACTAAGATTCTTTTGCGCCCGAAGGGCTGAAAGAATCAAGTACCGGCGTTTTTCAAAATCCTGCAAAGTGTCTTCCACCTCTCTCTGGCTGATCACACTAAGCTTTACCATCCTCATCGCTCCTCACCAATTCTTCTATTTCCGAGAAACATTCTCAGGTCGGAGAGAACGAACCTTTTTCCTG
>DVJD01000001.1 GCA_018710785.1 Candidatus Fimimorpha excrementavium
AGAGCGTGTTATCGTCAGCCAGCTTGTCCGTTCACCCGGCATCTACTATGCAATCGCTCATGACAAGCTGGGCAAGAAGCTCTACTCCTGCACGGTGATTCCCAACAGGGGCGCATGGCTGGAGTATGAGACAGATTCCAATGATGTGTTCTATGTGCGTGTCGACCGGACCAGAAAGGTTCCGATTACGGTTCTGATCCGCGCCCTTGGCGTGGGCACCAACGCGGAAATCGTGGAGCTGTTCGGCGAGGAGCCGAAGATCCTGGCCAGCTTCGGCAAGGATACGGCTACCAACTACCAGGAAGGCCTTCTGGAGCTTTACAAGAAGATCCGTCCCGGCGAGCCGCTGGCGGTGGAGAGTGCCGAGAGTCTGATCAATGCCATGTTTTTCGATCCGCGCCGCTATGACCTGGCGAAGGTGGGCCGTTATAAATTCAATAAAAAGCTGTCCTTCCGGAACCGTATCCGCGGCCATGTGCTGGCGGAGGATGTAGTTAATACCGCTACCGGCGAGATCATCGCTGAAAAGGGCACAACGGTGACCCGGGAGCTGGCGGACGACATCCAGTACGCAGCCGTGCCGTACGTCTGGATTCAGACAGAGGAAAGAACGGTAAAGGTTCTTTCCAATATGATGGTGGATATTACCCGTTGGGTAGATGTGGACCCGAAGGAGGTTCACGTGACAGAAGAGGTATATTATCCGGTTCTGGAGAAGATTCTGGAGGAGCATACCGACCTGGAGGAAATCAAGGAAGCCATCCGGCGTCAGATTCACGATCTGATTCCCAAGCACATTACAAAGGATGATATTTTCGCATCCATTAACTATAACATGCACCTGGAGCACGGTCTGGGCAACGATGACGATATCGATCATCTGGGCAACCGCCGTATCCGCGCGGTGGGCGAGCTGCTGCAGAACCAGTACCGGATCGGCCTTTCCCGTCTGGAAAGGGTAGTGCGGGAGCGTATGACCACCCAGGATATGGATACGATTTCTCCCCAGTCTCTGATCAATATCAAGCCGGTGACGGCTGCGGTAAAGGAGTTCTTCGGTTCTTCGCAGCTGTCTCAGTTTATGGATCAGAACAACCCGCTGGGCGAGCTGACCCATAAAAGACGTCTCTCTGCCCTGGGTCCCGGCGGTCTGTCCCGTGACAGGGCCGGATTCGAGGTCCGTGACGTACACTATTCCCATTACGGAAGAATGTGCCCCATTGAGACGCCTGAAGGACCCAATATCGGTCTGATCAACTCTCTGGCATGCTACGCCAGAATTAATGAGTACGGCTTTGTGGAGGCTCCCTACCGCAGAATCGACAAGTCCGATCCGGCGAATCCGAGGGTGACGGACGAGGTCGTTTACATGACGGCGGATGAGGAAGATAATTATCACGTTGCGCAGGCGAACGAAGAGCTGGATGCGGATGGACATTTCGTGAGAAATATGGTGTCCGGCCGTTATCGTGAAGAAACCCAGTCCTATCCGAAGACTGTATTTGACTTCATGGACGTTTCCCCTAAGATGGTGTTCTCCGTGGCGACCGCTCTGATTCCCTTCCTGGAGAACGACGACGCGAACCGTGCGCTGATGGGATCCAACATGCAGCGTCAGGCCGTGCCGCTGATGCTGACGGAAGCGCCAGTGGTGGGAACCGGTATGGAAGAAAAGACGGCGGTGGACTCCGGCGTCTGCGTGGTGGCAAAACACAGCGGTGTCGTAGAGCGTTCCGCGTCCAATGAAATCATCATCAAGTGTGACGATGGCACCAGAGATGTGTACCATCTGACGAAATTCGCGAGAAGCAATCAGAGCAACTGCTACAATCAGAAGCCGATTGTATACAAAAATGACCGTGTGGAAGCCGGAGAGGTGATCGCGGACGGACCGTCCACCTGCCAGGGTGAGCTGGCCCTCGGAAAGAATCCTCTGATCGGATTTATGACATGGGAAGGATATAACTACGAGGATGCTGTCTTGCTGAGCGAGCGTCTCGTACAGGAAGACGTTTATACGTCCATTCATATTGAAGAATACGAAGCAGAAGCCAGAGATACGAAGCTGGGACCGGAAGAGATCACAAGAGATGTTCCGGGTGTCGGCGAAGATGCCCTGAAGGATCTGGATGAGCGCGGTATTATCCGTGTCGGCGCCGAGGTCCGCGCGGGGGATATCCTGGTCGGAAAAGTGACACCGAAGGGCGAGACGGAGCTGACGGCGGAAGAACGTCTGCTGCGTGCCATCTTTGGTGAAAAAGCGAGAGAAGTCAGAGACACATCTCTGAAGGTGCCCCATGGTGCATATGGTATCATCGTGGATGCCAAAGTATTCACCAGAGCAAACAGCGATGAACTGTCACCGGGCGTCAACGAGACGGTTCGCATTTATATCGCCCAGAAACGTAAGATTTCGGTCGGCGATAAGATGGCCGGACGTCACGGCAACAAGGGTGTTGTCTCCAGAGTTCTGCCTGTGGAAGATATGCCATTCCTTCCAAACGGCCGTCCGCTGGATATCGTATTGAACCCTCTGGGTGTGCCGTCCCGTATGAATATCGGACAGGTGCTGGAAATCCACTTGAGCCTTGCGGCAAAAGCGCTTGGATTCAACATTTCAACGCCGGTGTTTGACGGTGCGGACGAAGTGGATATCATGAATACATTGGAAGTTGCCAATGATTATGTCAATACAAGCTGGGAGGAATTCCAGGAAAAATATAAAGATGTTCTGAAACCGGAAGTGATGGAATATTTGGGTGACCATCTGGAACACAGAGAACTGTGGAAAGGCGTGCCTCTGCAGAGAGACGGAAAGGTTCGTCTGCGCGATGGACGTACCGGAGAATATTTCGACAGTCCTGTCACCATCGGACACATGCACTATCTGAAGCTGCATCATCTGGTAGACGATAAGATCCATGCACGTTCTACCGGTCCTTACTCCCTGGTAACACAGCAGCCTTTGGGCGGTAAAGCACAGTTCGGCGGACAGCGTTTCGGAGAAATGGAAGTTTGGGCTCTGGAGGCTTATGGCGCATCGTATACGCTTCAGGAAATCATGACCGTGAAATCCGATGATGTGGTTGGCCGTGTGAAGACCTACGAAGCGATTATTAAAGGCGAAAATATTCCAGAACCTGGCATTCCGGAATCCTTCAAGGTATTGCTGAAGGAACTGCAGTCTCTGGGACTGGACGTGAGAGTCCTGAGAGACGACAACACAGAAGTGGAATTGATGGAAAGTGTTGACTATGGCAATACCGATTTCCGTTCCATCATGGAAGGGGATGAGCGTCACTATAATGAAGATGAATTCGGCGCATACGGTTATACGAAGCAGGAAGTATCTGACGGAGAATTCGTCAATGTGGAAGAAAAGAATGACGATCAGGAAGATTCCTCAGATTATGAAGATGATTTTGCCGAAGACATTGATGAATAAATAGGAGGGAGAGCCATACATGTCTGAAACAAATAATGAAACCTATCAGCCAATGAGTTTTGATGCCATAAAGATTGGCTTGGCTTCACCGGAAAAGATCAGGGAATGGTCCCACGGCGTTGTGACAAAACCGGAAACCATTAACTATCGTACCCTGAAGCCGGAAAAGGACGGCTTGTTCTGCGAACGTATTTTCGGACCGAGCAAGGACTGGGAATGCCATTGCGGAAAGTATAAGAAGATCCGTTATAAGGGCGTTATCTGTGACCGCTGCGGCGTAGAGGTGACAAAAGCAAGTGTGCGCCGTGAGCGTATGGGCCATATTGAACTGGCAGCTCCGGTATCCCATATCTGGTATTTCAAGGGGATTCCCAGCCGTATGGGCCTGATCCTGGACATCTCCCCAAGGACGCTGGATAAAGTATTGTATTTTGCATCTTATATTGTTCTGGATCCAGGCAACACGAATCTGCAGTATAAGCAGGTGCTCTCCGAAAGAGAGTACCGCGATGCGGTCGATGAGTGGGGCGGCGGTGCGTTCCGTGTGGGAATGGGCGCAGAAGCCGTAAAGGAACTTCTTCACGACATTGATCTGGAAGCGGATTCTCTGGAACTGCGCACGGCGCTGAAGGACGCTTCCGGGCAGAAGCGTGCAAGAATCATCAAGAGACTGGAAGTCGTAGAAGCATTCCGGGTTTCCGGAAATAAGCCGGAGTGGATGATCATGGATGCCATTCCGGTGATTCCGCCGGATCTTCGTCCCATGGTACAGCTGGATGGAGGCCGTTTTGCCACTTCCGATTTGAATGATTTATATAGAAGAATTATCAACCGCAACAACCGTCTGGCCCGTCTCCTGGAACTGGGGGCGCCGGACATCATTGTGAGAAATGAAAAGCGTATGCTTCAGGAGGCTGTCGATGCTCTGATTGACAATGGCCGAAGGGGAAGACCGGTGACAGGTCCCGGAAACCGTGCGCTGAAGTCTCTGTCTGACATGCTGAAAGGAAAGCAGGGACGGTTCCGTCAGAACCTGCTTGGTAAGCGTGTCGATTATTCCGGCCGTTCCGTTATCGTCGTGGGACCGGAACTGAAGATTTATCAGTGCGGTCTGCCGAAAGAGATGGCCATCGAGCTGTTTAAACCGTTCGTTATGAAAGAGCTGGTGGCAAAGGGAATCGCTCATAACATCAAGAGCGCGAAAAAGATGGTGGAGCGTCTGCAGACGGAAGTATGGGATGTGCTGGAGGATGTGATCAAAGAACATCCGGTTATGTTAAACCGTGCTCCTACACTGCACCGTCTGGGTATCCAGGCATTCGAGCCGATCCTCGTGGAAGGAAAAGCCATTAAACTGCATCCATTGGTATGTACCGCATTCAACGCTGACTTCGACGGTGACCAGATGGCTGTCCATCTGCCCCTTTCCGAAGAAGCCCAGGCAGAGTGCCGGTTCCTGCTTCTTTCTCCCAATAACCTGTTAAAGCCGTCGGACGGCGGTCCTGTGGCTGTTCCGTCTCAGGATATGGTTCTGGGTATTTACTATCTGACCCAGGAAAGACCGGGAGCCGTGGGAGAAGGCAAGTTCTTCAAGAGTGTAAATGAAGCCATCCTGGCTTATGAAAATAAGGTGATCACACTGCACTCCAAGATCACGGTGCGTGTGACAAAGAAAATGCCGGATGGAAGAGTCTTGACAGGAAATGTACAGTCCACTCTGGGACGATTCATTTTCAATGAGATTCTTCCGCAGGATCTGGGATTTGTGGACAGAAGCATCCCGGGCAATGAGCTGGCGCCGGAAGTTGATTTCCTGGTAAAGAAGGGAGAACTGAAAAAAATCCTGGAAAAGGTAATCAATAATCACGGAGCCACAAAGACGGCCGAGGTGCTGGATTCCATCAAGGCCATGGGTTACAAGTATTCTACCCGTGCGGCCATGACGGTATCCGTATCGGATATGACAGTACCTCCGGAAAAGCCAGAAATGATCAAGCAGGCACAGGATACGGTGGATATGATCGCCAAGAACTTCAAGCGCGGTCTGATCACCGATGAGGAGCGTTACAAGGAAGTCATCGAAGTTTGGAAGAATACGGATGATACGCTGCAGGAGAAACTGATGGAGGGTCTGGATAAGTATAACAACATCTTCATGATGGCGGATTCCGGTGCCCGCGGTTCCAATAAGCAGATCAAGCAGCTGGCCGGTATGCGTGGTTTGATGGCCGATACGACAGGTCATGCCATCGAACTTCCCATCAAGTCCAACTTCCGTGAAGGACTGGACGTACTGGAATACTTCATCTCCGCCCACGGTGCCCGCAAGGGTCTGTCTGATACGGCCCTTCGTACCGCTGACTCCGGTTACATGACGAGACGTCTGGTGGATGTATCCCAGGATCTGATTATCCGCGAAGTGGACTGCTGTGAAGGAAAGAGCATTCCTTACATGGAAGTAAAGGCGTTCATGGACGGAAAAGAAGTGATCGAAGATCTGAAGTCCCGTCTGACCGGCAGATATATCGCTGAGACGATCGTGGATCCGGATACGGGAGAAGTAGTCATCAAAGAAAACCATATGGTGACGCCGAAACGTGCCGCGAGAATCATGGAAGTTCTGGAAAAGCTGGGCAGAGATTCTGTGAAGATCCGTACAATCCTGACATGCCGCTGCCATATCGGTGTGTGTGCAAAATGTTATGGATCCAACATGGCGACAGGCCAGGCCGTTCAGGTGGGAGAAGCAGTGGGAATCATCGCGGCTCAGTCCATCGGTGAACCTGGTACACAGCTGACCATGAGAACGTTCCATACGGGCGGTGTGGCCGGCGGAGATATCACACAGGGTCTTCCCCGTGTGGAAGAATTGTTCGAGGCACGTAAGCCGAAGGGTCTTGCAATCATCACTGAGATTCCTGGTATTGCCACCATCAAGGATACCAAGAAAAAACGTGAGATCATCATCACAGATCCGGATACAGGAAACACGAAGACGTATCTGATTCCGTATGGTTCCAGAATCAAGATCATGGACGGTGCGACACTGGAGGCTGGTGATGAGCTGACCGAAGGAAGCATCAATCCCCATGACCTGTTAAAGATCAAAGGTGTCCGTGCAGTACAGGATTACATGATCCGTGAAGTACAGCGTGTATACCGCCTGCAGGGTGTGGAAATCAACGATAAGCACATTGAAGTCATCGTGCACCAGATGTTAAAGAAGATCCGCATCGAGGAAAGCGGAGACAGCGATGTCCTTCCGGGTGTTTCCATGGATGTGCTGGATTTCGAAGAAATGAATGAGGCATTGACCGCAGAAGGAAAGAAACCGGCAGTAGGAAAGCAGATCATGCTTGGTATTACAAAGGCATCTCTTGCCACCAACTCCTTCCTGTCAGCCGCATCCTTCCAGGAGACCACAAAGGTTCTGACAGAGGCAGCCATCAACGGCCGCATCGATCCATTGATCGGTCTGAAGGAAAATGTCATCATCGGTAAGCCGATCCCGGCCGGAACCGGTATGAAGAGATACCGCTCCATTCGTCTGGATACCGACGATGTGGTTGTGGAAAAAGATGAGGAAATCAAAGAAGAAGATTTCGCAAAAATCGTATCCGCAAGCCAGTCGGCAAAAGAAGAGGAAAAAATTCCGATGACGGAAGAGGTCCCGGAGGAAACGGAAGAGGAAGAAGAGACCATCGATATCATCGAGGAAGACGATCCGCAGGAAAATCCGGAAGAATAACGGATGGATGGCGGGCGGAATCCGGAATGCATGTCTGAATGGGTGACGGGATAAGCGCGGCAGTATAAATATAATAAATATATAGAAGAAAAAATGCAGGAAACGACGGGAGGATGCTGATCCGAACGGGGAGGTCCTGCATTTTTTTGAATTAGAGTGACGGTCTGGAAGATGGTTTGCTCCCCTGCGGTCTGAGTATGATTAGCCAAAGAGAGGCAGGAGATGCTTTGCCGGATAGCTTCCGCTTAAAAGTTTATAACGATTCATGCGTTTGTCCGGAAGAAAATAAAAAATCGCTTGACAGAAAACGATAGAGTGGATATAATGAATAAGCGTGTACTAAGTTATGCGTTGTTTTGCATGATTTCTGGACAACCGAACCAGGTGTACACGGATACGAGAATTTATATCTGAAATCGCAGGAGGTGAAATGAATGCCAACATTTAATCAGTTAATCAGAAAAGGAAGACAGGTAGTAACAAAGAAGTCTACTGCTCCGGCATTGCAGAAGGGGTACAATTCTTTAAAGAAGAAGACAACAGATACATCTGCTCCTCAGAAGAGAGGTGTCTGCACAGCTGTTAAGACAGCTACTCCTAAGAAGCCTAACTCCGCTCTTAGAAAGATTGCCAGAGTTCGTCTTTCCAACGGAATCGAAGTAACCAGCTATATCCCAGGCGAAGGCCACAATCTGCAGGAGCACAGCGTTGTTCTGATCAGAGGCGGACGTGTTAAGGATTTGCCAGGTACCAGATATCACATCATCAGAGGTACACTGGATACAGCAGGTGTGGCGAACAGACGTCAGGCTCGTTCCAAGTACGGTGCCAAGAGACCGAAGGACGCTAAGAAATAATTTTATCAAACAGGTATTTGATTAGTGCCGGCATTCGAACAAGAACCTATCCTGACGGTTGCAGGTTATGATAGAGGTTTTGAAACAAGAACCGCGCGCGAACACATATCCATGTGAGTACCGATGATTTAATTGGTAGAAGGCTGTAAACCGGGAAACCGGTAGCTGTAAACTTTTGATTAAGGAGGGAAGTAACGTGCCACGTAAAGGACATACTCAGAAAAGAGATGTATTAGCAGATCCGTTATACAACAATAAAGTTGTGACGAAGTTAATTAACAATATCATGTTGGATGGTAAGAAGGGTGTTGCTCAGAAGATCGTTTATGGCGCATTCAGCAGAGTAGAAGAAAAGGCCGGAAAGCCGGCTTTGGAAGTATTCGAAGAAGCGATGAACAACATTATGCCAGTTCTGGAAGTTAAGGCTAAGAGAATTGGTGGTGCAACATACCAGGTGCCGATCGAAGTTAAGCCGGAAAGAAGACAGGCTCTGGCGCTTCGTTGGATCACATTGTACTCCCGCAAGAGAGGCGAGAAAACAATGGAAGAAAGATTAGCAAACGAAATCTTAGATGCTTCTAATTCTACAGGCGCATCTGTTAAGAAGAAAGAAGACATGCATAAGATGGCAGAGGCAAACAAGGCATTTGCACACTATCGCTTCTAATTTCGGTTAGAGGATAGTCGAATGACTTGACCAATCATAAGGAGGAAAAAATCTTGGCTGGAAGAGAATATCCATTAGAGAGAACCAGAAATATCGGTATTATGGCTCATATTGATGCTGGTAAGACCACTCTGACAGAGCGTATCTTATATTATACCGGTGTTAACTACAAGATTGGTGATACCCATGAAGGTACTGCTACCATGGACTGGATGGAGCAGGAGCAGGAAAGAGGTATCACAATTACTTCAGCTGCCACAACATGTCACTGGACATTGCAGGAGAATTGCAAGCCGAAGGCTGGAGCTCTTGAGCATCGTATTAATATTATTGATACCCCAGGACACGTTGACTTTACAGTTGAAGTAGAGCGTTCACTGCGTGTGCTTGACGGTGCAGTCGGTGTATTCTGTGCTAAGGGTGGTGTTGAGCCGCAGTCAGAAAATGTTTGGCGTCAGGCTGACACTTACAATGTACCCAGAATGGCTTTCATCAACAAGATGGATATCCTGGGTGCCAACTTCTACGGAGCTGTGGATCAGATCCGTGAACGCCTGGGCAAAAACGCAATCATTCTGCAGCTTCCAATCGGTAAGGAAGATGATTTCAAGGGAATCATCGACCTGTTCGAAATGAAAGCATACATCTACAATGACGACAAGGGAGAAAACATTTCCATCGTTGATATCCCGGAAGACATGAAGGATGATGCAGAACTGTATCATACAGAGCTGATCGAAAAGATCTGCGAGCTGGATGATGACTTAATGATGGAATATCTGGAAGGGGAAGAACCATCCGTAGACAGCTTAAAGGCTGCTCTTCGTAAGGCTACCTGTGAATGTACAGCCGTTCCTGTATGCTGCGGCAGCGCTTACAGAAATAAGGGTGTTCAGAAGCTTCTGGATGCTATTTTGGAATATATGCCTGCTCCAACCGATATTCCGCCTATCAAGGGTGTGGATGAAGAAGGCAACGAAGTTGTGAGACATTCTTCTGATGAAGAGCCGTTCTCCGCTTTGGTATTCAAGATTATGACTGACCCGTTTGTTGGTAAGCTGGCGTTCTTCCGTGTGTACTCCGGTACCATGAACTCCGGTTCTTACGTACTGAATGCCACAAAGGGCAAGAAGGAACGTGTGGGCCGTGTGCTTCAGATGCATGCCAACAAGCGCCATGAACTGGATAAAGTATACTCCGGTGATATCGCTGCTGCTGTAGGCTTCAAGTTCTCCACAACCGGTGATACCATCTGTGATGAACAGCATCCGGTTATACTGGAGTCCATGGAATTCCCGGAACCGGTTATCGAGCTGGCCATTGAGCCGAAGACAAAAGCCGGACAGGGCAAGATGGGTGAAGCTCTTGCAAAACTTGCAGAGGAAGACCCGACATTCCGTGCTCATACCGATCAGGAAACTGGTCAGACCATCATCGCAGGTATGGGTGAACTCCATCTGGAAATCATCGTTGACCGTCTGCTTCGTGAATTTAAGGTAGAGGCCAATGTTGGTGCTCCTCAGGTTGCTTACAAGGAAGCCATCACAAAGGCTGTGGATGTGGACAGCAAGTACGCAAAACAGTCCGGTGGTCGTGGTCAGTACGGTCACTGTAAGGTTCACTTTGAGCCAATGGATGCAAACGCAGAAGAAACATTCAAGTTCGACTCCACTGTTGTCGGCGGTGCGATTCCGAAGGAATACATTCCGGCTGTCGGAGAAGGTATCGAGGAAGCAACCAAGTGCGGTATCCTCGGCGGATTCCCGGTTGTGGGCGTTCATGCGACTGTATTTGATGGTTCTTACCATGAAGTCGATTCTTCTGAAATGGCATTCCATATCGCCGGATCCATGGCATTCAAGGAAGCTATGGCTAAGGCAAACCCGGTTCTGCTGGAGCCAATCATGAAGGTGGAAGTAACCATGCCGGAAGAGTACATGGGAGATGTCATCGGTGATGTAAACTCTCGCCGCGGACGTATCGAAGGTATGGATGACCTGGGCGGCGGTAAGATCGTAAAGGCTTACGTTCCGCTGGCTGAAATGTTTGGTTATGCCACAGACCTGCGTTCCAAGACACAGGGCCGCGGAAACTATTCCATGTTCTTCGAAAGATATGAGCAGGTACCGAAGTCCGTACAGGAAAAGGTATTGGCTGATAAGAAGAAATAATAACTGCAAAACGCTGGTTCCCTGCACGGGAAACCGTGCAGGATTTTAAAAAATAGGCTTGCAAACTTCCTTGTTATGCAATATAATAGGGACAGTCTATGATACTAATAATGTGCTAATGCGCACTTATTTTAAAGGAGGATTCAAATAATGGCTAAAGCTAAATTTGAAAGAAGCAAACCACATTGTAACATTGGTACAATTGGACACGTTGACCATGGTAAGACAACTTTAACAGCTGCTATCACAAAGACTCTGCATGAGAGATTAGGTACAGGTGAAGCAGTTGCATTCGAAAACATCGATAAGGCTCCGGAAGAAAGAGAAAGAGGTATCACAATCTCTACAGCTCACGTTGAGTACGAAACAGCAAAGAGACATTACGCTCACGTTGACTGCCCAGGACATGCTGACTACGTTAAGAACATGATCACTGGTGCTGCTCAGATGGACGGCGCTATCCTTGTTGTAGCTGCCACCGATGGTGTTATGGCTCAGACAAGAGAGCACATCCTTCTGTCCCGTCAGGTAGGTGTACCTTACATCGTTGTATTCATGAACAAGTGTGATATGGTTGACGATGAAGAACTTCTGGAACTGGTTGAAATGGAAATCCGTGAACTGCTGACAGAGTACGAGTTCCCGGGCGATGATATCCCGGTTATCCGTGGTTCCGCTCTGAAGGCTCTGGAAGATCCGAGCAGCGAGTGGGGTGACAGAATTATGGATCTGATGGATGCGGTAGACAGCTACATTCCGGATCCGGTTCGTGACACAGATAAGCCATTCCTGATGCCAGTAGAGGACGTATTCTCCATCACAGGCCGTGGTACGGTTGCTACAGGTAGAGTAGAGCGTGGTGTTCTTCACTTAAATGACAGCGTTGAAATCGTTGGTATTAAGGAAGAAAGCAGAACAGTCGTTGTAACAGGTATCGAAATGTTCCGTAAGCTGCTTGACGAAGCTCAGGCTGGTGATAACATCGGTGCTCTGCTGCGTGGTGTTCAGAGAAATGAAATTGAAAGAGGACAGTGTCTGACAAAGCCAGGTTCTGTAAAGTGCCACAACAAGTTCACAGCTCAGGTATACGTTCTGACAAAGGATGAAGGTGGACGTCATACTCCTTTCTTCAACAACTACAGACCTCAGTTCTACTTCAGAACAACTGACGTTACAGGTGTTTGCGAACTGCCGGCAGGTACAGAAATGTGTATGCCAGGCGATAACGTAGAGATGACAATCGAACTGATCCATCCAGTAGCTATGGAGCAGGGTCTGCGTTTCGCTATCCGTGAAGGTGGACGTACAGTAGGTTCCGGTAGAGTTGTATCTATCGTTGAATAATTTCCGCTTTAATTGTGGAACAGCGTGTGTGCGCTGTATAGTATAAAACGTATCATTTGATACATGTGTTCAAGCGTAAGAGAGCCCGTAGGATGAAAGTCCTGCGGGTTTTTCTGCTATTTGTATGATACCGGAAAGCGGCTGACGTGCTTGCACGAGCAGACAAAGGAGGTTTTGCGATGATACTTGGAGGGCCGAAAAAGGACAGAACAGATATTTTTCGTATGATGGATCAAAGGATCGCAGAGAAAAGCAGAGAAGATAACCGAAAACGAGTTTTTTTGACGCCGGTCAGGGTCTTATGGCAGTCGGAAAACGGTGATCAGTCGTCGGTGGAAAACAGTGAGATTCTTTTGGAAAACAGAGAACCGCAGATTTCACTGCAGGCTGTCAATCCGTGTATTATGCACAACAGGGGAAAGGAAGCCTCGATTCTTCTGGATTTCGGCTGTGAAATTCATGGCGGCGCCGTCCTCTATGTCTGGCAGGAAACGAAAGGGGAAGGCGTAAAGGTGCGCGTCCGCTTTGGAGAATCGGCCATGGAAGCCATGAGTGAGATCGGAAAGGATCACACTGCCACCAATGATCATGCTCTCCGGGATTTCACAACTGTGGTTCACAGTATGAGTATGAATCCGGTGGGAGAGACGGGATTTCGATTTCTGCGTCTGGATCTTCTGGAACCGAATGCAAGCCTGGTGCTGAAAGCAGTCAAAGGCGTATTGGTGTATAAGGACATTCCATACAGGGGCAGCTTTCGTTCCAGCGATGAATTGCTGAACCGCATCTGGGATACAGGCGCATACACGGTCCATTTGAATATGCAGAATTATATCTGGGACGGCATTAAAAGGGACCGGCTGATTTGGGCAGGTGATATGCATCCGGAGATTACGACCATCCAGTCCGTGTTTGGCTTTGATGACTGCGTACCGGCCAGCCTGGATTTGGTGAGGGAGGAAACACCCCTCCCGGGATGGATGAACGGATTTCCCTGCTATTCCATGTGGTGGATCTTATCGCAGCATGATTGGTTTATGTATACAGGCGATGTGGAGTATCTGAAAAAACAGAGGGAATATCTGATCGGATTGGAGCAGCAGCTTTCCGGGTGTATCGGAGAAGATGGAAAGGATGTGACTCCGGAAGTTCGGTTTGTGGACTGGCCCAGCTCAGAAGACAGGGATGTGGTGGATGCTGGGATTCAGGCCATTCACATTTTGGCAGCATCAAAGCTGAAAAAATTGTTTCACATCCTGGAAGAGCCTGAAATGGAAGCCTTGTGTGAAACGGATCTGGAACGTCTGAAACAGTGGAAGGGAGATTATAAGGGATCCAAGCAGGCAGCTGCCCTCATGGTTTTGGCGGGCATGCTGGACGCCGCGGATACCAACGCTGCCCTTTTAGGCCGGGGCGGCGCCGAGGGAATGTCCACATTTATGGGATATTATATTCTGTCGGCCCGGGCCATGGCTGGGGATATTCAGGGGTGTTTGGATTGTGTGAGGGAATATTGGGGCGGCATGCTTTCTCTGGGAGCCACCACCTTTTGGGAAGACTTTGATATTCGCTGGATGGAAAACGGGGCTCCGATTGATGAATTGACGGGCGATGACGGAAGAGTGGATGTCCATGGAGCCTATGGCAAATACTGTTATAAAGGATACCGCCATAGCCTGTGCCATGGATGGGCATCCGGTGTGACGCCCTGGCTGACGGAACATATTTTGGGAATTCGGGTGAAAGAACCCGGGTGCAGAAAACTGGAAATCGCCCCCCGCCTCGGGGATCTTCAATGGGTGGAAGGCACATTCCCGACACCCTATGGGGATGTTTTTGTCTCCCACAGAAAAAAGGAGAACGGAATGACAGAGAGCGTCATCGAGTCGCCAAAAGAAGTCGATGTGGTACTGATCAAAGATGCAGAGGACTGAAAGAGACAAAACCTGCCGATGGGGCATGCTGCCAGGAAGCATCCGATTTTTTAAAATTGGCAGCAATTTATACTGGATATGCGGAATGATCTGTGCTATAATCGCATCGACTTTGAAGGACAGGGGGACAAAAGAGCGAACATGTTTCAAATGACGATGAAAAAGGCGGCTGTAATACGGGAATATTTGATTTTGACAGTGGCCACATTGCTTTTAGTAGTGGGAGTATATGTATTTAAATTTCCGAACAATTTTTCTTTTGGAGGAGTCACCGGCATCGCGGTGGTTTTGTCAAAGATCACGGCACTCTCCGCCAGCTCGTATACATTCATTATAAATATGGCACTTTTGGCGGTTGGATTTATTTTTCTTGGAACCAGTTTTGGAATTAAGACAGTATATGTCAGCGTTCTGACGTCAGTGGGACTGTCGGCCATGGAGAAACTTTTCCCCATGGCGGGACCTCTGACGAATCAGCCGGTTTTGGAACTGATCTTTGCCATTTTTCTTCCGGCGCTGAGCGCGGCCATTTTATTTAATGTGGGAGCGTCGGGAGGAGGTACCGACATTGTGGCCATGATTTTGAAAAAGTATACGCCGGTCAATATCGGTACTGCTTTGTTTTTGGTGGATTTGGGCATCACGGTGGCGGCCTGCTTTGTGTTTGATGTTACGACGGGACTATTTTCCTTCACTGGCCTCATGGCAAAATCCCTCGTCATCGATAATGTGATTGAGAGCATTAACCGCTGCAAATGCTTTAATGTGGTCTGCAATAATCCGGAGCCGATCTGCAACTTTATTCGTGACGAGCTGAACCGGAGCGCCACCATATACCGGGCGGAGGGGGCGTTTACCCACGCTCCGCGGACGGTCATCCTGACGGTACTGAAAAGGGGACAGGCGGTACAGCTTAGAAATTATGTCAGACAGGTGGAGCCGACGGCGTTTATGATGATTACCAATTCCAGTGAGATTATCGGAAAGGGATTCCGCGGATTTAATTAGGAAAGATTTTTATTCCGCCTGCCACCGTCCGGAAGAACCGCAGGGAAGGACGAGACCATTGCTGCTGACCGGGAGGCCCACTTCGTCCGCCCGGACATGGCCCCCATATCGGGACACAACCTCGGTACCCAAAAGATAGGAGAGAACCGAAGGGGCAAATCCTGTGGTATAAGAATTGATCAGGAAGAACAGGGGCTGGTCAGACAGCAGCCGACTGCACAGCTGGACAAGGGGATGGATGGCATCTTCAATTTTCCAGATTTCTCCCTTGGGACCCCGGCCATAAGAGGGGGGATCCATGATGATGCCATCGTAATGGTTCCCGCGGCGGATCTCTCTTTCCACAAATTTCTGGCAGTCATCCACGATCCAGCGGATGGGAGCTTCCTTTAAACCGGAAGCAGCTGCATTTTCTCTGGCCCATGTTACCATACCCTTGGAGGCGTCCACATGGGTGACGCTGGCACCGGCCTTGGCAGCTGCCAGGGTGGCTCCTCCGGTATAGGCAAACAGATTCAACACTTTGATGGGGCGCCCTGCCTGGCGGATCAGCTTTCCAAACCATTCCCAGTTGGCCGCCTGTTCCGGAAAAAGACCGGTATGCTTGAAGCTGAACGGCTTTAAGTGGAAGGTAAGTTCTTTATAATGGATGTCCCACTGCTCAGGAAGGCGGAAGAATTCCCACTCACCGCCTCCTTTTTTGCTTCTGTGATAATGCGCATTGGGGGATTTCCAGGCCGGAAGTGTCTTGGGGGTGTTCCATATGACCTGGGGGTCGGGACGCACCAGAATATAATCTCCCCAGCGTTCCAGCTTTTCACCGCCGGATGTATCTATGACTTCATATTCGTTCCATTGGTCTGCTAACCACATAATGAACCTCCGTAATTGCATTTTCTGAGCCGGATAAAAAACAGAATTCTGCAGAATAGAGTTTCTCCCCGGCAGCTGACTATAGCAATTATACTGGCAGGGGAGGGAAAAAGCAATAGAAAAGACGGAAACGGATGACAAAATCCGATGAATATGGTATGCTAATAACGTTGGAAATTAGCGCTGCCGGAAACAAAGTATGACAAAAATCCACGGAGAGAGCCATTGCAGTGCGCGGCTGTCCCGGCATGCAAAATTGCAGGCAGCGATGAGTAAGGTTTAGATAGAGAGGCAAAGGGTTATGGCAATTGACAAACGTTTGGTGATCAGGAATTTATTGGAGACAAAAGAAATTTATACAGCTTTTGCGAGGGCGACGAATCTTCCCTATGTCGTATGTGATCCGGAGACATTCAACGATCAGATATATGTTTTTACAAAGGAAGAAGATGTCAAGAGTTATGTGAAGCAGCAGGCAGAGCAGGGAATCGGGCTGATGGGAGTGCGCACATTCAAGCAGCAGTATTTGAATTTTTTCAGTACGCTGGTTTCCCTTGGAGTCAACGCGATTGTATTGTGTGATGAAGGAGAGATGGAACTGGATCTGAATGAGATCGTGAAACAGCCGGATTACAGTCAGATTCCCAAGGAACAGAGACCGCTCATGAATCCGCAGCTTCAGCTGACTGCGATTTATTTCCTGCAGGAGCTTCGAAGACCGGGAAAGATCGAAGAAAAAAACAACATCCGAGAGCTGGATGAAGAACTATCGGCAAATTTGGCCAGAGCGGAATTCCTGTGTCCGGTGGAATTTGAACCTCTGGAGGAAGGGCAGGATGAGTCAAAGAGAAAATTCCGCTTCATGCTTCTTAAAAACAAAGAGGGAGCCACCTATCAGCCCCTTTGTACGGATGCGCTGGAATTTAAGAAATTCGGCAAGGGAAATGCCAATATCCGGCCGCTGAAAATCCCGTTTGCGAAGCTGGAGAAGACCCTGATGAAGGAAGCAAAAGGTTATGTGCTGAATCCCCAGGGATTCAATCTTCCCCTCATGAGGGAGCAGCTTCCTTTGATTCGCAGACGTTTTGGCATTGAGGAAGCATAAAAATGGACAACCTGATTTTTAGTCTGAACGCCACGGTTCCCGTGTTTCTCATGATGCTGCTGGGCATGGTTTTCCGGAAGATCGGTTTGATGGACCGGGAATTTGCCGCCAAGCTGAATCGGTTCGTATTTCAGATTGCGCTGCCCGTCGTGCTGTTTCAGGATCTGGCGGGAGAAGATTTCTCCCAGGCATGGGATTTTTCCTTTGTGGCATTTTGCTTTTTGGCGACACTGATCAGCATTCTGGTGATTGCGGCAGTGTCCCGTCTGTTTGTAAAGAGAGAGATTCTGGGAGAGTTTGTACAGGCTTCTTACCGCAGCAGCGCAGCGCTTCTGGGAATCGCGTTCATACAAAATATTTATGGTGATGCGGGGATGGCACCGCTGATGATCATAGGCACTGTCCCCCTTTACAACATCATGGCTGTTTTGATTCTGTCGGTGATGAATCCGGTGAGCCATAAGATGGACCGTGCGGCCCTGAAAAAGGCCGGTATCGGTATTCTCACAAATCCGATTCTATGGGGGATCGCCATCGGGCTTCTGTGGTCTGTATGCCGGATTCCGCAGCCGGAGATCTTAAAAAAGACGGTGGATTCCGTGGCGGCCCTGGCCACTCCCCTGGGCCTGATGGCCATGGGAGCCGGTTTTGAGGGCAGAAAAGCGCTGACCATGGTGAAGCCGACGATGGCAGCCAGCCTGATCAAGCTGGTGGTTTTGGCGGGGATTTTTCTGCCAGTGGCTATTTGGCTTGGATTTGAGAAGGAACAGCTGGTGGCAGTTTTGATTATGCTCGGTTCCGCCACCACGGTGAGCAGTTATGTGATGGCAAAAAATATGGGACATGAAGGTGTATTGACATCCAGTGTTGTTATGGTGACGACGTGTCTGAGCGCGTTTACCCTCACAGGCTGGCTGTTTTTGCTGCGCACATTTGGGGTAGTTTGATCATAGAAAAGGAAATGAAAGAAATGGAAGTATATTTGGATAATTCCGCCACGACGCGGGTACTCCCCTGCGTGAAAGATTTGATGGTGGAAACGATGGAAGTGGACTATGGGAATCCGTCTTCCCTTCACACAAAAGGTGTGGAGGCCGAACGCTATGTGAAACAGGCAAAGGAGCGAATTGCCCGGACGCTTAAGGTGCAGGAGAAAGAGATTTATTTTACTTCCGGAGGAACGGAGTCCAATAATCTGGCGCTGATCGGATGCGCCATGGCAAACAAACGGGCGGGAATGCATCTGATCACCAGCTGTGTGGAGCATGCCAGTGTATTAAATCCCATGCATTATCTGGAAGAGCAGGGATTTTCCGTGACGTATCTGCCGGTGGATGAAACCGGCAGGGTAAAGCTTTCCGCGCTGGAAGAAGCCATTCGGGAAGATACGATTCTCGTCTCTGTGATGTATGTCAATAATGAAATCGGAGCGGTGGAGCCCATTGATGAGATCGCGGCAGTGATCAAGAAGAAAAAGCCGGATATTCTGTTTCATGTGGATGCCATTCAGGCATACGGAAAGATGACCATCCGTCCGAAACGCCAGGGGATCGATCTTTTGTCTGTCAGCGGCCATAAAATACATGGACCCAAGGGCGTGGGATTTTTGTATGTCGGAGAAAAGGTGAAGATCCATCCGATCCTGTTCGGCGGCGGCCAGCAGAAAGGGATGCGGTCGGGAACGGAGAATGTGCCGGGGATCGCGGGACTTGGACTGGCAGCCCAGGAAATGTACCGGGACCACGAAGAAAAGATCCGCGCGCTGTATGAGCTGAAAGAGGCCTTTGTGGAAGGCATCCGCGGTCTGGAAGGAACGACGGTGAACGGCTTGACGGGCAGGGAGTCCGCGCCCCATGTGGTCAGCGTAAGCTTTGAAGGGGTCCGCAGCGAAGTTCTCCTGCATGCACTGGAGGATAAGGGAATCTATGTTTCATCGGGATCCGCATGTTCGTCCAATCATCCTTCGGTAAGTTCCACGCTGAAGAGCATCGGGGTGAAAAAAGAATTGCTGGATTCCACCATTCGATTCAGCATTGGAATGGAAACCACCATGGAAGAAATCACATATACCATTGATACACTGCGCACACTTTTGCCGATGCTGCGCCGTTATCGAAGGACCTGACCTGAGAGGTACGCGCGGAAAAAAGGCAACCGAACAGCCTTATGGCTGAACGTTTGCGTAAAATGAGAGGAAAGAATGGAGACTATGTTATGAAGTTTCAGTCATTTTTGATTAAATATGCCGAGATCGGCATCAAAGGAAAGAACCGCTATTTATTTGAAGATGCCCTGGTCAAGCAGATCCGCAGGGCAGTCAGACAGGTGGAGGGGACGTTTGAAGTATCCAAAGCCATGGGACGTATCTATGTCAATGCCACTTCAGAGTATGATTATGATGAGCTGATTGAAGCGCTTCAGTGTGTATTCGGCATCGTTCATATCTGTCCGGTGGTGCAGATCCCGGATGAAGGGTTTGACGACCTGGCAGAAAAGATTGTGGCGTATATGGATGAGATGTATCCGGACAAACATCTGACCTTTAAGGTGGAATGCCGCAGGAGCCGGAAAAATTATCCATTGAATTCCCAGGAAATGAATCGGGAACTGGGAGGAAGGATTTTGGACGCATTTGCGGATATGCGCGTCGATGTCCATCATCCCCAGGTGATGCTGAAAGTGGAAGTCAGAGAGCAGTTCATCAACGTCTATTCGCTGGAGATTCCGGGCCCCGGCGGAATGCCCATCGGGACAAACGGAAAGGCCATGCTTCTGCTGTCCGGAGGAATCGACAGTCCGGTGGCGGGTTATATGATCGCAAAACGGGGCGTCTTTTTGGATGCCACTTATTTCCATGCACCGCCGTATACCAGTGAGCGGGCAAAACAGAAGGTGGTGGATCTGGCCAAACTGGTGGCCAGGTATTCCGGGCCCATTCGCCTGCATATCGTAAACTTTACGGATATTCAGCTGTATATCTATGATAAGTGTCCCCACGATGAGCTGACGATCATCATGCGCCGCTACATGATGCGCATCGCAGAAGCCATCGCCAAGGAGACAGGGGCGCTGGGGCTGGTGACAGGAGAAAGCATCGGACAGGTGGCCTCCCAGACCATGCAGAGCCTGGCTGCCACCAATGAAGTATGCACCATGCCGGTATTTCGTCCGGTCATCGGGTTTGATAAACAGGAGATTGTGGAATTGGCGGAAAAGATCGGAACCTTTGAGACATCCATCCAGCCGTTCGAGGACTGCTGTACGATTTTTGTGGCAAAGCATCCTGTGACAAAGCCCAATGTGAATGTGATCCGGGCATCGGAGAAAAAACTGGAAGAAAAAATTGATGAGATGGTAAAAACAGCCATTGAAACAGCAGAAGTGGTACTTTGTGAGGCGTAGCGTCATTGGATGCGCCAGGATGGAAATAGGGTGCTGCAAAACGCGTGTCCGTGTCTTGCAGCACCCTATTTTGAAGAACCATCATCAGACAGAATTATTTGATGATGTATGGATCCAGAATGGATAAGATTTCATCAACATTGTTTTCCGCGTGAATGTTCAAATCAATCGGCTTGGATAAATCCAGAGAGAAAATTCCCATGATGGATTTTGCATCAATGACGTATCTGCCGGATACCAGATCGAAATCAGTATCAAACTTTGTCAGATCGTTTACGAATGACTTTACTTTATCAATTGAGTTTAAGGAAATCTTTACGGTGGTCATAATGTATACCCTCCTACTATCATTATTGTTTGCGCGATTTCAAACTTCTGGCAAACTCTATCTTAATACTAACGATTATAGATAAAAAAGTCAATAGAAAAAGCAGATTAATTTTTGTATACTGATTTTTTGAAATAAGACGGGTAGAAATCAGTGCCCAATTTTGATTATGGAAAGAATGGAGAAAATGGAATGGAGAGGAAGATGAGGGCGGCGTTTCATACGCTGGGATGCAAAGTGAATACCTATGAGACGGATGCCATGGAACAGATGATGCGGGACGGCGGGTATGAGATTGTGCCGTTTGATAAAGGGGCGGACGTTTATATTATTAATACCTGTTCGGTGACGAATATGGCGGATCATAAGTCGCGCCAGATGCTTCGAAGGGCCAGAAAGATGAACCCCAATGCCGTGGTTGTGGCAGTGGGATGTTATGTCCAGGCAGATCCAAAGAAAGCGGTTCAGGATACGGGGGCGGATCTGGTGATCGGAAACAACAAAAAGAAGGACTTGGTGGCCATCCTGGATGATTATCTGGAAGGCAGGAAAACGGATGCAGTGGTCGATATCGGGGATGAGAAGGCGTATGAGGAACTGGAACTGGGAACCGTGACGGATCACACCAGAGCATATATTAAAGTACAGGATGGGTGCAATCAGTTCTGCAGTTACTGCATCATTCCCTATACGCGGGGGAGGATTCGCAGCAGGAGAGCCGATGATGTGGAGGAAGAGATCCGCCGTTTGGCAGAGGATGGAATCAAGGAAGTTGTCCTGACGGGGATCCATCTCAGCTCCTATGGAAAAGATTGGGAGGAGGAAGACGGGCTGCTGCATTTGATCGAGCGGATCCATGAAATTCAGGGGATTGAACGGATTCGTCTGGGCTCCCTGGAACCGCGCATTGTAACCAGGGAATTTGCCGAGGCGCTGGGAAAGCTGGACAAAATCTGCCCCCATTTTCATCTTTCTCTGCAAAGCGGATGCGATGCAGTGCTGAAACGGATGAATAGACACTATACGACAGGGGAATACTTAAGAAGATGTGAGATTCTGCGGTCTGTATTTGCGAATCCCGCCATTACGACGGATGTCATTGTGGGATTTCCGGGGGAGACGGAGGAAGAGTTTGAGCAGACGCGGGAATTTTTGGAACAAGTAAAATTTTATGAAATGCATATTTTCAAATATTCTCCGCGGAAAGGCACAAGGGCTGCGGGGATGGAGAATCAGGTTTTGGAAGCGGTAAAGACGAAGAGAAGCAATCGCCTGCTTCAGATGGAGAAACGATTGTCAGATGAATACAGGAAGTCCTTTATCGGGACGGAGATGACGATCCTTCTGGAGAGCATTCTTCATACGGAAGAGGGAGACTATATGCTGGGCCACTCCAAAGAATATGTAAAGGCAGCTTACCCCATACCAAAGGGCAAAACAGAGGAAGAATACTCCAACCGCATGGTAAAGGCAAAGGCTGTCGGCATGCTTACGGAGGGGATCGTTTTACTGAAACATGCGGAATAATGGGGAAATGAGGCAGAGAACTGCTTGAAATTGTGGAAAAAAGAGGTAAAAAACAGCTTGCCGAATGTATTGTTATGTATTACAATAACAGTATTAGGGATTAATCTCAGAGTAAGGACGTGGGAACTATGGCAGATTCAAATACACAGTTTATCAGAACACCGCAGAAGCGGATGGGCGTCAGCGAAGTTCTGGCAGAGGTTTACGATGCATTAAAAGAGAAAGGATACAATCCTGTCAGCCAGATTGTGGGCTATATTATGTCAGGGGATCCGACCTATATTACCAGCCACAGGAATGCCAGAAGCCTGATTATGAAAGTGGAACGGGATGAAATACTGGAAGAACTGATGAGAAATTATATTGATACAAAGCTGGAAGCATAAGGAACGGACCAGTGTCAGACAGGAATGCAGGTAAGATAAATGCGCATATTGGGACTGGATTATGGTTCAAAAACAGTGGGAGTCGCGGTCAGCGATCCGCTGAAAATTACAGCACAGACAGTGGAGACCATTGTTCGCAAAGAAGAGAATAAACTGCGCAAAACATTGGCGCGTATTGAAGAGTTGGTAAAAGAGTATGAAGTGGAATCCATTGTGTTAGGTTTGCCGAAAAATATGAATAATTCATTGGGAGACCGGGCGGAAAAGACGATGGAGTTTCGTTCTATGGTGGAAAGGCGTACCGGTCTTCCTGTGGTGCTTTGGGATGAGCGCCTGACCACAGTGGCTGCAGAACGCACGTTGATTGAGAGCAGCGTGCGCAGAGAGAACAGAAAAGAGTATATTGATCAGATCGCTGCATCGTTTATTCTGCAGGGATATCTGGATGCCCGGAGTATGAAAAGAGAAAAACAGAGCGAGACAGATGAAACCCGGCAGTAAGGGGATGGATGGACCGGGTTATTGCGCGTAAAATGAGGATAGGATAAAGAATGGAAGAGAAAATAGTATTTCATACAGAAGACGGAGACGTGGAATTTTTTGTATTGGAAGAGACGAAAATAAGCGGAACGAATTATCTTCTTGTGACGGATTCAGAGGAAGAAGAGGCGGAGTGCTATATCCTTCAGGATATTTCCAAAGAAGGAGAGGCCGAAGCGATTTATGAGATGGTGGAAGACGAAGAAAAACTGGATGCACTGTCAAAAGTGTTTGCCCAGTTAATGGATGATGTGGAAATCATTTGAGCGGATCGTGGATGTCTATTCAGTTTTCACGACGGTTGGGCGAAAACGTATCGGATAAGGCCGTTGGATGGGAAAACTGTCTGCAGAGCGTTTCTATTCTGAGATTATGAGCGAAGAGATACATAAAGCTGAACTGGAAACAGAACCTTTTTTGGTTCTGCGTTTCTGGTGCAGGATTTTAACGGAGGTGTTAATTTTTGAGAATAACAATGGCAGAAGATGCAACAAAAACAGTGAAAATCATTCCCCTGGGCGGTCTGGAACAGATTGGAATGAACATGACCGCATTTGAGTTCGGAGACAATATCATCGTGGTGGACTGCGGTTTGTCCTTCCCCAGCGACGATATGCTGGGAATCGATTTGGTTATCCCGGATGTCACGTATTTAAAGCAGAACGCAGATAAAATCAAAGGTCTTTTTATTACCCATGGTCACGAAGACCATATCGGCGCCATCCCATACATTCTGCGGGAATTGAATATGCCCATTTATGCCACAAAACTGACCATGGCCATCATTGAAAGCAAACTGAAAGAACACAATATGATGCGCACCGTAAAGCGGAAAGTCATCCGTTACGGACAGTCCGTCAATGTGGGGGCGTTCCGCGTGGAATTTATCCGGACCAACCACAGCATCGCCGACGCGGCGGCTCTGGCCATCTTTACTCCGGCCGGAATCATCATTCATACAGGAGACTTTAAGATCGATTACACGCCGGTGTTCGGAGACAGCGCGGATCTGCAGCGATTTGGCGAGCTGGGAAAGAAGGGCGTTCTCGCCCTGCTGTGCGACAGCACTAATGCAGTGCGGCCCGGGTTTACCATGTCGGAGCGGACGGTGGGAAAAACATTTGATCATATTTTTGCGGAGCATCTGAATCAGAGAATCATCATCGCCACGTTTGCGTCCAATGTGGACCGTGTACAGCAGATCATCAATACCGCCTACAAATACGGCAGAAAGGTGGTCGTGGAAGGGCGCAGTATGGTGAATATCATTGGCATAGCCAGTGAACTGGGATATATTAAAATTCCGGAGGGAACATTGATTGACATTGAACAGCTCCGCAATTATCCGGAAGAAAAGACGGTATTGATTACGACCGGAAGCCAGGGCGAGGCCATGGCGGCGCTGTCCCGTATGGCGGCGTCCATCCATAAGAAGGTTTCCATCAATCCGGGAGATCTGGTCATCTTCAGCTCCAATCCGATTCCCGGAAATGAAAAAGCCGTCTCCAAGGTCATCAATGAATTGGTCATGAAGGGAGCCAATGTCATCTTCCAGGATACCCATGTTTCCGGCCATGCCTGTCAGGAAGAGATTAAATTGATCTACTCCCTGGTTCGTCCAAAATATGCCGTACCGGTACACGGAGAGTACCGTCACCGTATGGCCCAGGCGGAAATCGCGGAAAGTCTCGGGATACCGAAGGATCAGATCTTTATGTTGAACTCCGGTGAGGTGCTGGAAGTCGGACAGGAAGGCGCGGCAGTGGTGGATCAGGTGACCCACGGAGGCATCCTGGTGGATGGTCTGGGCGTGGGCGATGTGGGCAATATCGTCCTTCGCGACCGCCAGAATCTTTCCCAGGACGGCATCATCATCGTCGTGCTGACACTGGAAAAATATACCAATCAGCTTTTGGCAGGGCCGGATATCGTATCCAGAGGATTCGTATACGTGAGAGAATCGGAAAATCTCATGGAAGAAGCCCATGACGTGGTGACCATGGCAGTGGATGAGTGCCTGGCCAAGGGAACCTGCGACTGGAGCAGGATTAAAAATGAGATCCGAGACAGTCTGGGAGATTATCTGTGGAAGAAGATGAAGAGAAATCCTATGATTCTGCCGATTATTATGGAGGTCAATCAGTAACGGACGTGTGAGGGAGGATTTTTTCCATGGTGGGACCGGCGCATACCGATGACGCCGGTTCCCCAAATTGTTTGGAAAAGATGCCTCCCTTGAGAGCGTTTTGAGAACAAAATGTCCAGAGAGGAAATGGCATGATTGTGAATGAGAGAATCACTGCTTATATCAATTCACTGGAAGTGCCGGGAAGCGATATCAGCGAACAGATAAAGAAAGAGGCGCTGGCAGACCGCGTGCCGATCATCCGCAGCGAGACGGCCAGTCTGCTGAAATTTTTTGTTTCCTTCGCAAAGCCGATGCAGATTCTGGAAGTGGGGACTGCGGTCGGCTATTCTGCTATTATGATGAGCGAAGTGATGCCGGAAGGGGCAGCGATTACCACCATTGAAAAATATGAGCCCAGGATTCCGGTGGCCAGGGAAAATTTCAGGCGTGCCGGAAAAGAAGGGGTGATCACCCTGTTGGAGGGGGATGCCATGGAGTGGCTTGCCCGTCTGTCCGGTCCCTATGATATGATCTTCATGGATGCGGCCAAAGGACAGTATATTCATTTTTTCCCGGAGATTATGCGCCTGTTGAGTGACGGAGGGATCCTGATTTCCGACAACATCTTTCAGGATGGGGATATTATGGAATCCCGATTTGCCGTAACCAGGAGAAACCGCACCATACACAGCCGCATGCGGGAGTATTTATATACATTGAAACATACAGAAGGACTGGTCACCTCCCTGATACCCATCGGGGACGGCGTGGCGGTCAGTACGAAAAAGAAAGGATAGCAAGCTATGAGACGACACCCTGAATTATTGATTCCGGCCAGCAGCCTGGAAGTATTAAAGACTGCAGTGATTTTTGGAGCCGATGCAGTGTATATCGGAGGGGAAGCCTTCGGACTTCGCGCCAAGGCAAAGAATTTTTCCCTGCAGGAGATGAAAGAGGGCGTTTCGTTTGCCCATGAGCGGGGCGTAAAGGTCTATGTGACGGCCAATATTCTGGCGCACAACGCAGACTTGGACGGCGTGCGCTCGTATTTTGAGGAATTGAAAACGGTACAGCCGGATGCACTGATCATCTCCGACCCCGGGGTATTTATGATTGCGAAGGAAGTTCTCCCCGATATGGAACTTCATATCAGCACCCAGGCCAATAATACCAATTATGGTACGTATTTGTTCTGGCACCAGCTGGGAGCAAAGCGTGTGGTTTCTGCCAGAGAGCTTTCCTTACAAGAGATAAAGGAAATCCGCAGCCGGATTCCGGATGATATGGAAATAGAGAGTTTTGTCCATGGGGCCATGTGTATTTCTTATTCCGGCCGCTGCCTGCTCAGCAATTTTTTCACAGGCCGGGATGCCAATCAGGGAGCCTGTACCCATCCCTGCCGCTGGAAATACAGCATTGTGGAGGAAACCAGGCCGGGCGAATATATGCCGGTTTACGAAAATGAGAGGGGAACGTATATTTTCAATTCCAAGGATCTGTGCATGATCGAACATATTCCCGACCTGATCGATGCCGGGATCGACAGTCTGAAGATCGAAGGGCGCATGAAGACGGCCCTTTATGTGGCCACGGTGGCCAGGACCTACCGGAAGGCGCTGGATGACTGTCAAAAAGATCCGGCCCTGTATGAGGCCAACATGGAATGGTACAAAGAGGAAATCGGAAAATGCACCTATCGGGAATTTACCACGGGATTTTATTACGGAAAACCGGATGAAACGGCGCAAATTTACGATAATAATACGTATATCAAGAATTACACCTATCTGGGCACGGTGGAGGATGTGGACGCGCAGGGACGCTGCCGCATCGAACAGAGAAATAAATTTTCCGTGGGAGAGATGATCGAGATCATGAAGCCGGACGGCAGAAATGTACAGGCGGCCGTGAAGGCGATCACAGATGAGGAAGGGCACGCCATGGAGAGTGCGCCCCATCCCAAGCAGGTGCTTTTTGCAGACCTGGGAACAGAAGTGAAGAAATACGATATTCTCAGAAGAAAAGAATGACGAGGAAATCAAAAAGAGAAACAAAGATGGAGGTTATCGGATGGATTTAAAACGGATACCAGAGTATCAGCTGGAAGAAGAACGGATTTTGAAAGAGATGAATTCCAAGGCATATCGGCTTCGCCATAAAAAGAGTGGAGCCCGTGTCTTTTTGCTGGAAAATGATGACAACAATAAGGTGTTTACCATAGCATTCCGCACGCCGCCGGGGGACAGCACGGGAACGCCGCATATTCTGGAACACAGTGTACTGTGCGGATCGGACAAGTATCCGTCAAAGGATCCGTTTGTGGAACTGGTAAAGGGATCGCTGAATACGTTTTTGAATGCCATGACGTATCCGGATAAAACCATGTATCCGGTGGCCAGCTGCAATGATAAGGATTTCCAGAATCTCATGTCTGTCTATATGGATGCAGTTTTTCACCCGAATATCTATAAAAATGAAAAACTCTTCCGCCAGGAAGGCTGGCACTATGAACTGGAAAGTGAAGATGCGGATCTGATTTACAACGGCGTGGTTTACAATGAAATGAAGGGAGCCTTTTCTTCTCCGGAAGAGGTGATGGGGCGCTATAACAAACAGCTGCTGTTTCCCCATACGCCGTATGCGTTCGAATCCGGCGGGGATCCGGAGGTGATACCGGAGTTAAGCTATGAAGATTTCCTGGCATTCCATAAGAAATATTATCACCCGTCCAACAGCTATATCTATCTGTATGGGGATATGAATATGGAAGAAAAACTGATCTGGATGGACAGAGAATATCTGGGAAAGTATGACGCCATCGAAGTGGATTCGGCCATCCCCCTGGAACCGGCCTTCGACCGCATGCGGGAAGATACCATCTTTTACGGCATCACGGACAGCGAATCCGAAGAAGAGGGCGCCTATCTGTCCTGGAGCAAAGTGGCAGGTTCGGAGCTGGACCCTAAGAAATATCTGGCCTTTCAGGTTTTGGAGTATGTGCTTTTGAATGCGCCCGGGGCGCCGGTGAAGAAGGCGCTTCTGGATGCCGGAATCGGAAAAGATATTTTCGGCGGATACGACGGAGAACTGCTGCAGCCAACCTTTACCATCGCGGCCAAGAGCGCGAAACCGGAGCAGAAAGAGGAATTTGCAGCCCTGATACAGAAGGTGCTTCGGGAACAGGCAGAGAACGGACTGAATAAAAATTCCCTGCTGGCCGGACTGAACAACTGTGAATTCCGCTGCCGGGAAGCCGATTACGGCCGTTTCCCAAAGGGGCTGATGTATGGTCTGCAGGCGTTTGAAAGCTGGATCTACGATGATACGGCGCCGATGATTCATTTGGCTTATGACGAGACCTTTGCTTTCCTGCGGGAAGCGGTGAACACCGGATATTTTGAGGAACTGATTCGGGAGGATCTTCTTTCCAACCAGCACGGCGTGCTGTTGACTGTGCTGCCCAAAAAGGGCTATCTGAAAGAAATGGAAGAGAGGACAGCAAAAAAGCTGGCGGAGTTCAAAGCCTCCCTGACGCCGGACCAAATCAAAGAACTGGTCAGACAGACAAAGGAATTGAAAGAATTTCAGGATACGCCCTCCACAGAGGAAGAACTGGAAGCGATCCCCATGCTGAATGTGTCCGATATTAAGAAGGAGGCAGAACCCATCATCAATGAGGAGCGAAACGTCCATGGGACAGCCGTGCTGTTTCACCCGGTTTTCACAGGAGAGATCGGTTATCTGGAAGCCGTATTTCGTGCCGATGCAGTGGAGATGGAGGATCTGCCGTATCTGTCTCTCTTAAAATCCATGCTGGGATTTGTGGATACAGACAAGCATACCTATCAGGAGCTGTCCGATGAAATCAATATCCATACCGGCGGGATCGGCTCCTCGCTGTCTCACTATACCCATATTCAGGATACCGGACATCCGTTTACCGTCTTTTCCATACAGGGGAAAGCGCTGTATCAGAAGCTGGGAGATATGATTCGCCTTATGACGGAAATTTTAAGAGAATCCAATCTGGAGGACGATAAGCGTCTGGCCGAGATCGTGGGACAGCTTCGTTCCCGGGCACAGATGCGGCTGATTTCCGGCGGCCATTCGGCAGCGGTCAACCGCTGTATTTCCTATTTTGAACCGGAGGCCTACCTGGGCGAGCTGACGGGAGGAATCGGATTTTATCATTTCCTGGAAGAACTGGATCAGAATTTTGAGCAGAGGAAGGATGAGATGAAAGCCCGCCTGAAAAAAGTGATGGGCCAGGTATTCACCCGCGAAAATCTCATGTTCAGCTATACGGCGGATGAGGGCGGCTACGAAGCCATTCTTCCCCATCTGAAAACACTGATGGATGCGCTGCCCCATGGGGAAACGAAGAAGGCAGAACGCCGGTATCCGAACGAACGGAAAAATGAAGGATTCCAGACCTCTTCCCAGGTACAGTATGTGGCGAGATGCGGAAACTTTAAAGAGGGAGGCCACGCGTATACCGGAGCCATGCGTATCCTTCAGGTGATCATGAACTACGATTACCTCTGGATTCAGCTGCGCGTCAAAGGAGGCGCCTACGGATGCATGAGCGGGCTTTCCAGAGACGGAGAGGGATATTTTGTCTCCTACCGGGATCCGAATCTGCGCCGGACCAATGAAGTGTATGATAAGATTCCGGAATATCTGCGCACATTTACCGTGAGTGACCGGGACATGACCAAATATATCATCGGAACCATCAGCGATATGGATACCCCGCTGACGCCCAGCGGGAAAGGAACGCGGGGGCTGAATGCATGGCTCTCCGGCGTCACCTATGAGATGCTGCAGCGGGAGAGGGATGAAGTGCTGCAGGCAGACCAGGAAGCCATCCGCCAGCTGGCAGGCCCGGTGGAAGAGATTCTGAAGCAGAATTATCTGTGCGTGGTCGGAAATGAGCGGAAGATTGCGGAAGATGCGGATTTGTTTGGGGAAGTGGTGCAGTTGTTTCATAATGGAGAGAAGTAGGAGAATGGCATAAAGGTTGGACCTGTGAGGGTTCCGAAGAAATGGATGATGTGGTTATGAGAGGTTGGAGTTTACAAGGTTTTGAGAGTTTTGGGATTATCTATTGGGGAAAGAAAGGATAAGGAGTGGAGACGGAGATGAATACGGAGAAGACGAAGTCTGGTTTTGTGACGCTGATCGGGCGGCCGAATGTGGGGAAGTCCACGCTGATGAATCATCTGATCGGACAGAAGATTGCGATCACATCCAATAAACCGCAGACGACCAGGAACCGGATTCAGACGGTTTATACGGATGAGCGGGGACAGATTGTTTTCCTGGATACGCCGGGGATTCATAAGGCGAAAAATAAGCTGGGAGAATATATGGTGCATGTGGCAAACCAGACGCTGGGGGAAGTGGATGTGATTCTCTGGCTGGTGGAGCCGACGACGTATATCGGAGCCGGGGAGCAGGAAATCATCCGGAAGCTGAAGATGACAAAGACGCCGGTGATTCTGATTATCAATAAGGTGGATACGGTGAAGAAAGAAGAGGTGGCAGCGGCCATCAAAGCGTATCAAAATCAGTGCCCTTTTGCCGCGGTGATTCCGGTGTCGGCCCTTCGAAACATCAATGTGGATGCCATACTGGATGAGATTTTCCGTTATCTTCCCTACGGTCCCATGTATTATGATGAGGATACGGTGACGGATCAGCCCATGCGCCAGATCGTGGCGGAGATGATCCGGGAAAAGGCGCTGCGCTGTCTGAGCGATGAGATTCCCCATGGAATCGCGGTCACCATTGAGAAAATGAAGGAACGTCCCAATGGGCTTGTGGATATTGAAGCATCCATTGTCTGTGAGAGGGATTCTCATAAGGGAATCATCATAGGAAAAAACGGGGTTATGTTAAAAAAGATCGGCAGCGCCGCCCGTTTTGAGATTGAGCGGATGATGGAACAGCAGATTAATTTGAAGCTTTGGGTCAAGGTGAGAAAGGATTGGAGAGATAGTGATACCTTCATTAAGAACTATGGGTATCACGATGATGTATGAGAGATCTGATTACGGCGTCCGGCATGGTATTATCGGCCATGCCGGTGGGGGAGTATGATAAACGAGTGGTGCTGCTGACGAAGCAGCTGGGGCGGATCACGGCGTTTGCCCGCGGATCCAGAAGGCAGAACAGCCCTTTGCTTGCCAGCACCCGCCCCTTCACCTTTGGAATCTTTTCCCTGTTTCCGGGGAGAAGCTCCTATACCCTCCAGAATGCGGAAATCACCGAGTATTTTGAGGAGATGGGCACGGATTTGGAGGCAGTCTCCTATGGGTGCTATTTTGCGGAGGTGGCAGAATATTATACCAGGGAAAATGTGGATGAGAGTCAGATGCTGAACCTTTTATACGTTTCCCTGAAGGCGCTGCTGAAAGACAGCATTCCCAATCCTTTGGTGAGAAGAATCTATGAAATGCGTGCCATGGTAATCAATGGAGAATATCCGCAGGTATTTCAGTGCATGAAATGCGGGAAGGAATTGACATCGGGACTCTATTTGCCAAGGGCAGCCGGAATGACCTGTATGGATTGCGCAGAACAGGCGGGAAATGGTATTTTGGTACATGAAGCAGCGCTGTATGCGCTGCAGTATGTGGCCAGCGCACCGCTTCAGAAACTGTACCGGTTTACCCTGAAGCCGGAAGCGTTTTCGGAGATGGAACGGGTTGTAAAATCCGGGGTATCCAGCTTTATCGACAAAAATTTTCGTTCTCTTAAGGTTTTGGAGACTTTACAAAATGATAAAAACCCTGTAAAATAAAGAGAACTATTGACACATCTCTGCCGGAAGTCATGCAGCGCATGGGCAGGGAAATCGGTTAAATGGAGGAGAAAAATCTTGAAAAAACGTTTGATGACGGTGGTTTTGGCCTGTGTGACAGCGCTGGCGCTGACAGCCTGTGGGGATAAAGAATTCAGCCCGGTCAAAGGCGGTCTTTATGTAAACGATGATCATACAGTGAAGAGTTCCTATGTGGAAGATTTCTCAGGGGATGGACTGAACCTGGATGAATTAAAGAGCATGGCGCAGGCGGAAATCGAAGCCTATAACCAGGAGAAGGCCGGTTTGAATTACTACTCCGTGGATCAGTTCAAGGATCAGGAGGGTATGGAGGACACAGTTCTGCCGATCTCGATAGAAAATATTGCCATGGATGAAGAAAATACAAACGAACTGGTTGCGATTCTGGATTATGCGACGGCGGCGGACTATGTGGCCTACAATCAGGACGACATCACTTCAGGCGGAGGGACAACTCTGGCCGTGGGAACGGTGGGGGATTCTCCGGTTTCCATCGAGGGGTCCTTTGTAACGATCCACGGAAAGACGGTGGAATTATCGGAAATCATGGAAGAAAGTGATTATCATGTGGTTTATCTGGATTTTGCCGCCACAGTGACGGTCAATGGAACCGTGCAGTATATTTCCACCAATGTGAGCTGCCAGACGAGGAATGTGGTGACGACACCAGGCGGTGAAGGCGCATTTATTATTTTCAAGTAAGGAAGGATATGGGAATCATGGAAAAGACAATGGAAAAAATCGTAGCTTTGGCAAAGTCCAGAGGATTTGTATATGCCGGATCAGAAATTTACGGAGGTCTTGCCAACACATGGGATTACGGCAATCTTGGTGTGGAATTGAAAAATAATGTAAAACAGGCATGGTGGAAAAAATTCATCATGGAGAGTCCGTATAATGTGGGCGTAGACTGCGCGATTCTCATGAATCCGCAGACGTGGGTGGCTTCCGGCCATCTGGGCAGCTTTTCCGATCCCCTCATGGACTGCCGAAACTGTCATGAGCGGTTCCGCGCTGATCAGCTGATCGAAGACTACGCAAAAGAAAACGGCATCGTTTTGGAAAAATCGGTGGATGCCTGGACACCGGAAGAGATGAAGGCATTCATTGATGAGAAGGGAATCTGCTGTCCCACATGCGGAAAGAAGGATTTCACAGATATCCGTCAGTTCAACCTGATGTTTAAGACCTTCCAGGGAGTCACAGAGGACGCGAAAAATACCATCTATTTAAGACCGGAAACGGCCCAGGGAATCTTTGTGAATTTTAAAAACGTGCAGCGTACATCCAGAAAGAAGATCCCATTCGGTATCGGTCAGATCGGAAAATCATTCCGAAATGAAATTACGCCGGGGAACTTCACATTCCGTACCCGTGAATTTGAGCAGATGGAACTGGAATTCTTCTGCGAGCCTGGAACGGATCTGGAGTGGTTTGCATATTGGAGACAGTTCTGTATTGATTGGCTAAAAAGCTTAGGGATCAAAGAAGAAGAAATGCGAGCTAGAGATCATTCTCCGGAAGAACTTTGTTTCTATTCCAAGGGAACGACAGATATTGAGTTTTTATTCCCATTCGGATGGGGGGAACTGTGGGGGATCGCTGACCGTACGGATTATGATTTAACACAGCACCAGAATACTTCCGGACAGGATATGACATATTTCGATGACGAGAAGAAAGAAAAATATATTCCATATGTAATCGAACCGTCGCTGGGGGCGGATCGTGTTACATTGGCATTTTTATGTTCCGCCTATGATGAGGAAGAGCTGGAAGGAGGAGACAAGAGAACAGTCCTGCATTTCCATCCGGCCATTGCGCCTGTGAAGGTAGGGATCCTGCCGCTCTCCAAAAAGCTTAACGAAGGCGCGGAAAAGGTATATGCAGAGCTTTCCAAATATTATAACTGTGAATTCGACGACAGAGGAAACATTGGAAAGAGATACAGAAGACAGGATGAAATCGGTACGCCATTCTGCGTAACATATGATTTTGATTCGGAGACGGATGGTGCTGTGACGGTCCGTGATCGTGACACCATGGAACAGGAGCGCATCAAGATAGAAGATTTGAAAGCGTATTTGGATAAAAAGATGGAATTTTAACCGTAACCGGGGATGCTGCAACATTTGCGGCATCCCTTTTGACGATATGCAGGACAGATATTTTTTCAATTGAAATAAGAAATGGGGAAGTGAAATGAAATGTATCAGATGCGGAAATGAGACATCGAATCGGGATGCCGTCTGTGATGATTGTCGGAACGCAGAGGAGGTATTTCGAAGGAAGGTTCGTATGGAAAGCGAAGAACACGCAGAAGAAGTTCGTATGGAACAGGAACGCCATCAGGCGATTACTTGGAAAGAAAAGGTAGGACTGGATTCCAAAAGAGGAAAACTCATGGCGGATATCTTGGTTGTTTCCGGAATAGCTCTGGCAGTCAGCCTTATTTTCTCCTTCCTTTTCTCTTTCCTTTTGGGCCGGGCACTGGGAAATCTTTTAGCAGTTACGGGCCTGGAAGGAGCCGATTATATCAACGGATTTGCCATGTTGAAAATGGCTTATCTAAATAATTTAAGTGTTATCATCCAGTTTACAGCCATGGGAGTGAGCGGGCAGGCTGCAGCGACGGGAAGCGTCAGCATCCTGATACTGGTTTTGATTCCGTTTTTATCCTTCAAGTTTTCATGGGCGATTTTTGTCAAATGGATTCGAAAAGAAGAAATCAGCACCAGAACAATAGCGGCGATGATTTTCGGTATTGTGCTTCTCTATACGTTTGTCTTTGCCCTTACATCCTTCATACCGGTGTGGTGGTCAAGGGAAGAGACCATGGGACTTCAGTGGGATGCCAGGATGTATTTTACGCTGGCCAGCTCCATCATAGGAACATTCTGCGTCGTTTTGGCGGCCAATTGTCTGGCCGTAAGGAGAAAAAGTAAGATTCGGGAGGAACAAAAAAAAACACTGCTTTATTGGGATATCGAGGCCTTTTTGAGGATTGGAGCGGTATATCTTGCGCTGTCTCTGGCAGTGACCCTGGTGGGGATTCTTTTATTTCTCTCCAGATATGCAAAGGATTGGAAGTCATTTGGCACAGCGATTTGCCTTTTGCCGAACCTGACGGCGGCCGGTGCGGGCGTGATCACAGGCGGCGGATATACAGCTGTGACGCAGGGACAGAAATGGAATGCGGTTTCCGCCTATTTTCCAGGAGGCATAGCGGGCATGCTGGCGGCAATGATTTTGGTATTGATGTCAGTTTTGGCGGTGATTGTAATTCAATATAGAAGACTGAAAGAAAAGGCGGGAAAAAATTACTATATCCATGTGGGGATCGTGACAGCCATGCTGATTTTTTTGCAGGCTGTGATTTGGAAACTTGGTTATGTTGGAATCGAAGTGGAAGTTCCTTCCATTATTTACCGTCTGTTTCAGACAGATTTGCCCATGGGAGTCCACATGGGGGCATCCTTCTGGAGAATGACGGCAGTTATGATTTTTCTGTCTTTGATCGGGGTGGTCTGTGTAAATCAGATGGAAAAAAGGGAAGAGCTAAAGATCCTTTTTAACACACTGGAGAAATTTAGGAAAGCGGCAATCGCGGTGGCGGCAGTAGGAATCTTTATCATCATGCTGATTCTGGGATTATTTTTATAGAGGATACGAATACGGTCGAAAAAAGAGTTCAGACCGATGAGATCAAAAGAAAAAGAGGGAAAGAAATTATGGAGAAAAAAAGAAGCAGTTTTTCCGGTAAAATCGGATTTGTACTGGCTGCTGCCGGATCGGCAGTGGGACTTGGAAATATCTGGCGTTTTCCGTATCTGACTGCAGAATACGGCGGGGGAATTTTTTTGTTGATTTATCTGATTTTGGTTGTAACGTTTGGCTTTGCCCTTATGATCGCTGAGATTGCAATCGGCAGAAAAACCGGAAAGAGTGCCATTGAAGCCTTTTCCGATTTGAATCCCAAATGGGGATTTTTAGGAAAATTAACGGCCATTGTGCCCATCATCATCTTTCCGTATTACTGTGTGATCGGCGGATGGGTAATCAAATACATGATTGTGTTTATCAGCGGACAGGTTCAGGCAGCAGCGGAAAGTGATTTTTTCAATAATTTTATTAGTTCAGAGGCGGAACCTCTGGTATGGCTTGCGCTGTTTATCGGGGCCACATTGATTATCGTCATCTGGGGCGTAG